>JBBSHN010000003.1:0-69048 GCA_038252945.1 Propionibacteriales bacterium | reverse complement strand
GGTCAACAGGTCTCGGGCGCTGCGTCCTCGACGGTCCCGGTCGAAGTCGTCCACGTCGACCTCACCGGTCTCCACCGCCCGTGCCGCGGCATTCAAAGTGAAGTCCAGTCGCCGTACCCACGGACAGTCCTCCACTGCCAATGCGTGCAGCTGTCTCAGCAGCTCTGCCTGCGAGTCGACCGCACGCGGAACTCGCTCTGGCGGGATGTCGCTGGCTGGGATGCCCGCAAGCGTCGTGGTTACCAGTACTGCGCCTGCGCTCGTCTCGATCCAGTCGACGACGTCGGGACAAGGGATCCCTGTGTGCGCGAGCCAGCGGATCTTGTCCCGCTCCACTGCAAGCTCGTCAATCTCGCCCGCATCCGCACACTTCGCGTGAACCTGACCGTCGCTGCTTCGGAAGACGGTCGCCGTGGACTTCCCGAGGTGAACCGGAGCCCAGCCACTCTCGGCAGCTAGGCTCGACGCCCTCGCGGGCGGTAGCGGCGCGGACATCCTCATCATGGTCGCAGACCTGGCTCCCAACCCGTGAAGATCAACCGTCACACTGAAGCCCTAACCCGAGTAGGAAGGTCGAGCATGAGCCGGCACGTCGACTTTGTCGTTATAGGTCTGGGTCCTGGCGGAGAGTATGCCGCCACCGAGCTCGCTAAAGCTGGCCTTGACGTCGTAGGGGTCGACCAGCGACTCGTTGGCGGCGAGTGCCCGTACTACGCCTGTGTCCCGACCAAGATGATGATCCGCGCTGCCAGCTCGCTGGCCGAAGGCCGCCGAATCCCTGACCTCTCCGGCACCAGCACGGTAAGCCCTGACTGGACCGTCGTGGCGAAGCGCATCTCAGCGGAAGCCACTACAGGCTGGACCGACGACGCCGCCGTCGAGCGGCTGGAGGCGGCAGGTGTCACCTTCGTCCGTGGGCACGGGTGCCTTGCGGGGGAGCGGATTGTCCAGGTGGGGGATGAGACCTTCGAGGCACGAGTCGGGGTGATCATCAACCCCGGCACCTCGCCCGCCCTACCTCCGATCGCAGGGCTTGCCGAGACGCCGTACTGGACGAACCGGGACGCGGTGCAGCTGACGGAGCTGCCGGACTCGGTGACCGTGATCGGTGGGGGCGCGGTCGGCGCGGAGCTGTGCCAGGTGTTCGCGCGGTTCGGCGTGGCCGTCACGCTGCTCGAGGTCGCCGATCGCATCCTCGCTCTGGAAGAGCCGGAGTCGAGCGACGTTGTGGCTGAGGTCTTCGGGAATGAGGGGATCGAGGTTCACACCGGAGTGACCATTGACTCCGTCGAGTACGCCGAGGGCCGCTTCTGCGTCCGCCTCGGGGAGCAGGTCCTCGAGAGCGAGAAGCTGCTGGTGGCGGCGGGGCGTCGTCCCAATCATGTCGGACTGAAATCGGTGGGGATTGACCCGTCGGTGCGCCCGCTGGAGACCGATGAGTGGATGCGCGTCCTCGGTGGCTTGTGGGCGATCGGCGACGTCACCGGCAAGGGTGCATACACCCACATGTCGATGTATCAGGCGGACGTAGCCGTTCGGGGGATCCTCGAGCGGGGCGGTGCTCCGGCGAACTACCGCGCGGTCCCTCGGGTCACCTTCACCGATCCGGAGGTCGGCTCGGTCGGATTCACGGCAAAGCAAGCCCGTGACGATGGGTTGACCGTGCGGGTCGGGCAGTCTCAGATCCCCGCGTCATCACGGGGCTGGATTCACAAGGTGGGCAACGAGGGGCTCATCAAGCTGGTGGAAGACTCCGATCGAGGAGTTCTGGTCGGCGCCACGTCGGTCGGGCCGACCGGAGGCGAAGTGCTCGGGGTCCTGACTCTCGCCGTACACGCAGAGGTGCCCACCGACTCCCTGCGGTCGATGATCTACGCCTACCCCACGTTCCACCGCGCTATCACCGACGCCCTCGCCGACCTCTCCTCTCGTTGACCTGTCACTCGTGGATGCGCGAGCCGTCGCTCGTGGTGGTGTGAGCTGACGGCTCATCGAAATGCGGGTGCGGACCGCTGCGGGGCCGGGGGAGGATGAGCGGCGTGGGACATGTGGATGTTGCGAACGTCCGGTACGAACTGCCGGACGGCAGAGTGCTGCTCGACGACGTGTCGTTCCGCGTCGGTGAGGGAGCAAAGATCGCTCTCGTCGGAGCCAACGGCGCCGGCAAGACCACGCTGCTTCGCATCATCATCGGTGACCTGATCGCGCATGGCGGTGTGGTGACACGATCGGGCGGCCTTGGCGTGATGCGCCAGCTGCTGACGCAAGAGCATCCCGGCTCCACCGTGCACGACCTGTTGCTTTCCGTCGCGGCGCAGCGGGTGCAGTCAGCGGCCGCCCGACTGGAGGCAGCCGAGCTGACGATGATGGAGGCCGACGACGAACAGACCCAGATGCGGTACGCCGAAGCGCTCACGGAGTGGGCTGACGCCGGCGGTTACGACGCAGAGGTGCTGTGGGACGTCTGCACGGTGGCGGCGCTCGGCGTGCCCTACGACCGGGCTCGGCATCGCGGCCTCACCACGCTGAGCGGAGGTGAGCAGAAGCGGTTGATCCTCGAGGCGTTGGTGCGAGGGCCGGAGGAGGTCCTCCTCCTCGACGAGCCCGACAACTTCCTCGACGTGCCCGGCAAGCTGTGGTTGGAGCAGCGGCTGCGCGAGTCGCCCAAGACCGTGCTGTTCGTCAGCCACGACCGCGAGCTGATGAGTAACACAGCAACCCGCGTCGTCACGCTAGAGCTCGGTGCCTCCGGTAACACCGCGTGGGTTCATCCGGGCGGGTTCTCGACGTACCATTCGGCTCGCCGCGACCGGTTCGCGCGCCTTGAGGAGCAGCGCAAACGCTGGGACGAGCATCACGCCAAGTTGCGAGCGCTCATGCTCATGTACAAGCAGAAGGCGGCGTACAACGCGGACATGGCTTCGCGATATCACGCGGCAGTCACCCGGTTGCGGCGGTTCGAAGAGGCGGGGCCACCGGAGAACCAGCCGCGAGAGCAGCAGGTCAGCATGCGGCTCAGCGGTGGACGCACCGGCAAACGCGCCGTCATCTGCGAGTCACTCGAGCTGATCGGGCTGATGCAGCGGTTCGACCTCGAGGTGTGGTACGGCGAGCGGGTTGCCGTGCTCGGCTCGAACGGCTCCGGCAAGTCGCACTTCCTGCGGTTGCTGGCTGCCGGCGGCTCAGATCCCGACGTCGAGCACCGCCCGGTGGGTGAGGTGGCGATCGCTCCAGTGCGACACGAGGGGCGGGCACGCCTGGGTGCTCGAGTGCGGCCGGGCTGGTTCGTGCAGACCCATGCTCACCCAGAGCTCGTCGGTCGCACGCTGCTAGAAGTTCTGCACCGCGGCGACGCTCACCGCGCGGGCATGCCGCGCGAACAGGCGTCACGCGCGCTCGACCGCTACGAACTGGCGTACGCGGCGGAGCTGCGATTCGAGTCGTTGTCCGGTGGCCAGCAAGCTCGGCTGCAGATTCTGCTCCTGGAGCTGTCCGGTGCCACGCTGCTGCTTCTCGACGAGCCGACTGACAATCTCGACGTCGAGTCCGCCGAGGCGCTCGAGGAAGGCCTGGAGGGCTTCGAGGGAACAGTGCTCGCGGTCACCCACGACCGCTGGTTCTCGCGATCCTTCGACCGGTTCCTGGTCTTTGGTGCTGACGGCTCGGTGTACGAGTCGGACCAGCCGGTGTGGGACGAGAAGAGGGTCGCTCGAGTCCGCTGAAGTCAGTTCGAGCCCGCCGAATCAGCCGGACTTCAGCGGGCGCAAGCTCGCGTCCGGCGCGTCCTCGACTTGCTTGTCGGGCGGCTGCTCCGGCTCTTGCACGCTCGACCGTGTCTCAGCCAGCAAACCGGTGACGGCAGAGTACGAGAGCGCCTTCGACAGCGGCTTCCACAGCCGGGGCCACCGCGCGCCAACCAGCACAGCCAGGCCTCCGAAGTAGATGCTGAGGCACCACGGACAGCTGAGCAGGTAGCTGACTTTGCGGCTGTCCGCGTCGTTGGGTTCGCCGTACCGGTCGAACACCACCTTGCGAATGTCCTCGGTGATCTTGTCGTCCTTGATCAAGGTAGTGAGCCTGTACGTCGCAAGCACGTCGAACACGATCTGCAGGAGTCGGTCTTCTTCGTCGGTGATCTTTGCGATCGAGCGAGTTCTCAGCATGTCGGTGGATGTACCCAGCCGGAGGCCGGTTACTTCCAGCGGTCGGCGCACTGCACGTACTCGCGGGTACGTGCGCCGGTGTAGATCTGCCGCGGCCTGGCGATCTTCTGCTCGGAGTCCTCGACGAGTTCCAGCCATTGCGCCAGCCAGCCTGACGTCCGGGGGATGGCGAAGAGCACCGTGAACATCTCCGGCGGGAAGGCCAGCGCCTCGTAGATCAGTCCGCTGTAGAAATCGACGTTCGGATAGAGCTTCCGACTCACGAAGTACTCGTCCTCGAGCGCGATCTTCTCCAGCTCGACCGCAATCTTCAACAGCGGGTTGACGCCAGTGACTTCGAAGACGCCTTCGGCGGCCCTTTTGATGATCTTGGCGCGCGGGTCGTAGTTCTTGTAGACCCGGTGGCCGAACCCCATCAGCCGCTCCTTGCCGTTCTTCACGCCCTCGATGAACTCCGGCACCTGATCGACCGAGCCGACCCGCCGGAGCATCTTGAGCACGGCCTCGTTCGCGCCGCCATGCAGCGGACCGAAAAGCGCGCCAATTCCGGCGGCGAGCGCTGAGTAGGGATCGACCTGAGACGACCCGACCGAACGTACGGCGTTGGTCGAGCAGTTCTGCTCGTGGTCGGCGTGCAGGATGAACAGCACCTCCAGCGCCTTGACGAGCCGCTCGTCGGCGTGGAACTTGCGCTCGCTCATCTTGAAGAGCATGGACAAGAAGTTGGCGGCGTAGCCGAGGTCGTTGTCCGGATAGATGTAGGGCTTGCCCTGGGCATGCCGAAACGCCCACGCCCCGAGTGTCGGCATCTTTGCGATCAGCCTGATCACCTGCAATGCCCGCACTTCAGGGTTCATGATGTCGCGCGACTCCGGATAGAACGTCGACAGCGCTCCGACCGACGCCAGCAGCATGCCCATGGGGTGGGCGTCGTACCGGAAACCCTCCATGAAGCTCTTGATGTTCTCGTGCACGAACGTGTGGAAGGTGATCTGGTGCTCCCACTCCTGGTGCTGCTCCTGAGTGGGCAGTTCACCGTGAATGAGCAGATAGGCAACCTCGAGGTACGTCGACTTCTCCGCGAGCACCTCAATCGGGTAGCCGCGGTACTCAAGAATTCCTTTGTCGCCGTCGATGAACGTGATCGCGGAGCGGCACGACGCAGTATTGACGAACCCCGGGTCGTAGACCGAGAGGCCGGAACCGTCGTCCGCGGCCTTGATCTGGGCGAGGTCAGCCGCGCGGACCGTGTCGCTGTCGATCGGTACGTCGTACTCCGCGCCGGTGCGGTTGTCGCGGATCGTGAGGCTGGCGCGCCCGCCGAATTCGCCGTCGGGACTCGTGGCGGAGTCGGCTGAGGTGCTGGTGGAGGCAGTGTCGGTAGACACGCTGCGGTCCTCCTCGAGAGACGGAGTCGTTGCGTTCCCAACCTAGGCGTTCGGGATACCCATCCCTAACGCGGGTGGCCGGGCCGGATGGCGAATGCGGCAGGCACCTTTGCGTGCGCAATTTTGACCCTCCCGCCCGGACACGGGTATTCTGGGCGGTCGTTGTGTCCGCAGTCGGATCGATTCCGTGATCGCCGCCAGCAGTCGCAATGCTCGAAGTGGTGGCACAACAGCACACTCGGGCACCCATACCAGTTCTTCAACAACGACGAGGTCATCGACGTGCGCACGTACAGTCCCAAACCTGGCGACGTCACCAAGGCTTGGCATGTCATCGACGCGACGGATGTCGTCCTCGGCCGGCTGGCCGTCTCGGCCGCGACTCTCCTTCGCGGCAAGCACAAGCCGATCTACGCACCTCACCTCGACACCGGGGATTTCGTGATCGTCGTCAACGCCGACAAGGTTGCGCTCACCGGCAACAAGAGGCAGACCAAGTTGGCCTACCGGCACTCCGGTTACCCGGGCGGCCTCTCCGCCACGTCGTACGCCGATCTGCTCGAGAAGGACCCTCGGCGAGCGATCGAGAAGGCCGTGTGGGGCATGCTGCCGAAGAACCGGCTCAGCCGGCAGCTGCTGAGGAAGCTGAAGGTTTACTCCGGCCCGCACCATCCGCACGCTGCCCAGAAACCTGAATCGTTCGAGATCGGGCAGATTCCGCAGTGATCACCCACTCGCTCGCCTTAACCCCCGCCGACGAGGAACTTCAGTGACCGAGACCCCCGCTCCCGACATCGACACCTCCGATGTCCCCGCTGAGTACAGCACCGAGACCGCCCCAACCGCCGACACGCCTCCACGCGCTGTCACCATCACGAACGGTGCCGCCACCGGTCGCCGCAAGGAGGCGATCGCGCGGGTGCGTATCGTTCCAGGCACGGGCACTTGGTCTGTCAACGACCGCCCACTGGAGCAGTACTTCCCCAACAAGCTGCATCAGCAGCTCGTGAACGAACCGTTTGTGCTGACCGGACTCGCTGGCCAGTACGACGTCGTGGCGCGGATCTCTGGTGGCGGTCTAACCGGACAGGCGGGGGCTTTGCGCCTCGGAGTCGCCCGCGCGCTCAATGCGACTGACGCGGAGGCTAATCGACCGGCCCTTAAAAGAGCCGGCATGCTCACCCGCGACGCCCGGGTGAAGGAGCGCAAGAAGGCCGGTCTGAAGAAGGCTCGCAAAGCTCCGCAGTACAGCAAGCGCTGAACCGTATCGTTCACACGTGACCTGCGACTCCTGACGAACGTGCCTCGGCTCTTCGGCACCGACGGCGTACGCGGTGTGGCGAACCGTGACCTGACAGCTCGGCTTGCACTTGACGTGGCGACCGCTGCCGCCACCGTGTTGAGCGGATCCCGGCACGGCGAACGGAGCACCGCGGTAGTCGGGCGTGATCCACGAGCATCGGGGGACTTCCTCGAAGCGGCAATCGTCAGTGGTCTTGCCGCTGCTGGAGTCGACGTCCGCCGCCTCGGCGTGCTGCCCACGCCTGGAGTGGCCTATCTGACGACGGCAACCGGCGCGAACTTCGGGGTAATGCTGTCGGCGTCGCACAATCCCATGCCGGACAACGGCATCAAGATCTTCGGAGCGAGCGGTCACAAGCTCGATGACTCGGTAGAAGACGCGATCGAGCGGCTGACCGGCGCCGACGTTCCCCTGCCGATGGGTGCGGAGGTCGGCAGAGTGCGCGACGACACGTCGGCGGTGGACGGGTACGTCGATCACCTGGTTGGAACGATCTCCGGATCGTTGAGCGGAGTCCGGGTGGTCGTCGACTGCGCTCAGGGAGCAGCCTCCTCTGTGGCGCAACGAGCCTTCGCTGCCGCTGGTGCCGACGTGCAAGCGATCCATGCCGAGCCGGACGGTGTGAACATCAACGCCGGATGCGGCTCCACCGACCTGGGGTCTTTGCAGGCGGCCGTGTCCGAAGCAGGTGCAGACGCCGGCTTTGCGTTCGACGGTGACGCTGACCGCTGTCTCGCGGTGGACGCAGCGGGTCACATGGTCGACGGCGACCAGTTGCTGGCAATTCTCGCGCTGACGCTGCAGGAGTCCGGCCGGCTCGCCCACAACACTGTGGTGGCCACGGTCATGACCAATCTGGGCTTCCTGCTGGCGATGCGAGAGCGCGGAATCGAAGTCGTGCAGGCCAAGGTGGGCGACCGTTACGTATTGGAGGAGATGCGGTCGAAGGGCTACAGCCTCGGAGGGGAGCAGTCCGGCCATCTGATCTTGACCGACCACGCGACCACCGGGGACGGAGTGCTTGCCGCACTGCAGGTCGCAGCCCGGATGGCCGCCACCAATAGCTCGCTCGCTGAGCTTGCGAGCGTCATGACCCGGCTTCCGCAGGTGCTGGTCAACGTGCCGCACGTGGACAAGAGCCGCGCTGAGAGCAACTCGGTTGTGCAAGGCGCGATTGCGGACGCCATTGCTCAGCTGGGCGGCTTCGGCCGAGTGCTAGTGCGACCCAGCGGCACCGAGCCGCTGGTCCGGGTGATGGTCGAGGCCGCCTCCCACGGAGTAGCCAACGACATCGCGCAGCGACTCGCTGACGTCGTACGCCGCGAGCTGACCCTCGCGTAGCGCCGCCCGACTCGTTCCAGGTGTCCGACGGGGTCGGGCCTTCCGCGGCGTGTCGGTGGAAGGGCTCAGAGCTTGCGGAGGCGGACGTAGCGGACGGAGTGGTCGGCGTCCTTGCGCAGGACCAGCGTTGCCCGTCCCCGGGTGGGAAGGATGTTCGCGCCCAGATTGGGGCCGTTGATCGTGTCCCAGATGCGCTCCGCCTCGCCGACGGCGTCGCCGGGCGTCAGATCGGCGTAGCGGCGAAAGTACGACGCCGGGTCACGGAAAGCGGTTTCGCGCAGCCGAAGGAACCGCTCGACGTACCAGCGCCTAATGTCGCTCGTGGCGGCGTCGACATAGATCGAGAAGTCGAAGAAGTCGCGGACCGCCAGACCGAGCCGACCGTCTGCGCTCACCCGTGCCGGCTGCAGCACGTTAAGCCCTTCCAACAGCACGATGTCGGGGGAGGCCACGGCGAGGCGTTGGTCGGGGCGGACGTCGTACTCCAGATGCGAATAGACCGGCGCCTCCACCTTCTCCCGGCCCGACTTGAGGTCGATGACGAAACGCAACAGCGCCTTGCGGTCGTACGACTCCGGGAAGCCCTTGCGGTCAAGCAGGCCGCGGCGTTCCAGTTCGGCGTTCGGGTACAGGAATCCGTCAGTCGTGACCAGCGCGACGTGGGGGTGCTCGGGCCAGCGCGCGAGCAGCTCACGAAGCAGTCGCGCGGTCGTCGACTTCCCCACAGCAACCGAGCCCGCCAGACCGATGACGAACGGCGTGCGCTCCGGCTGCCGGGCACCGAGGAACGAGGCTGTGTCACGGTGGAGCGCCTCGATGTGCCTGACGTGAAGGTTCAGCAAACGTGAGATTGGCAGGTAGACCGCCGCTACTTCGTCGAGGTCGAGCTCCTCACCGAGCCCGCGCAGCCGCTCGACCTCGGCTGCCGAAAGCGGAAGCGGCATCGACTCCGCCAGCGCTGCCCACGCCGAGCGGTCGAGCTCGACGTACGGCGAAGAGTCGTGCGACGGCATGCGCGTCATTGTCGCTGAACCGCCCAAAGCGGCACCTGCTAGGTAGGCTGACGGCCATGTGCGGCATCGTCGGGTACGTCGGTAGCCAGCAGGCACTCGACGTCGTGATGGACGGTCTGCGCCGCCTGGAGTACCGCGGATATGACTCCGCCGGGGTCGCCTTGGTCGCGGATAGCCAACTCTTCGTCGACAAGCGTGCGGGCAAGCTCGGCAACCTGGCCAAGTCCCTCAGTGAGATCACGCCGCCCGCTTCGACCACCGGCATTGGCCACACCCGGTGGGCGACGCACGGGCCTCCTAACGACCGCAACGCCCACCCGCATCTCGGGCTCGACGGCCGCGTCGCTGTTGTGCACAACGGCATTCTCGAAAACTTCGCCGAGCTTCGTGCCGAGCTGGAGGCGGCGGGACGCGAGCTGCGGTCCGACACCGACACCGAGGTGGCTGCGCACCTGCTGGAGGCAGAGCTCGGGCGGGGGGCCAATCTGACCGCTGCGATGCAGAGTGTCTGCCGACTCCTTGAGGGGGCGTTCACCCTGGTCGCCGTCGCCGCTGAAGACCCCGAACGGGTGGTCGCGGCACGCCGTAACTCACCGCTCGTGGTGGGACTCGGCGACGGAGAGAACTTCGTCGCCTCGGATGTCGCTGCCTTTATCGGGCACACCCGCGATGCCCTCGAGCTCGGTCAGGACCAGGTGGTGACGATCACCCGGTCGACCGTCGAGGTGACCGACTTCTGGGGTCGGCCGGCGCAGGGCAAGCGGTTCCACGTCGACTGGGACATCGCCGCCGCTGAGAAGTCCGGGTACGACTACTTCATGCTCAAGGAGATCGCCGAGCAGCCGCAAGCGATCGCGGCGACGCTCTTGGGTCGGCTGAACGCCACAGGTGAGTTGCAGCTCGATGAGATGCGCCTCAGCGACGACGACCTGCGCGAAATAGACAAGATCATCATCATCGCGTGTGGTACCGCCTTTCACGCGGGCCTGGTCGCCAAGTACGCGATCGAGCACTGGACCCGCATTCCGTGTGAGGTCGAGCTGGCCTCGGAGTTCCGCTACCGCGATCCGATCATCGACCGCGCCACCATGGTCATCGCCATCAGTCAAAGCGGCGAGACCATGGACACGCTGATGGCGCTGCGTCACGCGCGGGAGCAGCGGGCGAAGGTGTTGGCCATCTCCAACACCAACGGCTCGACGATCCCACGGGAGTCCGATGCGGTTCTCTATACGCACGCTGGGCCGGAGATCGCGGTTGCCTCGACCAAGGCGTTTCTGACCCAAATCGTCGCCTGCGATCTGATCGCCCTCTACCTCGCTCAGGTGCGGGGCACCAAGTTCGGTGACGAGATCCGCTCGGTGGTTGAGCAACTGGAGGAGATGCCGGCCGCTGTAGGCGAGGTACTTGCGACAGTCGAGCCGGTACGGGCGCTGGCGCGGGAGCTGAAGGACTCCTCGACCGTGCTGTTCGTGGGACGGCATGTCGGCTATCCGGTGGCGCTCGAGGGTGCGCTCAAGCTGAAGGAGCTCGCGTACATGCACGCCGAGGGATTTGCCTCTGGTGAGCTCAAACACGGCCCGATCGCCTTGATCGAGGACGGCGTACCGGTCTTCGTCATAGTCCCGCCGCGAGGACGCAGCCCGTTGCACGAAAAGATGGTCAGCAACATCCAGGAGGTCAGGGCACGGGGTGCACGCACGATTGTCTTGGCAGAGGAGGGGGACGAGTCGGTCACCCCGTACGCCGATGCGCTCATACCGCTGCCGCGGGTGCCGACGCTGCTCCAGCCTTTGGTGGCGACCGTGCCACTGCAGGTGTTCTCGTGCGAACTGGCGGCGGCGAGGGGTCACGACGTCGACCAACCGCGCAATCTCGCCAAGTCCGTCACCGTCGAGTAACCCCGTCCGTGATCGTGGGAGTCGGCATCGACGTCGTTGACGTGGGCAGATTTCGCCAGACGCTGGAACGCACCCCCAGAGTGCGGCGTCGGATATTCACCGAGGTCGAGGCGCAGCACCCGGTGGCCTCCCTCGCGGCTCGCTTCGCGGCAAAGGAGGCGCTCGCCAAGGCCCTGGGAGCTCCCGGAGGCCTGCACTGGCATAACGCGGAGGTACGCACCGATCACTCTGGTCGGCCGACGCTGAGCCTGTCTGGTTCGGTGGCAGCCCGGGCGTCCGAGCTGGGTGTGCGCTCGGTCCACGTGTCGCTTTCCCACGACGCGGGCGTGGCGTCCGCGGTCGTGGTGCTGGAGGGCTGAAGCAGTGCGTCTCGCTCACTCGGTGGATCAGATTCGGTCGGCTGAGGCAGACCTGATGGCGACACTGCCGGCAGGCACATTGATGCAGCGAGCTGCGGCAGGGCTGGCGGCTGCCTGTGTCGACGCTCTGGGCAGGGTGTACGGCGCCGGCGTGTTAGTTGTCGCCGGGTCCGGCAACAACGCAGGTGACGCCTTGTACGCCGGCGCACGGCTAGCGCGGCGGGGGGCCGCCGTCGCTGCTGTGCTCACCGGCGAAACGTCGCACGAGGAGGCGCTTGCGGAGCTGCTGCGAGCGGGCGGCCGGGTGGTGAGCGAGCCATCGAACGAATTCGATCTGATCCTCGACGGGATCTTGGGGATCGGCGGCCGTGGGGGGCTTCGAGGAAGAGCGGCCATGATCGCACAGCAGCTTGGTCTCGACACGCTCGACAGGCGGGCGTCAGGCCGTCGGCCGCTCACCGTCGCGGTCGACATGCCGAGTGGTGTCGAGGTCGACACTGGCGAGGTGAACGGCCCCCATGTGCACGCCGACCTCACCGTGACGTTTGGGACACAGAAGGTTGCTCACTTCGTCAATCCCGCGGCTGAAGCGTGCGGGGCTGTTGAGCTGGTCGATATCGGCCTCGCGCCGTACCTGGAAGACGCGGTCGTCGAGGTCCTGCAAGCCGAAGACGTCGAAGAGCTGCTGCCTCGACCGGGAAGCCAGGCGCACAAGTACAGCCGCGGCGTCGTCGGGGTGGCCGCTGGGTCTCGGCAGTACACCGGAGCGGCCGTTCTTGTCACCTCGGCGGCCGTCGACACTGGACTGGCGGGAATGGTGCGATACGACGGACCCAGCGCCGACTTGGTCCGCCTGCGAAGTCCCGAGGTCGTGATCGGCACCGGACAGGTGCAGGCATGGGTGGTCGGTCCGGGCCTCGGCACTGAGAGCGCAGAGGTCGTCGGAAAGGTTCTCGCGGAGCAGCTGCCGACAGTCGTCGACGCAGACGGCCTGCGTGCACTTCCTGACCGGTTCGAGAGGCCGGTGGTGCTTACACCTCACGCGGGCGAGCTGGCGCGATTGCTGCAGCGTCCCCGTGAGCACGTCGAGGCAGGCATGCTGAGGTCGGCACGAGAGGCGGCCACACGCTGGAACGCCGTCGTCTTGCTCAAGGGCTCCCGCAGCGTCATTGCGACTCCGGAGGGACGGGTGCGGGTCAATCCGACCGGCGTCCCGTGGCTGGCGACGGCCGGCGCTGGAGACGTACTGTCCGGTGTGATCGGCACGCTGCTTGCCGCTGGGCTGGACTGCTACGACGCGGCGGCCGTGGGTGCCTGGATGCACGGCGCTGCAGCCACACTCGCCTCGACCGGCGGCCCGATCTCCGCCAGTTCAGTGTCCGCAGCACTTCCTGCAGTGGTGCGCGAACTGGTCAGCAGGATGGACCCGTGACGACGATGTCGGGTGCGCCTGTTGGATCTGGGTCGCCGCCACAAAAGGCGCCTTCCCCCCGGACTGAGGCGGTGGTCAACCGCGACGCGATCTCGGCGAATGTGGCGGCACTGCGAGAGCACGTCGGAAGACGCGACGTCATGGCCGTCGTCAAAGCTGACGGATATGGCCACGGCATCGTCGAGTCCGCGCGAGCCGCCCGTACTGGTGGCGCCACCTGGCTCGGTGTGGCAGTGCTGGACGAGGCATTGCGACTTCGTGCAGCGGGCGACACCGGCCCGATCCTGTCCTGGCTGGCGGTTCCGGGCGAGCGGTACGGCGACGCGGTTGCGGCGGACATCGAGGTGACCGCCTACTCGATCGCGCAGCTTGACGAGATCGCGGCGGCGGCCCGCCAGACAGGGCGCAAAGCCGCAGTACAGCTAAAGATCGACACCGGTCTCAACCGAGGCGGGTCCACGGCGGTGGAGTGGGACACGTTGGTGCATCGCGCTGCAGGCCATCAGGCCAGGGGCGCAGTCGCGGTAACTGGTGTGTGGTCGCATCTCGCGCGTTCGGACGAACCTGGCCACTCGTCTATCCGAGCTCAGGTGCAAGCCTTCGACTCCGCTGTGGCCTCGGCCCGCGCAGCGGGCCTGGACCCAGAGCATCTGCACTTGGCCAACTCCGGCGGCGTCCTGGCAGCCCCCGACACCTGGTACACACTCGTTCGCCCGGGTATCGCCGTCTACGGCGTGTCGCCGTTCGCCGATGACTGGAGCCCGGTTCCGCTCGAGGCAGCGATGACCCTGCAAGCTGCGATCGCGCTGGTGAAACGGGTCGGGGCCGGTGAGGGAGTGTCGTACGGGCACACCTACGTCACCGATCGTGAGACCACCGTGGCTTTGGTGCCGCTGGGGTACGCCGATGGCGTCCCACGGCACGCCTCCAGCAGGGGAGAAGTCCTGCTCAACGGTCACCGCTATCGAGTGGCGGGACGTGTGTGCATGGATCAGTTCGTCCTCGACGTCGGGAACGACTTCCCGCGAGCAGGTGATTGTGCCGTGCTCTTCGGAGCCGCACGCGATGGCAACCCGACCGCCTCGGACTGGGCGCGAGCTGCGGACACCATCGGCTATGAGATCGTCACCCGCATCGGGTCCCGTGTTCCACGCCGGTACGTCGGTAGCGACGTCCGGTGACCCGGAAGTTCGCGGCTCGGCGTGCCCGAGTTGGCAGCGCACCGTTCGAAGCGCTGCGGTCCAAGCCTCGCACCGTCGTCTCTGACGACGGGGTCCAGCTGTACGCCGAGGTGGACGAGCCCGCCGTCACGCGAGCACGCACCGACTCGCTGACGTTGGTGTTCGTGCACGGCTACGCGCTCAATCTCGACTGTTGGCACTTTCAGCGCGAGGAGCTGCGGAGCCGATACCGGCTGGTGTTCTACGATCAGCGCTCGCACGGCCGCTCGGGCCGTGCGGACCGCAAGTCCTGCAACGTCGATCAGCTCGGCGCTGACCTCGCTGCAGTCATGAGAACGCAGGTACCCGATGGTCCTGTGGTGCTCATCGGCCACTCGATGGGTGGAATGACGATCATGGCCCTCGCGGACCAGTATCCGGAATGGTTCGGCGAGAGAGTCGTCGCGGTGGCAATGCTGTCGACGAGTGCCGGAGGACTGAGACAGTCGCTGAACCTGCCGGGTATGGGCGGACGGGTCGCCCACCAGCTCTCACCGGCTGTCGTGGCGACTCTTGCGCTGGCATCGCGACTGGTAGACGGCGGACGACGCGCGAGTTCTGATCTCGGATTTCTGTTCACGCGCAAGTTCGCGTTCGGCGGCAAGGTGCCGCCGGAGTACGTCGACTTCACCGACGAGATGCTCGCGACTACCCCTTTCTCGGTCATTGCCGACTTCTATCCAGGGATGAACACACACGACAAGCGCAAGGCACTTGTCGCGTTCTCACGCGTGCCCACGTTGCTGCTGTGCGGAGGGAAAGATGCGATTACGCCGATCTCGCATAGCCGCCGCATCGCCGAGGCGGTGCCAAGCGCCGAGTTCGTCGAAGTGCCCGGAGCCGGGCACATGGTCATTCTGGAGCGCGCCGACCAGGTGAACGCCGCACTGCGGCGCCTTGTGGCTCGTGCGCAGGGCGCTCCCAATTGAGCACTCCAAAAGTCGCGTCTCTCGAACTGAACAGCTCGTCTCCTGATGAGACGTTCGAGCTCGGCCGGCGACTCGGTGCGTCGCTTCGGGCGGGCGACGTGGTGCTGCTCGTCGGAGCGCTCGGAGCCGGAAAGACCTCCTTCACTCGCGGCGTCGGGGAGGGGCTCGGGGTACATGGTCAGGTCACCTCGCCGACCTTCGTTCTGGCACGGGTGCACCCGAGTACATCCAACGGTCCGGCGCTGGTTCACGTGGATGCCTACCGCCTCAGCAGCGAAGCGGAGCTGGAAGATCTCGACATCGACGCGTTCGCCGACACTGCCGTCACGATCGTCGAGTGGGGAGACGGCATCGGTGCAGGGTTGTCGGACAGCCGGCTGCGAATCGAGCTCGCGCGCGACGGCTCGTGGAATCGAGAGCAAGACCGCGTCGTCGTCGTGTCCTCGGTGGGTCCCCGCTGGGATGGTGTACCGCTCGGGGGACTCTTCGAAGCCGAAGCCCAGTGACGCCAGGTCTGGTACTTGCGTTCGACACGTCCAGCGCTGCTGTGACGGCTGCGGTGCACGACGGCACGGACGTCGTGGCCGAGCACAAGGAGATCGATCCGATGAAGCACGGCGAGCTGCTGGCTCCAGTCATCGACCGGGTGCTGCGAGATGCCGAAGCGAGCGCTCGGGATCTCCGAGCCATTGCTGTCGGCGTTGGACCAGGACCCTTCACCGGATTACGCGTCGGTGTTGTCACGGCAAAGACGATGGGTGCTGCCTTGGACATCCCTGTGCACGGAGCCTGCTCGCTGGACGTTGTTGCGGCGGGCGCCCGGCTGATGGAGCCCTTGCTGGTTTGCGCAGATGCGAGGCGCAAAGAGGTGTATTGGGCTCGGTACGACCGCGACGCTGTCCGGTTGAGTGAGCCCGCGGTCGGACCACCGGCGTCCGTCGCGACCGACCTGCCCGTCGCTGGACGAGGCGCCGTGCTGTACCCGCAGCACTTCCCAAACGCCGTACCGCCGGAGTATCCCTCGGCGGCCGAACTCGCCCGGCTGCTCATCGAGCAGCGGGTGGCTCCGCTGCCAGCAATTCCGCTGTACCTGCGTCGTCCCGATGTCAGCGGACCGGCAGCGCCAAAGCGAGTCTTGTGAGCGGTGATGGCGGCGCGGTCATGCGAACGGCCACCGCAGCGGACGCTTCAAAATTGGCGGGGCTGGATGTGGAGATCTTTGGTGGCAAGGACGCCTGGTCTGAGCACGCCGTCTCCGAGGAGCTTGAAACGCACGCCGGTGAAGTCCTGGTGATGGTGGCCGGCGACGTCGTTGTCGGCTATGCGTTTCTACGGCTGACCGACGACGTTGCCGACCTCTTTCGGATTGGCGTCGTCGAGGCTGCCCGTCGACACGACTTAGGCAGACGGCTGGTCGAGGCGCTCGTCTCCACAGCCCGTCAACGAGGGTGCAGACGCGTCCTGCTCGAGGTCGCGGCCGACAACGTCGGCGCGCGGCGATTGTACGAGCGCCTAGGCTTCGAGATTCTGGACCGGCGCGAGCGCTACTACAGCGGCCAAGTCGACGCTTGGGTGCTGCAGAAGCGACTCTGACAGGTCGCAGGGTCGCGGCCGGGCACAATTCAAGTCGTGGATCACACCGCGCTGTCGAAGGGCAACCGCGCGGCATGGCAGCGCACGGCACAACCGCTGGTGCTAGGCATCGAGACGTCGTGTGACGAGACAGGTGTGGGCATCGTCTTGGGCGACGCCCTGTTGGCTGACGCGGTGGCGTCCAGCGTGGATGAACACGCGCGGTTCGGCGGCGTTGTACCCGAAGTGGCGAGCCGGGCGCACCTGGACGCAATGATTCCGACCCTGGAGCTTGCCTGCGAGACGGCAGGAGTGGAGCTGGCGGACTGCGACGCCATTGCGGTAACAGCCGGTCCTGGCTTGACGGGAGCCCTGCTCATCGGGGTGGCAGCCGCGAAGGCTCTGGCGGTCAGCCTCGGCAAACCGCTCTATGGCGTCAATCACCTGGCCGCGCATGTGGCTGTCGACCAGCTGGAGCACGGCCCGCTGCCGGAGTCATGCATTGCGCTGCTGGTGAGCGGAGGTCACTCGAGCCTGTTACTCGTGCATGACGTCACTGCCACAGTTGAGCCGCTCGGCGCCACGATCGACGACGCGGCCGGTGAGGCGTTCGACAAGGTGGCGAGACTGCTCGGCTTGCCCTTTCCCGGAGGTCCGTACGTCGACCGTGCGGCCGACGAGGGATCGGTAACGATCGATTTCCCCCGCGGGCTGACGAGTGGCCGAGACCTTCAACGGCATCGGTTCGACTTCTCGTTCAGCGGGCTGAAGACCGCGGTCGCACGGTGGGTCGAGGCGCGGGAGCGGGCTGGCGAGCCCGTGCCAGTCAACGACGTGGCCGCGTCTTTCCAAGAAGCCGTGTGCGATGTCTTGACTCGCAAGGCGGTCGACGCCTGCTTGACGACCGGGACCCGGGACCTCTTGCTGGGAGGAGGCGTAGCAGCGAACTCCAGACTGCGGGCTCTGACACAGCAGCGGGCCCAAAGGCACGGCATCGCCGTACGTGTCCCCCCGCGTCGGCTTTGCACCGACAACGGCGCCATGGTCGCAGCACTTGGCGCAGAGCTGGTACGACGCAACCGCGCTCCGTCCAGGCTGGATCTGACCGCCGACTCCTCGATGCCCGTCACCCAGATCGTCGGGTGACGGAACTGCCAGGCCCCAGGCAATTAAGCCGGTCGCACCAGCAGAGCGACCCCGCGGCCGGCGGCCCTTGTGAGCACGATGGTCGCGTGCTGGCTGCCGCGCAATGCAAGCCGCTTCCGCATGTCCTCTGGTGCCACGGCCACTCCCCGCTTCTTGATCGTCAAGACGCCGATGTCGCGATCGCGCAGCGCCGCCTTGAGCATCTTCTCCCGGTACGGCAAGACCTCGAGCACCTCAAAGCAGCGGGCGAACGGCGTCGCGCTCGGTTTGTCAGCGGTCACGTAGGCGATGTGCTCATCGATGAGACCGCCGCCGACTGCAGCAGCTACAGCGGTGACGAGACCGGCTCGGATGACAGCGCCGTCGGGTTCGTAGAACCACTGGCCGATCGGCCGGACGTCCGGGGTTCCGTCGTCGTCCTCGTTGGTCAGTGTGGCCAGGCCGCTGCCTCTGATGACGGTGGCCCGGCGGCGCACAGTCGCTAGGTGCGGCGACCACAAACTCGCCTCCTTGACCTCGCCTGTAAGGCTCACCCACTCGGTCTCAACACCGACCGGAACCAGGTCACGCGGAATACCGGGGGCGACCTTGATACATGCCTGACGCGCCAGCAACGACGACACGAAAGACCACGGTGGCGTGTAGTCCGCGACGTTGAAGACCCGGCCACGGGCGGCTCGGCGACTCGGGTCGGCGTACACGACGTCAAACGGGCTCAGGTCCAACGCGGTGACGTCCGCCACCTGCACGGCACCCGGAACTCCCAAGGCTGTCAGATTTGCTCGCGCGACCGCCAGGTGCACGTCGTCGGTGTCCACTCCCGCCACGGTGAGTCCGGCGCGACCCAGCGCCACCAGATCACCGCCGATCCCGCAACAGCCGTCGAGAACTCCACGCGGAGAGGCGGCGGCGATGCGAGCGGCCCGATGCTCGGCAACCCGGCTAGTTGTTGCCTGCTCCAGACCGGTGGGCGTGAAGTACATGGATCCCGCGACGTCACCGAACTTCTTGACGGCCCGTTGTCGCAACACCACTTGGGTGAGCGCCGCAGCAACCAGATCGGAGGAGTGGCGCACCGAAAGTTGGCTGGCGGCTTGCAGCGGTCCGGCGTCGTACGCTGCCGTGGCCTCCCGCAGGATCAGCTGTCCGTAGGGGGTCAGCAGTTGCTCGAACGTCGTCGCGTCCAGGGCTCCTCCTTCCCGACGCCAGATGCGGCTGGCACTCGGCTTGACCGAGTGCTAACGACGGCATAGATTCGGAGATGGCACTTCCATGCGAGAGTGCCACCCGCGAGCAGTCCGGCACCCGCGACGACGGAGCTCCTCGCAACTCACATCCGCATACAAGCGCACTATCTCATCCCGCGAAAGGTGAGGTCAGCACGTGTCTGTCAGCATCAAGCCGCTCGAAGACCGCATTCTCGTCCGTACCCTGGAGGCCGAGCAGACAACGGCATCCGGATTGGTCATCCCCGATACCGCGAAGGAAAAGCCCCAGGAGGGCGAAGT
Organism: Propionibacteriales bacterium; assembly: GCA_038252945.1. Classification (GTDB taxonomy): domain Bacteria; phylum Actinomycetota; class Actinomycetes; order Propionibacteriales; family Nocardioidaceae; genus JAUJOE01. The sequence goes on along the minus strand of JBBSHN010000003.1, from coordinate 49,773 downwards.
TCTCGCAGTCGGCCCCGGCCGCGTGGACGACAGCGGTAACCGCGTCCCCCTCGACATCTCGGTGGGCGACACCGTCATCTACAGCAAGTACGGCGGTACCGAGGTCAAGTACTCCGGCGAGGAGTACCTGATCTTGTCGGCCCGCGACGTGCTCGCCGTGGTCAACAAGTAAGTCACCGACTGAGTCAATGCCCGCCCCGGCGGTCCGGTACCGGACCGCCGGGGTGAAGGCATCTTTCACCCCTCCCGCTGCTGAGCCAGGCGGCGGCATCTGCCACCGCTACACAAAGAAGCGTTACGAAGGACACCTGTCATGCCGAAGATTCTCGCGTTCGACGAAGACGCCCGCCGCGCACTTGAGCGTGGGGTCGACCAGCTGGCCAACACCGTCAAGGTCACCCTGGGCCCACGTGGCCGCTATGTCGTTCTGGACAAGAAGTGGGGCGCCCCGACGATGACGAACGACGGCGTGACCGTTGCTCGTGAGGTGGAACTGGACGACCCGTTCGAGAATCTTGGCGCGCAACTGGCCAAGGAGGTCGCAACCAAGACCAATGACGTCGCAGGCGACGGCACGACGACGGCGACCGTGATTGCTCAGGCTCTGGTGCACCAGGGCCTCCGCGCCGTGGCAGCCGGGGCGAACCCTATGGAGCTCAAGCGCGGAATCGACAAGGCTGTCGTTGCGGTCAACAAGGCTCTGCTGAAGGGCGCCCGCGAGGTCGACTCGACCGCCGACATGGCTAACGTCGCCACGATTTCCGCCCGTGACGCCCGCATCGGTGAGCTCATCGCGCAGGCGTTCGACAAGGTGGGCAAGGACGGGGTCATCACCGTCGAGGAGTCCAACACTCTCGGCACCGAGCTCGAGTTCACCGAAGGCATGCAGTTCGACAAGGGCTACATCTCGCCGTACTTCGTGACCGACGCCGAGCGTATGGAAGCCGTGCTCGACGAGCCGTACATTCTCATCAACCAGGGGAAGATCTCCGCGATCACCGACCTTCTCCCGCTGCTCGAGAAGGTCGTCCAAGCGGGCAAGCCGCTGTTCGTCGTCGCGGAGGATGTCGACGGGGAGGCTTTGTCGACGCTGGTGGTCAACAAGATCCGCGGCACATTCCAGGCGGTCGCGGTGAAAGCTCCCGCCTTCGGTGACCGCCGCAAGGCCATGCTGCAAGACATCGCCGTACTGACCGGCGCCCAGGTAGTCGCGCCCGAGGTGGGCCTCAAGCTCGACCAAGTAGGCATTGAGGTGCTGGGTCAGGCGCGCCGGGTGGTTGTCACCAAGGACAACACGACCATCGTCGACGGCAGAGGCGACCACGCCGAGGTACAGGCCCGAGTAGGCCAGATCCGCACCGAGATCGAGAACACCGACTCTGACTGGGACCGCGAGAAGCTGCAGGAGCGGCTCGCGAAGCTCGCTGGTGGTGTCTGCGTCATCAAGGTGGGTGCAGCCACGGAGGTCGAGCTCAAGGAGAAGAAGCACCGCATCGAAGACGCAGTGTCGGCCACCCGGGCGGCCATCGAGGAGGGCCTCGTCGCCGGCGGCGGCTCTGCGCTGGTCCACGCGGCAGCCACTCTTCGCGCCAGCCTCGGCTCCACCAGTGATGAGAAGACCGGCGTGGAGATTGTTCGGCGGGCAGTCGACGAGCCATTGCGGTGGATCGCCGAGAACGGCGGTGAGCAGGGTTACGTCGTTGTGGCGAAGGTGCGCGAAGCCGGCGCAGGCAACGGTTACAACGCCGACACCGGAAAGTACGGCGACCTGGTGAAGCAGGGCGTTCTCGACCCGGTCAAGGTCACCCGGTCGGCACTGGAAAACGCCGCCTCCATCGCGGCGCTGCTGCTCACCACCGAGACGCTGATCGTCGAGAAGCCTGAAGAGACGGACGCGGAGGCTAACGGTCACGGCCACAGCCACGGGCACTCCCACTAGCCAGCGGAGTTCGACCGCCAGGAAGCCGAGGTCAAGCCACGTTGCGTCGGTCTACCTCGTCGATGTGATGCTCGTCGATCGGGTCGGTTGCCCAGTCCTCGACCGGGAGTGGATCGTCGGTGCGGGTGTAGGTCTGGCCGATCGGGGTGGTCACCGTGACGATCGGTCCAGCCCGGCTGGTTCTGAACCCGGCGGAGGTCTTGGCCCGGTGCTGGCGTCGGCATTCCGGATCAAGGTTCCAACCGGCGGTCGCACCCTCAGGCGCTGGGACGTGGTGGTCGTGGTCGCAACTCGTCGCGGTGACTCCGCAGGTCGGGAAGATGCAGCTGCCGGCCCGGAAATCCAGCGCCCACCCAAGCTTCTTCGAGGCGAAGCGCCCCATTTCGGTGACGTCCAGAAGACCGCCCACCGGGTCGGTCAGCAGTCGGTAGAACAACGTGCCGGGCCGGGCAGCCAGATCGCGGATCAGTGACGCCGGGACCGTGCCAGACCGGTCGATCAGCTGACCCGGCGTATCGGAGTCACCCACCAGTGACGTGACCGGGACGTCCACACCGATCGTCGTGCTGACGGCGCCGGTGTCCTGACCAGCGATCCGACCGAGCAGCAGGTCGAACAAGGCGTCGGAGCGGCGCTGGTCCATTGTCCGCGGGTCGCTCGCACCGAACCCGTACGCCAGCTCATTGAGCCGCTGATCGGTCGCCTGCACGTCGTACGTCGAGCCCATCGCGGTGAGGAACCGCGTGCCGTCGAGCCCGGGACGGTTCGAGACGTATCGGTCCTTCAGCTGCGCTATCTCGCGCTCCCTGTGCTGGTCGGGCTCCATGTGAGCTACGAACCGCTCCAGCCACGACGTCAGCTGCTTCGCCGTCTTGGCGATGGCCGCGTCGATAACCTCGAGCTCGAGCCGGAACGCCGCGTTCTCACTGCACAGTCGGCGCAAGCACTTGTCGATTAGCCGCACCTTTTCGCCGTCGATGTCACCGGCGCGCCAGGCGTCCCACACCGACGGCAGCCGGTGCTGGATCCGGCGCGTGCGGGCCACCAGGCACTGCACATCGTAGACCGACAACGTGGTCGCCAAGCTCAGCTCATCGGCGGCGAACTCACCGGGCTTGAACCGCGGCTCGCGTCCGGCCACCTCGTCGGCTGCCTGGATCTCGGCATCGCTGGCCCGACGGGCATCGACGAACGCCACCAGCCGGCCTGCGAGTTTCGCCTCTTCGCGTGCCACTACACGGCGCTGCACGGCGATGCCGTCGAGGATGTCGACGAACGATCCAGTGGCCTTCATGCGACCAATACCACCAGCCTGCGCCGACATTTACCCGCCACCACAGGCCTTTATGCACAAGCCCTATTACGACGCCTGTTGGGCCGCCGCCGCTCAACACCTAAGCGTCGCTCTGGTCAGCGCCGACCGGGCACTCCTCGACGCCGGCCTGGCGGAATCCGCAACCGACGCGGCGCGAAGGCTTGGAGCCACATGAGAGCATTCGTTGCCGAATCCGGCAAACGAGCTTGCCTTCTACGACGCCGTCTATCAGAACGACTCCGCAGTCCTCGAGCCCGGCGATGAGACACTCAAGCCTATCTACCCACCGACCGGCAGGAGGACACGGTCATCCTGGGGATGCAGCAGGCCGACCCTTCGCCGACCAGGTGGCTCCGTGAGCGAGGGAACGCTCCGCGGTCAGTCGGTCTGTCGCCGTACGATAGGGCGATGGATCTGCCCTCCAGCGGCGTGCCGGATAAATTCTCCATGCTCGGGCTGACGTTTGACGACGTCATGCTGCTGCCCGCCGCCACCGACGTGGTGCCCAGCGAAGCCGACACGAGCTCTCGACTGACGCGCGAGCTGACTGTCTCGGTGCCGTTGCTTTCCAGTGCCATGGACACCGTCACAGAGGCACGGATGGCCATCGCAATGGCACGCCAGGGTGGCCTGGGCGTCCTGCACCGCAACCTCTCGATCGACGAACAGGCCGGCCAGGTCGACCTGGTCAAGCGGTCGGAGTCCGGCATGATCACGAATCCGCTGACCATCGGCGCCGATGTCACGTTGGACGACCTCGATCAGCTCTGTGGGAAGTACCGGGTCTCCGGACTTCCAGTCGTTGACGACCGCAACGTACTCCTTGGCATCATCACCAACCGGGATCTGCGCTTCGTGCCCGTGCGAGAGTGGCGGACCCGCCTGGTGCGCGAGGTCATGACTGCAATGCCGCTGGTCACAGCGCCGGAGGGGATCTCGAGTGAAGACGCGGCCGCACTTCTGGCCAAACACAAGGTGGAGAAGCTGCCGTTGGTCGACTCCGACAGCCGGCTGACCGGTCTCATCACGGTCAAGGACTTCGTCAAGTCAGAGCAATACCCCGACGCCACGAAGGATACCGAAGGCCGGCTCCTGGTCGGAGCTGCGATCGGATACTTCGGCGACTCCTGGGAGCGCGCGACAGCGCTCGTCGAGGCTGGCGTCGACGTGCTGGTCGCTGACGTGGCGAACGGCGAGGCGCGGCTGCTGCTCGACATGGTGTCGCGCCTCAAGAAGGACCCGGCCACCTCACGCGTTCAGGTCATCGGAGGCAACGTGGCGACGCGGACTGGCGCTCAGGCTCTCGTCGACGCCGGAGTCGACGCCGTCAAGGTCGGAGTTGGTCCGGGGTCGATTTGCACGACGCGCATGGTGGCCGGAGTCGGCGTCCCACAGGTGACGGCGATTTCCGAAGCAGCCCTCGCCTGCCGGCCGGCGGGGGTGCCCGTCATCGGGGACGGCGGCCTGCAGTACAGCGGCGACATCGCCAAGGCGCTCGTCGCGGGTGCCGACACGGTGATGCTCGGGTCGCTGTTGGCCGGATGTGAGGAGAGCCCGGGCGACCTGGTCTTCGTCAACGGCAAGCAGTATAAGAAGTACCGCGGCATGGGGTCGCTCGGCGCGATGGCGTCGCGGGGCAAGACGTCGTACTCCACAGACCGTTACTTTCAAGCCGACGTACCAAGCGACGACAAGATCGTGCCCGAAGGAATCGAAGGCCAAGTGCCCTATCGAGGACCGCTCGCGGCGGTGGCGCACCAGCTCATCGGCGGTCTGCAACAGTCAATGTTCTACACAGGCGCCGCTACGATTTCCGATCTGAAGGAGAAGGGGCAGTTCGTTCGCATCACTCCAGCCGGTCTGAAGGAGTCGCATCCGCACGACATCCAGATGACGGTCGAGGCACCGAACTACTCCTCGCGCTGATCGCTCCGCGGCTTGCTGAAAGACGACTTCATGGACATTGAGATCGGGCGCGCCAAACGTGGGCGCAGGGCATACTCCTTTGACGACATCGCGATCGTGCCGAGTCGCCGCACCCGCGACGTTCGTGAGGTGTCCGTCGCCTGGCAGATCGACGCCTACCGGTTCGAGATGCCCGTGCTCGCAGCACCAATGGACTCGGTGATGTCGCCGCAGACTGCCGTCACGTTCGGGCAGGCCGGCGGCCTCGGGGTGCTCGACCTGGAGGGCATGTGGACGCGGTACGACGATCCAGAGCCGCTGCTGGCGGACGTCGCAGGACTTCCTCAGCGCGAAGCGACGCGTCGCATGCAGGAGGTCTACGCCGAGCCCATCAAGCCCGGGCTGATGGTTCAGCGGGTCAAGGAGATGCGCGACTCCGGCGTGACGGTGGCCGGCGCACTATCCCCAGCGCTCACCAAGGAGCACGCGGAGTCGGTCATCAACGCGGGGCTCGATCTGTTCGTCATCAGAGGTACGACGGTCTCCGCTGAGCATGTCTCCGGTCAGGCCGAGCCGTTGAACCTGAAAGAGTTCATCTACGAGCTCGACGTGCCGGTGATCGTGGGTGGCTGCGCGACGTACCAGGCTGCGCTCCACCTCATGCGGACCGGCGCCGCTGGGGTGCTGGTCGGCTTCGGCGGAGGAGCGACACACACGACCCGCACCGTGCTCGGGGTCGCCGTTCCAATGGCCAGCGCCGTGGCAGACGTCGCTGCCGCGCGCCGGGACTACCTCGACGAGTCCGGCGGGCGGTACGTGCATGTCATCGCCGACGGTTCGATCGGCCGCAGCGGAGACATCGCCAAGGCGATCGCCTGCGGGGCCGATGCCGTCATGATCGGCTCGCCGCTGGCCCGGGCCTCCGACGCGCCCGGGCGAGGTTTCCACTGGGGCGCCGAGGCGCGCCACGCGAACCTGCCGCGGGGGGAGCGGGTCGAGATCGGCACCGTTGGGACGCTGCAACAGATCCTGCACGGACCGTCGCTCGTCGCCGACGGGACCATGAATCTCATCGGTGCTTTGAAGCGCTCCTTGGCGACGACCGGATACACCGACCTGAAGGAATTTCAACGCGTCGAGATCGTCGTCCAGTGATGGCAGCGCCGACGGGGGACGACCCGCCCGACGCCGGGTCGCGGCAAGGCGCGCAGGCGCTCGACGCCGCGGATCCGCTGGCGGAATACCGCGGGCGGTTCGTCATTGACGACGAGGCGCTCATCTATCTCGACGGCAACTCTCTGGGCAGGCTTCCAGAAGCGAGTCGCGGCCGGGTGATCGAGGTGCTAGAGCAGGACTGGGGCAGCTCGCTGATCCGGTCGTGGAGCGACCGCTGGATCGACCTGCCAAACCGCATCGGAGATCTGATTGGCACCTCACTGCTCGGCACAGAGCGCGACGAGGTCATCGTCGGCGACTCGACAACGGTGGCGCTTTACAAGGTGCTCTCCGCGTGCCTCGACGCGCGGCCGGATCGCCGTACCGTGGTGGTCGAGGAGGCGAACTTCCCGACCGACCGGTACGTCGTGGAGTCGCTCGCCGCGCAGCGGTCGCTCGACATCCGGTGGATCAACCAGACGGAGGGCAACGGACTCTCGGTGGAGGAGGTCTCTGCGCGCCTGGACGCCTGCGTTGCGGCGGTCGTGTTGTCCCACGTGGACTACCGGTCGGCTGCTCTCCTCGACATGGCCGGAATCACGTCGGCGACACACGAGGTCGGCGCCCTGATGATATGGGACCTTTGCCATTCGGTAGGCGTCGTGCCCATCGATCTGCGGGCCGACAGTGTGGACGCCGCTGTTGGATGCACCTACAAGTACCTCAACGGCGGCCCCGGCGCGCCTGCCTTCACCTATGTCCGGCGGGAGCGTCAACCGGAGCTGAAGCAGCCGATCTGGGGGTGGTGGAGCCGCCGGGAGATGTTTGCCATGGCGCACGGCTATGAGGCGTCGGAAGGCATGGGGGCCTGGCTGACCGGAACCCCCGGCGTGCTGTCGATGGTCGCGGTGGAGCCGGGAGTCGCGATGGTGGCAGAAGCTGGCGTTCCGGCCATCCGAGCGAAGTCCGTCCAGCTCACCGACCTCGCCGTGCAGCTGCATGACGACCGGCTGCGTCCGCTGGGCTTCGAGCTTTCCAGCCCGCGCGACTCCTCACGCCGCGGCTCTCACGTCACCGTCACCCATCCTGACGCTGAGCTACTCACCGCCAAGCTCCTGGCGGACGGCGTCATCACCGACTTCCGTCGTCCTGACGGGCTGCGCATCGGAATGGCTCCCCTGACAACCAGGTACGTCGAGGTCTTCGACGGCATCTGCCACCTTGCGCAAGTTGCCCAGTCCTTGTAACTCTTGATGCCCTGATCAGTCTCAACGCCGTCGGGCAGGCGGCCTGTACCTGCCTCCGCTCGGAAGCCCGACCCGTGGAGTTCAAGTGATCGGCGGTCTTACGAAATGCCTCAGGGCAGCGAAGGTCACGCCGCCTGCGAAATCCCTCTGATTAGACTCGATGTACTATCCGCGCTCGGAAATGCTCCGCCCGGGGCGTCCATCTGCCTCTGAGCTACATCACGAAAATTTACGGCGCTCAACTGAAGGGGCCGCGTGTGACCGCCGATCACGATCTCGTTCTGGTCGTCGACTTCGGGGCGCAGTATGCCCAACTGATCGCACGCCGGGTGCGTGAGGCTGGCGTCTACTCAGAGATCGTTCCGCACACTGCTCCGGCGGAGGAGATTCTCGCCCGCACACCCCAAGCGCTGATACTCAGCGGCGGACCGCAGTCGGTGTACTCGCCCGGCGCTCCTCAGCTCGACCGTAGTTTGCTTGACAGCGACGTCGCCGTGTTCGGGATCTGCTACGGCTTCCAAGCCATGGCGCGAGGACTCGGCGGTGAGGTGCGCCGTACCGGGGTGTCGGAGTTCGGTCGCACCGACGTCGCTGTCAACGCACCTGGCACCCTGCTGGCTGGGGTCCCACAGCGGCATTCGGCGTGGATGAGCCACGGCGACGCTGTCTCGGTGCCCCCCGGAGGCTTCACCGCGCTGGCTGAAAGCGACGGTGCGCCGGTTGCTGCTTTTGAAGCGGTGGATCGGCGAATGGCGGGGGTGCAGTGGCACCCCGAGGTTTTGCACACCGAGTACGGACAGCAGGTGCTCGAGCGGTTCCTCGTCGACATCGCCGGCTGCAGACAAACCTGGACGATGGTCAATGTCGTCGAGGAGCAGCTGCAGCGGATTAAAGATCAGGTGGGCGACGGGCGAGCGATCTGCGCGCTGTCGGGCGGTGTGGACTCAGCGGTCGCGGCGGCGCTCGTGCAGCGGGCGATCGGTGACCGCCTCACCTGCGTCTTCGTAGATCACGGGCTGCTACGCCAAGGTGAAGCCGAGCAGGTCGAACGCGACTTCGTGGCCGCTACCGGGGTCTCGTTGCACGTCGTGGACGTTGCCGACACGTTCCTCAACGCACTCGAAACGGTGAGCGACCCGGAGGAGAAACGCAAGATCGTCGGCCGCGAGTTCATCCGCGCGTTCGAAGCGGCCGAGCGCGAGATTGTCGCGGCGAGCGGCGCCGCGGGGGAGACCGTGCGGTTCTTGGTCCAGGGCACTTTGTACCCCGACGTCGTCGAGTCCGGAGGCGGTGCCGGCGCGGCGAACATCAAGTCTCACCACAACGTCGGTGGGCTGCCGGACGATCTGCAGTTCCAGCTGGTGGAGCCGCTGCGCATGTTGTTCAAGGACGAGGTGCGCAAGGTCGGCGTTGAGCTCGGTCTTCCTCCGGAGATCGTCTGGCGCCACCCCTTCCCAGGGCCAGGACTGGCCATTCGGATCATTGGCGACGTCACGCGCGATCGGCTCCAGACGCTTCGCGAGGCCGACGCCATCGCCCGCGAGGAGCTCACCAGAGCCAGGCTCGACCACGACATCTGGCAGTTCCCCGTGGTCCTTCTCGCAGACGTTCGTTCGGTCGGGGTGCAGGGCGACGGCCGCACCTATGGGCACCCAGTTGTTCTGCGGCCGGTCACGTCAGAGGATGCGATGACGGCGGACTGGGCGCGGCTGCCCTATGACGTGCTGGAGCGCATCTCCACCCGCATCACCAATGAAGTCCGCGCTGTCAACCGGGTGACCCTCGACGTGACGAGCAAGCCTCCCGGCACCATCGAGTGGGAGTAGGCGGGATTGCTACCGCGGACGAGTGTCTTCGCACCTAGAGCCTGAACGCTCCCGCGAAGCCGGGCTTGGCGTGCCTGAGTAACCGAACACCGAGCACATGATCGATGTATCCGCTCAAGAAGTAGTGGTTCAGTGGCTTGGTCACCCGCCGATGGTGCATGCCGACGTGCATGACGACCGTCGCCACTTTGTTCCCGGCGGAATTGTTGACCTCGTCTGTGGTCACGATGACCGTGAGTCGACCGGACGTGAAATCCCGGCTGGTGAGGACGCTCGGCAGCCACGTCGCGAGCCATGCGTCGGCGGTGGCAAGCGGTTGGTCGTGGCCGTCGTGCCGCAGATTTGGCACGACCAGCCCGACGCTGGGGAGCTTGGCGTGCCGGATGTCGTGGTGAAGCGGCCCGGAGAGGGGAGAGCCCAGTGGCACGTCGTGGTGGCGACACTGACGTCTTGAGTGGGTGAAGTAGGCCCACGGGTTGTGCTTGACAGCGTACGGGTAGCTGTTCGTCTGGGCGCACTTCCGCGGCATCGACTCGGCATAGGTCTTTGCAGTTTTGCCGGCCTTCAACGCCTGGTCGAACACGGTCCGCCCATGCAGCCGGTGTTTGGATGGGTAGTTGTCGTCCGTGATCCCGAACGTCGATCCGCTCACCATCGCCAGGTAGTTGGGCAAGCTGGGATGCGAGATCGCCGTGTAGTTGGAAGCGATGCCGTAACGCTTCGCAAGGTGATTGAGCAGAGGCATCTGGATGCGCATCTCGCGCAGCGAGTGGTTCTCCTCGACGATGATCAGCACCTTGGTCGTTCTCGAGGCAGAGCGAGCCTGCGGTGTGGCCGCCGCAGCGCGCGAAGCCTGCGAATGCGAATCCGCGGCAGCTGCGTCACGGACGAAGGGACGTTCGGCCGAAACCGCGGCTCGTGCGGTAGTTGTTGCGCTGAGCGACACAATGAGGGCACAGACGAGAGATCGAAGTGCCGGCACCGGCTCACGGTACGTGGGCTACCTATGAATCAACGTAGACGTGGCTAAAAGGACCGTCTTCAACGTCACAGTGCCGTGGCCGAGGCCCACTTCGAAGAGATCGTCGAAGACTTCCTGGTTTGCATCTGCCGCACGCACCACCGCAGAGGCCACCGCAGGTACTGAGATGAGCCCTGCACAGGCCGCCGTGGTGGGGAGATGTCGAGCGAGGAGACGTCGTACCGCTTGCCGGTACGTCGCTGCGCTGTCAAAGGCATTGCCGGCGGCTATCGCCGATGCCGATGCCTGCCCAGCAGCCACTCCCGTCGCCACCGCGTAGTAGATGCCCTCCCCGGTGACGGGGTTGATGAGGCTTGCTGCGTCGCCGGCGAGCAGCACGCGGCCATCAGGATGCTGCCACCGCCACGACGACAGCGGTAGCAGGTGGCCCAGCCAGTCGCTCCCAGCGCTGACCGAGCCGGGCAGCAGCCGCTCGAGCTGATCGAGAAGATGCTGCCGGGTGGGCCGCGGCCGCTGCGGCGTCAGCAGCTCGCCGTACCCGAGATTCGAAAGGCCGTCACCGCGGTCGAACGACCACGCATACGCCGGCTGTCGACCCGAGCTGAAGGTGATGATCTGCTTGCCAGCGTGCGCACCGGTAGTGGGGGCGTATCCGCGTATCGCGACGGCTTGACGCCGCGGTCGTGGCAGTCCGAGCGCGGAGCGTACAGCCGAGCCGGCGCCGTCCGCGCCGATGACCACCCGCGCGGAGATCGAATCGTCGACGACCAGCCGTTCGGCCTCTGTTCGCACGTGCCGCACCCGCTGCCGACGGAGAACCGCGCCGTGAGCCACTGCTCTCTGAACCAGTCGGGTGTCGAAGACTGTGCGCGGCACGACGTAGACCGGTCGAGGCATCTCGCGATCAACATGCGTTGAGTTTGTCCGAAGCACCAGGCGTCGCACCGGAGTCCAGTCGTCCAAAAGCCCGGTGACACCAACGCTCGCCAGAACATCGAGGACGTGCGGGGCGATGCCGTCACCACAGGATTTGTCGCGCGGAAAGCCAGCGCGGTCGAGCAGGAGCACCGTGGCCTTCGGATTCGCAGTCAGAGCTCCGATTGCCGCCGCCGCGCCCGCTGGACCGGCGCCGACGATGGCAAGATCCCACACCGCAGCACACTAGGGCCAGTTACGCCAGCGGTTCCAGCTGGTTGGACGCGTGCCACAAGAAGTCGATCTGCTGCTGCTTGCGCATGATGATGTGCTCGAGCAGGTGCTCGAGGGCCTCACTGCGCGGTTCTTGACCGGAATGCGGGATGACCGCGTGCATTGCGGCGACAGTCTCGACCTCGTGCTGCAGCAGGACGCCGAGCGCCTCGTCGGCGTCGCACGACACCTCGACACTGCGTGCGCTCATCGACGGAGTCCCGCCGAGCGCCGACATCTTCTCGACGAGCAGATAGGTGTCTTCCAGCTCGGCGAGCACGAACGTTCTGAGGCTCTGCTTGACAGCTGCGCCGCCGACTCCGCGGAGAGTTCCGGCCAGCATGGACATGGTGAGGATCGACTCGGCCTGCAAATCGAGTGCGTCTTGCAGCGTGCCGAGCACTTTGTCGGTGTCCATCGCGTCGTCAGATGCCATGCGCTTCAACGTACATGGCATCTGAAGGGTCGAGGCTCTGCTTACTCTCCGGTCGAGCCGTCGGTGAGCTCCCGCAGGATGTCGAGATGCCCGAGATGCCGGGCGGTCTCCTCGATCATGTGCAGCATCGCCGCGCGCACAGAGATCGGATGCGGCGAGTCAGGCGCAGGGACGTCGTCTAGGTCGAGGTCGGCGACAACGGTCCGCGCGGTGTCGCAGGCGTCGTCGTACTGGTCGAGGAGCTCAGCCAGTGGTATCTGGTCGCCTTGCTCCCAGTCGCCGTCTTCGTGCTCGTCGTTCCACGGAAAGTTCACCGGGCGCTGGCCCAGCACGTGCTCCATCCACCAGCGTTCGACCCAGACCAGGTGTGAGACCACTCCGGCGATCGTCGTGAGTGGCGACGGGGTCAGCCGCGTGCGTGCCGCCTCATCGGTGAGGCCACCGCACTTCATCCGCACGGTTGCCCGCTGGTAGTCCAGCACCTGGTTCAGCTGGATGCGCTCGTCGCCAGCCCACTCCGGGCGTTGTCTTTCCGTCACACCGAAGCTCCCTCCGTCTCGCCGTGCCACGACTGCCACAAGGCGGCGTACGAGCCATTCTCGGCGATCAGGTCGGAGTGCGACCCGATCTCAGAGATGCGGCCGTCTTCCACCACCGCCACGCGGTCAGCGTCGTGTGCGGTGAAGAGCCGGTGCGCGATCGCGATAACAGTTCGACCGTGCAGAACGGCTGCCAGGGACCGCTCAAGGTGCCGGGCGGCTCTGGGATCGATCAGCGACGTCGCCTCGTCGAGCACCAGGGTGTGTGGATCTGCGAGCACCAAGCGGGCCAAAGCGATCTGCTGGGCCTGGGCTGGTGTGAGCGGCAGGCCGCCGGACCCGATACGAGTATCGAGGCCATCCGGTAACGCCAGCACCCAGGCCAACGCGTCGACCGCTGTCAGGGCCCCCTGAAGGCGCTCGTCGGAGGCGATGTCGTCGATCGCCAGGGCCAGGTTCTCCCGAACGGTGCCGACGAAGACGTGGTGCTCCTGGGTGACCAGAGCGACATGTCCTCGCAACTCGTCGAGTGGCAGCTCGGTCATTCCGACTCCGCCCACCGTGACCGACCCTCGCCGTGGCGGATGAATGCCGGCGAGCAGCCGGCCCAGGGTGGACTTGCCCGCGCCTGACGGCCCGACCATGGCCACGCGCTCGCCGGGGTTGACGTGGAGGTCGACCCCGTGCAGCACGTCTCGGTCGCCGTAGTAGGCGAACCGCACCGCCGCCGCATCGATCCGCTCACTCCCTGGCTGGCGGCCGGTGACCTCACGGTCGTCTGGGACCGTCGCAACGCCGAGCATGCGAGACAGCGACGCGCCGCCCATCTGCAGCTCGTCCAGCCAAGAGATCAGCCGGTCGACCGGATCGATGAGCGCCTGCACATACAACGTGGCCGCAGTCACGTCGCCGAGGCTCGCGTGCCCGTTCACATGGAGCCATCCGCCAAAGAGCAGACATGCCACGGTCGGGACCAGGTAGCCGATCTCCACCGATGGAAACCACATTGTGCGCAGGTACAGGGTGTAGCGCTCGGCGGCGTACGACTCGGCGACGTCGGCATCCATGGCCTCGATCCGGCGCCGCTCCAGCCCCAGCGCCTCGACGGTACGGGCTCCCTCGGCGGTCTCGGCCAAAGTCGCGTTGATCGCGGCGTACGACGCCGCCTCCCGGAGATATCCGTTCTTGGCCCGCTTGAGGTACCACTTGGTGGCGACGTAGAGCACAGGAACGCCGAGCACCAGCGGGACGAGCACCCATGTTCCGACGAGAAGGCACGCGCCGATCGAGAAGAACGTCGTAACGACCGCGACTATCGTCTCGGGCACTGCGAAACGCACAGACCATCCGAGCTGCTCGACGTCTCGGGAGGTGCGTGTCAGCAGGTCCCCGGTGCCAGCACGTTCGACCACTCCGACCGGTAGGGCGAGCGCCTGGTCGACGAAATCTTCGCGCAGCTCCGCCAGCACTTGCTCACCGAACACTGACGACAGGTAGCGGGCGTAGCGGGTCAGTACCGACTGAGCCAGCAGGAAAACCGCGACCGTGAGGATGGTCTGGTCGACCACCGCGACTGTCGTCCCGTGCGCAACCGCTTCGACGAGATTTCCGATCAGCCGCGGGGCCACAAGCCCGGAAATCGCCGCCAGCATGTGCAGGAGGACCGTAACGGCGAGCATGCGAGGGTGCCGGCGCGCCAGCGATGCGACGTACCTGCGAACAGCTCGGCTGTCGGCAACCGGCAGCGTCTGTCTCATTCGTCTTCTCCTCGAACGACGACCCGGCGGTACCGCGGGTCATTCATAAGCTCCCGGTGTGTGGCGACGCGTACGACGGAGCCTTGCTCGACTAGAGCGACCTCGTCAGCGTGCTCGAGCAACAGGGGGCTGGCAGTCGTTACCACAGTGGTACGGCCGCTGCGGTGGCTGCGCAGCCGAGCGGCGATTCGGGCCTCGGTGTGAGCGTCCACAGCCGATGTCGGCTCGACCAACACCAGAATGTCCGGATCGGCGACGAGCGCCCGGGCGAGTACCAGTCTCTGTCGCTGTCCGCCGGAGAAGGACCGCCCACGTTCTTCGACCGTTGCGTCGAGCCCTTCGTCCAACGTCTCCAGGACGTCGTCGGCCGACGCGGTGGCGAGAGCGCTCAGTAGGTCGTCCTCGGTTGCGGTGCCGCGCACGTCGAGCTCATGACGCAGGCGGCCGCTGAAGAGCGTGGATCCGGAGTCACTGACCAGGATCGCTCGTCGAACGAACTCCCGCTCCAGTTCCGCCGTCGGAACGCCGTCCAGCAGGACGGCTCCGTCGGCGAACCGGCCGAGCCGATCAGCCAGCGCAGCAGTCTCGTCCGGTAGGTCACTCACCACGGCCGTCAGCCGGCCCGGCTGCACCCGCAGCCCCGACTGCACGTCGACCAGCTCAGCGGCGGTGGACGCCTGCCGCGGTACTCCGACGTCCTGGACCTCCGGCTCCACCGACAGCACATGGCAGATGCGCCGGCCCGCCACCAAACCTCGGATGACCTTGTTGGCCACTTCGGTGCCGGTTCGCAACGGGATCATGAGGAAAGCGGAGTAGCCGTAGAAGGCGACGAGCTCGCCGGGGGAAATGTGACCCTGGACGGCGAAACGGGCGCCAAGCCACACGACGACAACGACAAACACACCGGGGAGGAATACCTGCAGCGCGTCCAGGAGTGACTGCATGCCTGCGACCTGCACCCCTGCTGAGCGGACTTTCTGCGACTCCCTTACGTACCGACGGTGAAAGACCTCTTCGCCGCCGATGCCGCGGAGTACTCGTAGGCCGCCGACGATGTCAGCAGCCAAGGCGTTGAGCTCGCCCATCATCTCCCGCTGCGCCAGATTGCGTTTCTGCAGCGGCTTGAGCAGGGGGCCGAGCAGGATCAGCAGCCCTGGCACGCCGATGAGCACGACCAGTCCGAGCGTCACCGACGACGAGAGCAGGATGGCGGCCACGACGATGAATGCGGCGAAGGCTCCGACACCCCGCCCCATGACCTCGATCGCATTGCCGACGTGGTTGAGGTCGTTGGCCCCGATCGAAACGACCTCCCCGGTGGTGACCCGGCGCGGCAATGTGGCACCGAGTCGGACCGCGTGACGGGTCACGATCTGCACGGTTCGGTACGCCGCGATCAGCCAGTTGCTCACTGCGAACCGGTGGCGGGCGATTCCGGCGGCTGCCTGGACCACTCCGATGCCGAGCAGCGCAAGCGACCAAAACCAGAGCCGATTGAGATTCTGCGCTGCCACCCCTTCGTCGATTGCACGGCCGATGATCGCCGGCATGACCGCCTGGGCCACCATCCAGACGATGCCGAAGGCGATCCCTCCAAGAACGGTGGGCATCTGCTGGCAGGCCACCCACCACAGGTAGCGGGCGGGTGACCGGACGTCGGGCATGCCGGGATCAGACAAAGGAAGGGAGCGCATGGCGCTTTCAACCGTAGAGAGTGGTTACCGCATCCCGCGAACGAATAACGACACAATGAGCCGCATGGCAGAGGTGATGGACGTGCCCGATCAGTGCCGTTACGAGATCAGGCTCGACGGGGAACGTGTTGGTTTGCTCGACTACTACATCAGTGGCGATCTCGTCACGCTTCCGCACACCGAGATCGATCCCTTCTACGGGGGTAGCGGCTTCGGCGGTGAGTTGGTCAGTAAAGCTCTGGACGACCTGCGCGCACGCGGGCTGCACGTGCGTCCCGCATGCTCGTTCGTCAGCCACTTCGTCAGTACCCATCCTGAGTACGCCGACCTTGTGCGGGGGTCCTGAGTGCACTTCCTGCGTGACCTGCTGCTCGTCGTCCACTTCGGAGGTTTCGGTGCTCTTTTCGGCGGCGCGGCGATGCAAGTGCGCTCTGACCAGCGATCGGTCAATGCGGGCATGCTGCACGGAGCGCTCACCCAAGTTGTCAGCGGCGTGCTTCTCGTCGGCGTGATCGAAGGAGCCGGGAATGACGTCAACTCCGCCAAGATGGTGGTCAAGCTCGCGGTGGCGCTAGTGATCGCGGCGTTGTGTTGGGTGAACCGACGCAAGGCGTCGCTGCCCGCCGGCTTGTTCTTCACGATTCTCGGGCTGACCCTGGCCAACGTCATCATCGCCGTCTTCTGGTGAGGTCGCGAATCCTGCAGTCAGAGCTTCTCCACAGGTGAGTAGCGCAGCAGTAGCCGCTTGACACCGTTGGAGCCGAAGTCGATGGAGGCCACGGCCTTCTCGGCTTGGCCCTCGACGGTGATGACCGTGCCCATGCCGAACGTGTCATGCACCACCCGGTCGGCCGGAGCGAGGGACGGCACTGGCCGAGTACCCGCAGTCGGCCTGGCGGCGGCGGGAGAAGCGGCTCGTCGGCGTACCGAGTTGTTGACCGACGAGGCGAGAAAGCCGTCGAGGTAGCGACTGGAGGCCGACGTCTGGGACCATGAGGTCGCTGCCGACTCCGTGCGCCGCCAGTCAACCAAATCTGGAGGAAGCTCATCGAGGAACCGGGATGGCGGATTATGTTGCGGGGCCCCCCAGGCTGACCGGACCAGGGACCGGGAGACGTACAAGCGTCGTCGAGCTCGGGTGAGCCCCACATAGGCCAGTCGCCGTTCCTCCTCGAGCTCTGGCTTGTCACCAAGAGACCGCGCGTGCGGAAAGACGCCGTCTTCGAGTCCGGTCAAGAACACCACCGGAAACTCCAGTCCCTTTGCTGTGTGCAGCGTCATGAGGGTGACGACACCGCCCGCCTCGTCCTGGTCAGGTATCTGGTCGGAGTCGGCAACCAGCGCCACCCGCTCCAGGAAATCGCCCAGCGTCGCGTCGTCGCGCTCGTCGGCGAACTCCCGTGCAACCGCCATCAGCTCGCCCAGGTTCTCCACGCGGGTCTGGTCTTGCGGATCAGAGGATGCCTCGAGCTCGCCGAGATAGCCCGAACGGCTCAGCACAGCGTCAACGACCTCGTCGGGGCGGGCTCCTTCCGCGACGAGCTGCTGCAGCGACTCGATGGTGGCGACGAACGACTCGATGCACTTCAGCGACCGCGTCGCTATTCCCGGAGCGTCGGACGCCTTGCAGAGGGCCTCCCAGAACGAGATGCCGGTGCGCTGCGCCAGCAGGTCGACACACGCCTCTGCTCTGTCACCGATGCCTCGCTTCGGCACGTTGAGGATGCGACGTAGCGACACAGTGTCATTGGGGTTGGCCAACAGGCGGAGATAGCCGAGCGCGTCACGTACCTCGCGGCGCTCGTAGAAGCGGACGCCTCCCACCACCTTGTAGGGCAGACCCACTCGGATGAACACCTCCTCGAACACCCGGCTTTGTGCGTTAGTGCGGTAGAACACCGCCACATCTCCAGACTTGGCCAGGGACTCGTCGGCAAGTCGGTCGATCTCCTCGGCGACGAACTGAGCCTCGTCGTGCTCGTTGTCGGCCACGTAGCCCGTGATGAGCTCACCGTCGCCAGCCTCGGACCACAGGTTCTTGGCTTTCCGGCCGGAGTTGCGGGAGATCACGGCGTTGGCGGCGGAGAGAATGTTCTGCGTCGACCTGTAGTTCTGTTCGAGAAGGATCGTCGCTGCCCGCGGGAAGTCCTGCTCGAACTGCAAGATGTTGCGAATGTTCGCGCCACGGAAGGCGTAGATGGACTGGTCGGCGTCGCCGACGACGAGCAGGTCGGCAGGCTCAGCGGTTATCGGGTCTCCTTCACCCGGTGCGACGTCACTTCTCCCGACGATGTCGCCGTTGACGGTGCGGACGGCGAGGTCGCCACACAGCTCCCAAACGATCGCGTACTGAGCTGAGTTGGTGTCTTGGTACTCGTCGACAAGTACGTGGCGGAACCGCCGCCGGTAGGTCTCGCGCACCTCGGGGAACGTCCGGAACAACACCACCGTGGTGGAGAGGAGGTCGTCGAAGTCCAACGCATTGGCCGCGTGGAGCATTTGCTGGTACGTCGAGTAGCACTCGGCGAAGACGCGCTCGAGCGAGTTCTGGGCCCTGGCGCTCGCCGCTTCGGGGTTCAACAGTTCGTTCTTGCAGTTGCTCACCCAGTTGAGCACCCCACGTGGGTTGTACCGCTTGGGGTCGAGGTCGAGATCACGGCAGACCATGGTCATCAGCCGACGGGAGTCGGCGTCGTCGTAGATCGAGAAGTTGGAGCCGTACCCCAGTCTGGCGACCTCCTTGCGCAGTATGCGCACGCAGGCGGAGTGAAAAGTCGACACCCACATCAGCTTGGCGCGGCCGCCGACCAGCTCTGCCACTCGCTCCCGCATCTCAGCTGCGGCCTTGTTGGTGAACGTGATCGCCAGAACCGACCCGGGATGAACTCCGCGTTGGCCGATCAACCAGGCGATGCGACGCGTGAGCACCCGGGTCTTGCCGGAACCTGCGCCGGCCACAACCAGCAGCGCTCTTGCCTCTGAAGTGACCGCCTCCCGCTGAGACGGATTGAGGTCTAGAAGCAAGGACTCAGGGGATGGGCGACGTCGGCGTTGTGCGGACTCCCCCTGGGCAGATGAGCTCTCGACGTCGGCCAGCGGAGGCAGCGGCAGCAGGGTGGACATCGTGCCACCATGCTACGGCGCGGGACCGTCACGGCCGCTGAGTTCACCGCGGGTCAACGTCCGCCGAGGAAGCCGGTTCGGCCGCCGTGACCGTTGCGTCCTACTGCAGTCGCAGCCCGTGCTCGCGGAAGAACCGAATCGGGTTCACGGCGGTCGTCAGATCGCTAGAGAGTCGGTACTCCAGGTGCAGGTGGTAGCCGAAGGCGTTGCCGGTGTCACCGACCCGGCCGAGCTGTTGACCCTTGAGCACCGCCTGGCCCGGGGTCACCTCGATCGAGCTCAGATGGTTGTACCAGACCTGGTCGCCGTTGGGCAGCTGAAGGCGAATCTGGTTGCCATACGGCCCATCCCAGCCGGTCTGCGCGACGGTTCCGTTGCCCACAGCGACGACTGGAGTTCCGTAGGCAGTCGCGAAGTCGATGCCGGTGTGGTAACCGGACTCCCAGTGGGGACCGGGAACACCGAAAAGCTCGGTGATCGTGAAGTGGCTGGTGGGGTAGACCCACTCCTGGCTCGCCAGCCGCTTCGCATACTTCTCGGCGTTGGCAGCGGCCCGCCGCAAGAGCTGGTACTGCTTCACCAGCTTGTGCTGGGCTTTGCTCTTCGGTTTGGCCAGCAGACCTGGCAACGCTGCCGGCCGCGCAGCCGCACGGCTGAACTGGGTTGCGTCTCGAGAGCCCAGGTCGGTGGACGATGCGGCCACCAGGTACGTGCCCTTGAACGTCGTGCTCTCAGCAGCAGGGTGGGGGGCACCACCACCGAAGATCGCGGAGCCGATGGATGCAGCCGCGTATCCAATAACCACCAACAGTGTCCCGCACAGAAGAGTGCGCAAGGGGAGGGACGGCCCACCCCCTGAGGAGCCGGTGGTTTTCTGTCGGTCGAACCGATGCTGGTGCAGTGCGGCGTGACGGCTCCGTGCCGGTGCGGGCAGCCGCGAGAAGTCTCGCAGCTCGTCGTCCGAGGTCGGCGAGATTCCAGCGCGGGTGGCGCCAGATCGCTCGACGCTGCGTAGGGACACTGAACCGGGATCCTTCATGGGCGATATCGGAGGAGCCGACCGACTTTGGTCAGACTCCCAACAGGCTAGATTACCTGTGCACCGGACAAAAGCGGCGAACTCTTCGCCTGTGGAGAAGTACAGGGAGACGGCTGACGCGGGGCTTGCGGCGGTTCGTGGTGGGCGCCGGCAATTGGCTAGTCTGCCTCGTCGTACGTCGAGTCAGGCGTTGCGACCGAAGATGTGCGAGTGAGGCGGTGAGATGCTCGGTGACTCCGATCCGCGTCGTGGTGGCGAAGCCGGGGCTAGACGGACATGACCGCGGCGCAAAGATTATCGCCCGGGCTCTCCGCGACGCCGGGATGGAAGTCATCTACACGGGGCTCCATCAAACGCCGGAGCAAATCGTCGAGACCGCCCTGCAAGAAGACGCCGACCTGATCGGCCTGTCAGTGCTCTCAGGTGCTCATATGACGCTGTTTCGGAAGGTCGTCGAGCTCCTGGAAGAGCGTGACGCAACCGACATCATCCTGTTCGGTGGCGGCATCATTCCCGACGACGACATTCCCCTGTTGGAGCAGCTGGGTGTCGCGAAGATCTTTACGCCAGGCGCAAAGACGTCTGACGTCGTCGACTGGGTCAACGCGGCAGTCGCCTCTCGATCGAGTTGACGGGAGCTCACCGGGCTAGGCTCAGCGGCAGCTCAATCGCCCGCCGATCAACCCCGAGGACGGCCGCATCGTGGATCTGATGGAGTACCAGGCCAAGGGGCTGTTCGCCCGGCATGGCGTGCCGGTGACGCTGGGAACGATCGTGGAAACTTCCGAAGACGCCGAGACGGTTGCTGAGAAGATGGGCGGCCGAGTGGTGGTCAAGGCTCAGGTGCTCACTGGTGGACGGGGCAAAGCTGGTGGGGTCAAGTTCGCTGCGGACCCGGCCGAGGCCGAGGCGCGGGCGGAGGCGATCCTCGGTATGGACATCAACGGCCACACCGTCCGGCGGGTTCTGGTCACCCCCCCTGCGGACATCGCCGAAGAGTACTACTTCTCGTTTCTGATCGACCGTGCCGAACGCCGTTTCCTCTGCATCGCGAGCACTGCAGGTGGGGTGGAAATTGAGGTCGTCGCCGCCGACAACCCAGACGTTGTGGCAAAGATTGGCATCGATCCGATCAGCGGGGTGGACGAGGCGACAGCCCGGCGGATCGTCTCCGAAACTGGCTTTCCGGACGTGGTCGCCGAGACCGCAGTGGGGGTCGTCAGCAAGCTGTGGCGAGTCTTCGTGGATGAGGACGCAACTCTCGTCGAGGTCAATCCTCTGGTCCGGCTCAAGAACGACACGCTGGAGGCACTCGACGGCAAGATCAGCCTGGACGCGAACGCCGGCTTTCGTCATCCCGACCATGCAGTGTTCGAAGACCGTGCCGGAGCAGACCCGCTGGAAGCGCAGGCGAAGGCAAAGGGCCTCAACTACGTGAAGCTGGACGGCGAAGTCGGAGTCATCGGTAATGGCGCCGGCCTCGTCATGTCCACACTCGACGTCGTCGCCTACGCCGGTGAGGCGTACGGCGGGGTGCGCCCTGCCAACTTCCTTGACATCGGGGGAGGAGCCTCAGCGGAGGTGATGGCCGACGGTCTCGGCATCGTGCTGAGCGACGAGCAGGTGCGGAGCGTCTTCGTCAATGTCTTCGGCGGCATCACTGCGTGCGACGCTGTAGCGAACGGCATCGTCTCAGCGCTGCGGATGCTCGGCGAGGCGGCCGGCAAACCGCTCGTTGTGCGCCTCGACGGCAACAACGTCGATGAAGGACGCCGGATCCTGCAGGAGGCAAACCATCCGCTCGTCACGCTCGTCGACACGATGGATGGGGCGGCGGATCAAGCGGCGGCGCTAGCGGCAGCCGTCCCCGGCAACACGGGAGGGAGCTGACCAATGTCTGTCTTCCTGACCGGCAAGAGCAGGGCCATCATCCAAGGCATGACAGGGTCCGAGGGCTCGAAGCACACACAGCGGATGCTGCGTTCGGGCACGCAGATCGTCGGCGGCGTCACTCCGGGCAAGGGCGGTCAGCAAGTCGACTTCGACGGTGACACGGTGCCGGTCTTCGGTTCGGTGGCCGACGCGGTCGATGAGACCGGCGCCGACGTATCCGTGGTATTCGTGCCGCCTCGCTTCGCGAAGTCCGCTGTGACGGAGTCCATCGACGCCGGACTACCGCTGGTGGTGGTCATCACCGAAGGCATTCCAGTCCATGACACCGCGAGCTTCTTCGCCTACGGGCAGCAATCCGGGACTACCCGCATCATCGGCCCCAACTGTCCGGGGCTGATCAGTCCCGGACAGTCCAACGCCGGCATCATTCCCGCCGACATCACCTCACCCGGGCGCATCGGTTTGGTGTCGAAGTCCGGCACGCTGACCTACCAGATGATGTACGAGCTTCGTGACATCGGCTTCTCCACTGCCATCGGTATCGGCGGCGACCCCATTATCGGAACGACCCACATCGACGCGCTGAAGGCCTTCCAAGACGACGTGGAGACCGACGCGGTGGTCATGATCGGCGAGATCGGCGGGGATGCCGAGGAGCGGGCCGCGGCGTACCTGCAGGAGCACGTGACAAAGCCGGTCGTCGGATACGTCGCGGGCTTCACCGCGCCCGAGGGGAAGACCATGGGCCACGCCGGGGCCATCGTGTCCGGGTCGTCGGGGACCGCCGAGGCCAAGAAGCAGGCGCTCGAAGAGGCCGGAGTCCGCGTCGGCAAGACACCTTCGGGAACCGCGGCTCTTCTGCGCGCACTGCTGTAGCTACCTATAGTTTCGCCAGCCTCGTCGGCGTCTGGTTCGCCGGTCGAGCTTGTCCAGACCCGCTGGCGGCGTGTTGACCGTCGTTGGATGCGCGCGCTCGGCGAGCATGAGGGACGATGACCAATCTCCTCGTCCGCCCGGCGCCGGCTCCGAGATCGACCGATCCCCTCCCCACCCGACCTTCCCGTCCAGCGCAGTCCGCGGCTCTTCGCGGGTCAGCGGCTGCCGGGTGGACTGCCCTGATCGGCATGAGTGTCCTGATGGCTGCCAGTGTCGCCGGCTGGTTCGCCGCGAACTCCGGCACGTTTGGCGACGCTCTGAGAGTCGGGGGGCTGGGGTGGCTGGTCTCCAACGGCAGTGGCCTCCATGTCGGGTCTGCGTCGATCACACTGGTCCCCCTGGGCGGGGTGGCGGTGAACGGATGGCTGCTGCACCGGGCGGGCCGATGGGTCGGAATTCACATCTCAGGAGTCGGCGGAAAGGAACTCGCCGTCGGAGCCTGCGCGCTGGCCGGCACGTACAGCGCCATCACCGTGGTAGCGGCCCTAGCGACGCGGTCGTCGGCGGCTGAAGTCGGAGTCGGGCGCCCCCTCGTCGCCGCATTCCTGATCGCGATCGCGTTCGGCGGAACCGGAGTGCTCAGGGGAGCCGGCCGGCTGCACGACGTCTTCGCAGCTCTGCCAGAGGAGGCGAGAGCGACTGCCACCGGTGGCGCGGCGGGACTGTTGGCTCTGTTGGGTGCAAGTGCCCTTCTGCTCGTCGGGTCCCTGGGGATGCACTTTTGGACGGCGGTCACGCTGGCCGAGCAGATGCACGCCGGCCTGGTGGGAGGGGCGATCGCAACGCTGATTGGTCTGGCGTTCGTGCCTAACGCGGTCCTGTGTGCCGGTGCGTTCGCGAGTGGGCCAGGCTTCAGTGTCGGCACGGCCACAGTCGTTGCGCCTGGCACCGCGCCGACAGGAAATCTCCCCGGCTTTCCGCTGCTCGCCGCCGTTCCACTCGCTCCGACAGCGTTGTGGCTGGAGTTTGGCCTGCTGCTGTTGCCCGTGCTGGCCGGAGGGGTTGCCGGCGAGCTTGCCGTACGGAAATTTCCCTTGCCCAACCTGCAAGGCACTGTGGTCCGCGGAGGGCTGGCAGGGCTAGCCGCCGGCGGAGCCTTCGGCATACTCACGGTGCTGTCCGTCGGGAGCGTGGGACCGGGACGCATGGACGCTTTTGGGCCGCGACCGAGCGTCGTCTTGGCCACCGGACTGATCTGCTTGGTAGCGGGCGCCGCTGCGGCCGCCGCCAGCCGAGCGGTGAAGATGAGGCGGCCGAAGAGCCGCTGATGCGGTCGGTATGGTGTGCGGCGCCGACAGACGGCCGCGGAAGGAGCGTCTTCGGGTGGCTGCTCGATTGGTCGTGCTGGCCTCAGGAGCCGGTTCCAATCTGCAGGCGTTGCTCGATGCCTGCGCCGATCCTGCGTACGGCGCATCGGTAGTTGCTGTAGGCGCTGACCGCACCGGCACCCGCGCCAC
The DNA here is from genome assembly GCA_038252945.1 of Propionibacteriales bacterium. Taxonomy (GTDB): domain Bacteria; phylum Actinomycetota; class Actinomycetes; order Propionibacteriales; family Nocardioidaceae; genus JAUJOE01. The sequence goes on along the minus strand of JBBSHN010000003.1, from coordinate 25,339 downwards.
CCATCGGGCGCGTTCGGCCGGCGTTCCCGTGTTCGAGCTGCCGCTGCCCCCGGGTCAAGAACGCGCGGACTGGGACGCCGTGCTCACCGACCGCGTGGGGGCGTACGCTCCCGACCTCGTGATCTCGGCCGGCTTCCTCAAGCTGCTCGGCGGCGCGTTTCTAGCGCGGTTCGGTGGTCGGGTGGTCAACACCCATCCCTCGCTGCTGCCCGCCTTCCCCGGCATGCACGCTCCGCGGGACGCGTTGGCCTACGGCGTAAAGGTGTCGGGGGCGACACTGTTCGCCGTGGATGCGGGGATTGACACAGGTCCTGTGCTCGCGCAGACCGTCGTACCCGTAGCGCATGACGACACCGAGGTCACGCTGCACCAGCGCATCAAGGAAGCCGAACGCCGGATGCTGGTCGAGTGCGTCGGACGCATGGCTCGCAACGGCTTCTTCATCTCCGGGAGAAAGGCGACACTTCTGTGAAGGGTGGTGTCCGGCCGGTGCGGCGTGCACTCGTCTCCGTCTATGACAAGCAGGGCTTGGACGAGGTCGCTGCGGCCTTGGCGGCGGCCACCATCGACGTGGTGTCCACCGGGTCGACAGCCTCCCATCTTCGCGATCGCGGCCTCGTGGTCATCGGCGTGGAAGAGGTCACCGGATCCGCCGAGTGTCTCGATGGTCGGGTCAAGACGCTGCATCCGCGCATTCATGCCGGCCTGCTGGCCGACCTGCGACGCCCCTCCCATCGGACCGAGCTGCGGCAGCTCGAGATCGAACCGTTCGACCTGCTGATCTCCAACCTCTATCCGTTCACCGAGACGGTGCGCAGCGACGCGCCGCCGGAGGAGTGCGTTGAGCAGATCGACATTGGTGGGCCGGCGATGGTTCGGGCGGCGGCCAAGAACTACGCCAACGTCGCGGTGATCACGTCGGTGGCCCAGTACGACGACCTGCTGGCGGCGCTTCGCTCAGGGGGCTTCAGCGAGCAGCAGCGGCAGCGACTGGGCGCAGAGGCCTTCGCGGCGATCGCGGAGTACGACGTAGCGGTGGCGAACTGGTTCGCCGGTCAGGTAGCAGCCGAGAGCGGGGAACGCTGGCCAAATTTCACCGGTCGAGCCCTACGTCTCGGATCGCCATTGCGGTACGGCGAGAACTCGCATCAACCCGCTGCTTTGTACCTTGACGACGCGAGGGGACCGGGGCTCGCGCAGGCCCAGCAGCTGCACGGCAAGGAGATGTCGTTCAACAACTACGTTGACGCGCAGGCAGCTCACCGCGCCGCCTCCGACTTTGAGCCGCCGGCTGTCGCGATCATCAAGCACGCGAACCCCTGCGGCATCGCGATCGGAAGCGACGTGGCCGAAGCGCACGCCAAGGCACACGCCTGTGATCCCACGTCGGCGTACGGGGCCGTGGTCGCTGCGAACCGGCCGGTGACCGAAGCGATGGCGAATCAGCTCCGGGACATCTTCACCGAGGTGGTGGTGGCGCCGGACTTCGAGCCGACGGCTCTTGAGGTCCTGACCGCGAAGAAGAACCTCCGCCTGCTGCGAGCGAGCAGCCCGCCTCCTGACCCGTTGGAACAGCGGCCGATCACGGGCGGCGTGCTGGTGCAGGTCGCCGACCGCTTCCAAGCCGAGGGGGACGACCTGCGGAGTTGGCGGCTCGTGTGTGGCGACGCCCTGGACGAAGCGGGTCTTCAGGATCTGGCGTTCGCCTGGCGGGCCTGCCGGGCGGTGAAGTCCAACGCCATCGTGCTTGCTGCCGATCAGGCGACCGTGGGAGTCGGTATGGGTCAAGTCAACCGTGTTGACGCTGCCCGGCTGGCTGTCGCTCGGGCCGGGGAGCGGGCCGCAGGCTCGGTAGCGGCGTCGGATGCCTTCTTTCCGTTCGCCGACGGACTCGTCGTACTTCTGGATGCGGGGGTGCGAGCCGTGGTCCAGCCCGGCGGATCAGTACGCGATGAGGAGGTCACCGCCGCGGCTGAGGCGGCGGGGGCCGCCATGTACTTCAGCGGCTCCCGGCACTTCGCGCATTAACCGGGTCAGTCTTCGCTCCTGCGGGCCGGCCGACGTCGACGCCATGACACAATTCCCCACCGTGGCAGCGCGAGTCCTCAACGGCAAGGCGACAGCGGCAGCCATCCGAGCTGATCTCAAGCAACGCGTCGACCGGCTGGCGGAAGTGGGCATCCGGCCAGGTCTTGGCACCGTGCTGATCGGTGCGGACCCCGGAAGCGTCGCCTACGTCGGCGGCAAGCACCGCGACTGTGCGCAAGTCGGCATCGCGTCGGTTCGGTCCCATCATCCGGCCGACATCAGCCAGGAGTTCCTCGAGGACCGCATCCAGGAGCTCAATGCAGATCCGGGATGTACCGGGTACATCGTCCAGCTGCCGCTTCCCAAGCACCTCGACGCCTCGCGCGCGGTGGAGCTGATCGATCCGGCCAAGGACGCTGACGGTCTCCATCCGCTCAACCTCGGCCGGCTCGTCCACATGGAGGACGCTCCGCTGCCCTGCACGCCTCGCGGGATTGTTGAGCTGCTGCGTGCCTACGACATTTCGGTGGCCGGTGCGCACGTGTGCATCGTCGGCCGAGGCATCACCGTCGGGCGACCGCTTGGCCTGGTGCTCACTCGCCGTACCGAGAACGCCACCGTAACGCTCTGCCACACCGGCACCCGCAAACTGGAGCAGCACGTCAGCAGTGCCGATATTGTCGTGGCCGCGGCCGGTTTGGCGGGCATGATCACCGCTGACATGGTCAAGCCCGGCGCGACGGTGCTTGACGTCGGGACGACGCGGACGGAAGCCGGGCTCGTCGGAGATGTCGACCCCGCGGTGTACGAGGTGGCCGGAGCGGTTGCTCCGATGCCGGGTGGTGTAGGTCCGATGACCCGAGCGATGTTGCTCGCCAATGTTGTGGAGGCAGCCGAGCGCTCGGCAGATAGCGCGTGAGCTGGCTCAAGACCCCCTCGACGACTGGCGGTGCCATCTACCTGTGCGTGCTCGCCGCCGCGCTCCTGGGCGTCGGAGCTGCAGCAACTGGCGCCTGGCGGCTCGGGGTGACGGTGATCGGGGTCAGCTTGGGGGTCGCCTTCGTCGCCCGGATGTTGCTGCCGAACGACCGCGCGGGGATGCTGCGCATCCGTCGACGATTCGTCGACTTGACAACCATGGCACTCTGCGGGTTCGGCCTCGTCGTATTGGCCATCATCATCCCCAACCGCAAGTAGCGCGTCGGCCGCCCGGATATCGCCCCCTACGGTCGCTGCCCAGTGGCAGGCAGCCATTACAGTGGCGCTGCCCAGCTGATCTCACGAGACGGGTCTCATGCGCTCGACACTGCCGCTGCCACCGTCGGTGGCCTCGGCCCTTCGGTCGGCACGTTACGAAGTGCTGCCCACCGCGAAGGCAGAAGACCTCGTCCTGACAGCTGTGCCTCCCGACGTGACCATCACCGTGACCGCCAGCGCCAACAGGAGCCTTCAGGCCACGCTGGACCTGGCCGAACGGCTGACCGGACATGGATACTCAGTGGTCCCGCATCTCGCCGCACGCATGGTCAGTGGGCGCACAGAGCTTGCCGAGATCGTCGACCGGCTGTCGGGCTTGGGTATCACGGACGTGTTCTGCCCGGCGGGGGACGCCGACCCGCCGGCGGGAGACTACCCCGACGCTCTGTCGCTGCTTCGGGACCTCACCAATCTCGGACGGCCATTCCCAGCGATCGGCATTACCGGTTACCCGGAAAGCCACCCCGCGATCGACGACGACGTCACAATCGTGTCGATGTGGGACAAGCGCCTCCACGCGACGTACATCGTGAGCAATCTGTGCTTCGCCCCCGCGTCGGTCCAGTCGTGGCTGGTCAGACTACGCCGCCGCGGAGTTGACCTGCCGGTGCTCGTCGGACTCCCGGGGCCGGTGGAGTCGACCAAGCTTCTCTCGATGGCAACGCGCATCGGGGTCGGACAATCCGTCAAGTTCCTGAAGACCCACAAGAGCACCATGGCACGGTTGACGGCCCCCGGATCATTCAGCCCCGAGCGCTTTTTGAAGAAGTCGGCCGGGTATATGGCCGACCCGACATTGAACGTGGCAGGTCTTCACCTCTTCACCTTCAACCAGCTTGCCGAGACCGAGCACTGGCGCCGGCAGTTGCTGGCTGCGTGATGGCGCGCTCACCTGCCGGTACCTGCCATGTCCCGGTCTGGAGAGGTGACCAGGTTTGCCAGCGCGCGCTCGAGTCCAGCGTGTCCCACGTCGAGGACCGTGAGCGGAAGCCGAAGTGTTCTCGCGGCCCGCTCGGCGCACTCGCAAAGTTCGGGGTCGGTCGGCTCTGAGGCCAGCCAGACCACCCGACGGTAGTTACCGAAGTAGCTGTCGCGAAGCTCGGGGTGGCGGTCGAGCCCCAGCTCGGCTACCACGGAGCGCTGGAAGGACCGCACCAGGAAGTCGGTGAGGACGTAGGTGCCCGGTTCCTCCTCCAGAAGCGCCTGGAGCCGCTTCGGTCCGGCATAAATGTCGTAGCAGTGCAGCCCTGGCAGCCGCGGCATGCCCAGCCGTTCGCACACCTCGTCGAGTGCGCCGTAGGTGCCGCAGTCGGCGTACGCGATCGCCACCGCGGCGTAGCCGTCGCGCAGGCGTTCCGCCAACGCCTCCACCTCACCGGCGATCCGGTGCGGGGAGTTGTGCAGCAGCGGAGGAAGCGGGTGGACGTCGACCGGCCAGCCGTGTCGTTCGGCGATCCGGGCACACGGCTGCGCCAGCGCACCGCAGGCGATCAGCGCGACGCGACCGGCTGTCTCAGGCCGGGAACGCGAGCTGGTCCACGAATTCGTCGTTGAAGTCAGTCCGGTCGGAAAGCTCGACATACCGCACCTCCTTCAGCAAAGCGCTTGCACCGTGGCGCTCCTGAGCGCTGAGCAGCGCCATCTTGGCGCCTTCGCCGGCGACGTTGCCAGCGCTCACGATGCGCAGCAACGGCAGCCGTGGCACCAGGCCGATGCGCACCGCACTCGCTGGCGAGAGATACGACCCGAATGAGCCGGCGAGCAGCACCTGCTGAACGTCGCCCGGCTCGACTCCCATCTCCGCGAGCAGCAGGGTCCATCCGGTCGAGATCGCCGCCTTGGCGAACTGCAGCTCGCGTACGTCACGCTGGCTCAAGAACACATCAGACTCAGCGGAGCCATCCGCACGCGCAGAAAGCAAGAACACTCGCTCGCCGTTGATCTCCTGCAACCGCGGAGCCAGCCCAGGGGCGATGTGAGCGGCTGCGTCGGAAGGTACGAATCGACCGCTGGAGTCCAGCAGACCGACTCGGGCAAGCTCAGCCACTGCGTCGACGAGCCCCGACCCGCACAAGCCCTGCGCGGGTACGTCGCCGATGACCGAGCAGGTCACGGTGTCGTCACTGAGCTGGACGGTCTCGATGGCGCCATCGGCAGCTCGCATACCGCACCGGATCGCGCCGCCTTCAAACGCTGGGCCGGCTGGCGCGGCGGTGGCGAGGATGCGTTCACCGTCGCCAAGCACGATCTCGCAGTTTGTACCCACGTCGATGAACAGGCGCAGGCGGCGGTCGCGGTCCATGCCGGATGCGAGCATTCCGGCCACGATGTCGCCCCCGACGTACGCACCGAGCGCGGGCATCACGAAGGCGCGGGCGCGGGGATGCAAAGCGACTCCGAAGTCGGAGGCCAACAGCTGCGGAATGCTGGCGGCGGGGAGAATGAATGGAGCCACGCCGAGCGGCTCGGGATCGATGCCGAGGGCCAGGCCCATCATGGTGGCGTTGCCCGCGATCGCGATCTCGTAAACCTCGGTCGGGTCGACCTCAGCTTGCTTGCAGACCTCGGACGTGAGCTCCTGGAGAGTATCCGCCGCCGCTTCTCGAAGTCGGTCTGCAGCGTCTGGGTCCAGCATCGTCGCGCTGATCCGGGTGATCACATCAGCGCCGAACGGCTGCTGCTTGTTGAGCATCGACGCTACGGCGGCCGGAGTGCCCGTCGCTGTGTCAACAAGAGTTGCCACCACTGTTGTCGTACCGAGGTCGAAGGCGAGAGCGAAGCGGCGTGAAGTCGTGTCTCCTGGCTCCACGTCGATGAGCACGTCGTCGACGATGACGGCGGTCACGCGGAAGTCGCTGCGCCGAGTGATCGTGGGAAGTCGACGGATCGCGTGCAGGTCGACACGTAGCTCGAGGTCGTCGACAGCCGCGAGGAGCCGGTCGAGGTCTGGTCGCTGGTCCTGAAGCGTGGGCTCGGACATCTCGACGTACCGCTTCTGCAGCGCCGGCCGCAAGATGACTTGGCGGCCGACTCCGACCGTTGCGGCCTTCGGGCGCGTGGTAAGCGGCGGGACATGCACGGTGAGGTCGGTGGCGGCTGAGGTCAGGCAGGCAAGTCGCCAGCCGCTGCGCAGCTGCTCTGAACTGAACGCCCGCTCGTCGGAAACGGACGTGTGCACGGTGCCAGACAGAATCTGCACCTTGCACTTCTTGCAGGTTCCGTGGCCGCCGCAGGTCGAGTCGATCGCGATGCCGTTCCAGCTCGCGGCGTCGAAGACGCTGACGCCGGGCGGGACGCTGACGTCCCGGTCGTTAGCGGGGAAAGAGATGCGGACGCGCCCCGTGCCAGGAACGGCGGGTGGCGCATCGGCCAGGTCGGCGCGGTCGGCCAGGACGTCGATCAAGCCCTCACGGCGCAATCGCGAAGGGTCGGGCCGCTCGGCGCTGCGCTCGGTCATGGCGATGCGGACTGCTGAGCGGCCCGCTTGGCGCGGTGCGCCGCGATCCAGTTGCCGCCCCACTCGTCGTGTCCGAGAAGCAGGTCGGCCGCCTTGACGGCCTCGACGATCTGCGGCGACCGGGCGTCCATGATGGCGCTGGTGAGTCCGACTGCCATCGCCATCGGCAGGAACGTGGCGTTGATCGTGTGTCGACCCGGCATACCGAAGGAGACGTTCGAGGCGCCGAGAGTCGTGTTGACGTCGTACTCCTCGGTGATCCTGGCGATGGTTTCGAGCGTCGTGTTGACCACCGTGGTGTCTGCTCCGATCGGCATCGCCAGCGGATCGATGACCACGTCCTCGGGTGCGAGGTCGTAGGTACTGACCGCAGTGTCGAGGATCTTCTTAGTGAGCTGCACCCGTTTGTCGGCGTCCATCGGTATCTCGTCGGCGTCGTTGGGCAGACCGATGACCGCGGCGCCGTAGCGTTTCACCATCGGCAGAATCGCGGCCATGCGGTCGTCCTCGGCCGTCACGGAGTTGACCAAGGCCCTGCCCTCGTACACCGACAATCCAGCCTCGAGCGCCTCCACGACGGAGGAGTCGATGCAGATCGGCAAGTCGGTGAGGCTCTGCACGAGCTGGATCGCCTGCTTGAGCAGCTGCGGCTCGTCGGTCAGGGGCACACCCATGTTGACGTCGAGCACCGAAGCTCCGCCCGCCACCTGAGCCGCGACGTCGCGCTCGATCGCCGACAAGTCCCCTGCGCGGAGCTGCTCTTGAAAGAGCCTGCGCCCGGTCGGGTTGATGCGCTCGCCGATGAGGCAGAACGGCTGGTCAGGTCCGATCACGACCTGCTTGCTGGCCGAGCTGAGCGTGGTGTGCATGACAGAATGTCCTGTCAGACCGAGATTCTGGCGCGGTGCTGCTTGACGAGATCGCGTGCCTTCTTGACGGTCTGCGACGCGTCCGGTGCGTAGGCGTCCGCGCCCACCGCGTCGGCGTACTCCTGGGTGACGGGGGCTCCGCCGACCATCACGACGACCGAGTCTCGAAGGCCCGCCTTTTCCAGTGCGTTGATGTTGGCCTTGAACATCGGCATGGTGGTGGTGAGGAACGCTGAGAACCCGACGATCTCCGGCTTGTACTCGCGGATGGCGTCGATGAACTTCTCGGGCGGGACCTGCACCCCGAGGTCGATCACGTGGAAGCCCGCGCCTTCGAGCATGATGTTGACGAGGTTCTTGCCGATGTCGTGTACGTCCCCCTTGACGGTGCCCATAACGAAGGTGCCGACGGTTTCCGCTCCTGTGTCGGCGAGCAACGGTCGCAGCACATCGAGAGCGCCGCTCATGGCGCGGCCGGCGATCAGCATCTCCGGTACGAAGAAGTCGCCACGCTCGAAGCGCGCACCAACCTCCTCAAGCGAAGGGATCAGCGCCTCGAACAGCAGGGTCTCCGGTGCCATGCCGTTCTCGAGACCCTCATTCGTCAGGGTGAGGACAGCCGGAGCGTTGCCGACCAGCGTTTCGTCGTACAAGCCCTTCAGGATCTCATCGGGTGTCATGCCGCACCCTTCTCGTGCTGCTCGTGACCAAGGACGGAGGACAGCGCCTCGGCGGAGGTCGTGAGAAGAGGGCCGAGTCGAGAGATCTGGCCAGCCACCCGGTCGCTAGGCCCGGAGATGCCGAGTGCGGCGACAACCGCGCCCGACGCGTCGTGGACCGGTGCCGCCACGGCGTCGAGGCCGATCTCGAGCTCGCTCCGAGCCACGGCGTACCCCAGCTCGTGCACGTGGTGCATCTCGCTGGCGAAGTCAGTGGGGTCCGTGATAGTGCGCTCGGTCAGCCGCGGCAGTGGACGAGTTGGCGCCCGGAGCACTCCGGCGGCGTAAAAGACCTTGCCCAGAGCCGAGCAGTGCGGTGGGACGTCGACGTCGACCCAGTTCGTCGTACCGAGCAGGAACGTGGAGTCGATCTGCGCGACCTGCACTACCGTCGTGCCGCGTACGACTGCCAGGTTGACGGTCTCGCCGGTCGCGGCGCTCAGCGATTGCATGGTCGGCTTGGCCAGCGAGATGAGCTCTTCAAGAGGGGAGGACCTGCTGGCGTACAGGGCGAACAGGGGACCAGCAGAGAAGCCACCAGACTCGTGGCGATGGATCAACTGGTGGCGCTCAAGTGCCTGCAGTAGACGGTGCGCCGTTGACTTGGCCAGCCCGGTGCCCGCCACGAGCTCACGGAAAGCGGGAGGCGACTCGGCGAGCACGACCCGGGACAGCAGCTCAGCGGCGCGATCTACTGCCTGCGTGCCAGTCGTGGTCACCCGGCTATGCTGCCACATCGTGGAACGCAAGACCACAACGTGGAGACGGTTCCTCTTGTGCCAACCTAGAGACATTATGTCGCCGCCCGGCCCACTGCGAGGAGTTGTCAGTGTTCACCAACACCATGCCGCGCTACGAAATTCTGTCGGGCGACGCGGTCGAGAAGCTGGACGCCGGTTGGCGACGCATCGTCACAGATATCGGCGTGGAGTTTCTGTCTGACCGGGCGCTGGACCTGTTTCGCGCCGCAGGACAGAAAGTCGAGGACAAGACGGTCTACCTGGACCCGGACTTCCTCCTCGAGCAGGTCGGCAAGGCGCCGCGGGAGTTCGACGTCTTCGCGCGCAACCCGGCGAACACCGTTCACATCGGCGGAGACTCCATGGCTTTTGGATGCGTCTACGGCCCGCCGTTCGTCCGGGAGGGCGAGGTCCGCCGCGAAGCGACGTTTGACGACTTTCAGAACTTCGCCCGGCTGGCCCAGAGCTTCGACGTATTGGACTCCGCCGGCGGGGTGATCTGCGAGCCCAACGACGTACCGCTGGACTCGCGGCACCTCGACATGGTCCTCGCGCTGCAGACGCTGACTGACAAGATCTACATGGGCAGCGTGGTGTCGGGGGTCAACGCGGCAGACACCGTGGCCATGGGGGCGATCCTGTTCGGCGGCCGAGACAAGCTCGAGCAACAGCCGGCCAGCATCTCTTTGATCAACTGCAACTCCCCGCTGCGCTGGGACGACCGGATGCTCGACGCGCAGTTCGAGTACGCCGCCGCCAACCAGCCCGTGGTGCTCACGCCGTTTCTGCTGATGGGTGCCATGTCACCGGTGACCATCCCAGCGGCGCTCGTGCAGCAGATGGCCGAGGCACTGTCGGGCATCGCGCTAAATCAGCTGATTCGGCCAGGTTCTCCCGTGATTTTCGGCTCGTTCCTTTCCAACATCGATATGCAATCTGGTTCGCCGTGTTTCGGCACGCCGGAGTCCGCGATCGGCTTGCTGTGCACCGGCCAGATCGCTCGGCATTTCGGTCTGCCGTTCCGGACCGGCGGCGGCCTGACCTCCAGCCAGGTGCCGGACGCTCAGGCGGGTTACGAGTCGCTGATGACCATGCTTCCCACGTTTCTCGCCGGGACGAACTGGGTGATGCATTCAGCGGGTTGGCTGGAAGGCGGGCTGGTGGCGGGCTACGAGAAGTTCATCGTCGACGTCGAGATCCTGCAGATGCTTCAGCAGGAGTTCACCCCGCTGGAGATCGACGACGACTCGCTGGCCTTCGGCGCTCACCAAGAGGTCGGCCACGGGGGCCACTTCCTCGGCGCCATGCACACCATGGAACGGTTCCGCACCTGCTTCTACCGACCGATGCTCTCCTCGTCGGAGAACTACGAGCGATGGATGCGTACGGGAGGCCGCGACACAGCCGCCCGTGCCGCGGAGATCTGCCGCAAGAAGCTCGACGAGTACGAGCTGCCGCCGATCGACGACGCCATCCGCGCCGAGCTCGAGAACTACGTCATCCGCCGCCGCCGCGAGCTCGGCGACTAGCCCCGTTTCGTTGAGCCGTCGCTAGTGGTGGGTTGAGCCGTCGCTCGTGGTGGTTCTGGTATGGCCTGATCCGCCCTTGGCGGCGAACCCGAAACGGCTGCGATGCAAGTCCTGCCCGTCAGACGTGCAGAGCTCGCCGTACCTCGTTCATCCACTCATGGCTGCCCGCCTGGAAGTCGTCCTTCGTCACGACGATCACGGTCCATCCGTGTGCGCGGAGCCAATTGCGACGCCGCTCATCGGCTTGGCGCTGCGCGGGAGAGCTGTGGAACGCCTCGCCGTCGTACTCTATGCACACCCGAGCGCGTACGTAGGCGAGATCAAGCCTGTAGATCTCCCGCCCGGAGGAGCGGATGACCCACTGAAGCTCAGGCATCGGAAGATTTGCGTCGATCAGCGCCAGGCGTGTCCACGATTCGCCAGGTGACTCAGCGCGTGCATCGCACAAGGGAATCAGCGCCCGCAGTTGCCGAACTCCCCGCCGCCGGAAGTATCGAGACAGCGGCTTCGACAGTTCGGCTCGAGTCAACCCGTGTGCCCGGCCGAAGGCATCGAGGGCCGCCAGGGCTTCACTCCGGGGGAGACGGCAGCCCAGATCGAGTGCCGTCCTCAGCGGTGTAGTGACCTTCACGCCGTGGACCTGCATGATGTCTTCCGGCGCCAGGTCGCGCTCACCTCCGAATGTCTCGTCCCGACGAACTCTCGCATGACCTCGCAGTGCGAACGCCTCCAACGGGGGGAGTGCGTCCAGCTCGAAGACGTGGAAAACATCGACACCGTGCAACCATGCCGCCGTCCGGTCGCAGACAACAGCTGTTGGCGAAATCACAAGAGCTGCGGCCTTCGCCCGGTTAAGCAGGGTGTCCGGTACGTCGACCGCTTGGTAGACGCCGCGCAGAACACGCCGCAAGCGACGCTGTTCGATCAGAGTCCTTAGACAGTGCCGAGACATGCCGATCGCTTGTGCATGCCGATAGGTGAACGGCTCGGCAGGTAGCTGGACCATCTGAAGTACCGCCATACGGAAAACTGTGGCGTGACTCGGTGGTTCGGTGTGGACGTTATCCACAGCGAGCAACCACGGCCGACGGTTCGAGGCACCACGAGTGACGGCTCGTGCCACCACGAGTGACGGGTCAACGAACCACGAGTGACGGGTCAACGGGGTGGGGAAGTTGACGAGGGGGACGGCGGCTGTAATGGTGACTGTTCCGCATCGGCGAAAGGTCTAGCGTGCCGGATCTGTTCATCGACGGAGGCTGGCAGGCAGCGGCCGAAGGTGGCACCCGTGACATCCGATGCCCTGCCGACGGATCGCTGGTTCGGACAGTCGACGAGGCCACCGAGAAGGACACCACAGCAGCCATCGAGGCGGCGCGAGCAGCGTTCGAGCGCGGCGACTGGGCCGGCTGGCCAGTGCAGGACCGGAGCGCCCTCTTGCACTCGGTGGCCGACCTCCTGGTGGAGCACAAAGCCGACGTCGCCCGCGCGGAGTCGCTTGACACAGGCAAGCGGTTGACCGAAAGCGAGTACGACGTCGACGACGTGGTCTCGGTCTTTCGGTTCTTCGCAAACATCGCGGGAACTGACGCTGGTCATGTGGTGGACACTGGCCGCCCAGACGTCCGAAGCCGAATCGTGCACGAGCCCGTCGGCGTATGCGCGCTGATCACACCGTGGAACTACCCACTGCTGCAGACCTCCTGGAAGGTCGCTCCGGCGCTAGCCGCCGGTAACACTTTCGTGCTGAAGCCCAGCGAGCTGACGCCCTCCACGGCGATTTTGCTGATGCGCTATCTCGCTGGGGCAGGGCTTCCCGAAGGCGTCGGCAACCTGATTCTTGGCGCCGGCGCGGTCGCCGGTGGGCCTTTGTCGACGCACCCAGACGTCGACCTCGTCAGCTTCACCGGAGGTGTGCAGACCGGCCGCCACCTGATGGCCCAGGCGGCGTCGACGGTGAAGCGGATCTCGCTGGAGCTCGGCGGCAAGAACCCCAATCTTGTCTTCGCCGACGCCGACTTCGACGTGGCGCTGGACTTCGCGCTGACAGCGGTGTTCTTGCACTCCGGGCAGGTCTGCTCCTCCGGCGCCCGGCTGATCATCGAGGAGTCGATCAAGGACGACTTCGTCGACGAGGTCGTGCGACGGGCGCGGCGCATCCGTCTCGGCGGACCGTTCGACGAGCGGGCAGAGACGGGTCCGCTCATCTCCGCAGCTCACCGCGACAAGGTCGAGGCATATGTTCGGCAAGGACTGGCTGAGGGCGCGACGTTGCGCTGCGGAGGGGAACGGCCGAGCGACCCCGCGCTCGCGGACGGCTTCTACTACCCACCGACCGTGCTTGACGGCTGCAGAAGCGGAATGAGCGTGATCGAGGAGGAGTCGTTCGGTCCGGTCCTGACAGTCGAGACGTTCGCCGACGAGGCCGACGCCGTCCGCCTCGCCAACGACAGCATGTTCGGGCTCGCAGGCGCCGTCTGGACCGAGAATGCCGGTCGCGCGGAGCGGGTCGCTGCCCGCCTACGCATGGGCACCGTGTGGATCAACGACTACCACCCTTACGTGCCGCAGGCCGAATGGGGTGGCTACAAGCAGTCGGGGATCGGTCGCGAGCTCGGCACAAGCGGTCTTGCGGAGTACCGCGAGAGCAAGCACATCTGGCACAACGTTCGCCCGGCCGTCCAGCAGTGGTTTGGGGCAGAAGCGTGACGTCAGCCGGCCGCTGGCTGCGAGCGGTCCGGTGAGCACCGGAGACCGCATCTGGGACTACATCATTGTCGGCGGCGGATCTGCCGGCTGTGCGCTTGCCAACCGACTGAGCAGCGACCCGAGTACGACGGTCCTGGTGCTGGAGGCGGGACGCTCCGACTTCAGAGTCGACCCTTTCATCCACATGCCGGCGGCACTGCCCATTCCCATCGGAAACAGGTTGTACGACTGGAGGTACCGCTCCGAGCCAGAGCCGTTCATGAACGGGAGGCGGATCTTTCACGCCCGCGGCAAGGTGCTCGGCGGCTCCAGCAGCATCAACGGCATGATCTTCCAGCGCGGCAACCCACTCGACTACGAGCGTTGGGCCGCCGATCCGGGCATGGAGATGTGGGGCTACCAGCGGTGCCTTCCGTACTTCAAGCGGATGGAAACCTGCTTGGCCGGTGCCGACCAGTGGCGCGGCGGCAGCGGTCCGCTGCTGCTAGAGCGCGGCCCCGCAATAAATCCGCTGTTCGGAGCGTTTTTCGAGGCGGTTCAGCAGGCCGGCTACCCCCTGACGAACGACGTGAACGGCTATCGCCAGGAGGGATTCGCCGCCTTCGACCGCAACATCTATCGCGGCCGGCGTTGGTCCGCCTCCCGCGCCTACCTCCATCCTGTTCTCGAACGGCCGAACCTCACGGTCCGCACGCTCGCGCACACCGCCAAAGTGACGTTCTCCGGCAAGCGGGCCGATGGAGTCGACTACGTCCGCGCAGGCCGCTCGCGCCGCCATGCACGAGCCGGCGAAGTCATCCTGTGTGGTGGCGCGATCGCCTCTCCGCAGCTGCTGCAGCTGTCAGGCATCGGGAACGCCGATGAGCTACGTCAGCACGGTATCGAGGCGGTGACGCACGCCCCCGGAGTGGGGGAGAACCTGCAGGACCATCTCGAGGTCTACATTCAGCACGCCTGCACGCAGCCGGTTTCGATCGCGCCGGGGCTACGGTGGCGCGCGCGCCCGAAGATCGGCTTTGACTGGCTGCTTCGACGTAGCGGGCTCGGAGCCACGAACCACTTCGAGGGCGGCGGCTTCGTGCGCGGCAACGACGACGTGGACTATCCCAACCTGATGTTCCACTTCCTTCCGGTCGCGATCCGGTACGACGGTTCCTCTCCGGTCGAAGGGCACGGCTACCAGGTGCATATCGGTCCGATGTACTCCGACGTGCGTGGCACAGCGAAGATCACGTCGGCCGACCCCTTTCAGCATCCGGCGCTGCGCTTCAACTACCTCTCGACGTCGAACGACCGACGGGAGTGGGTTGAGGCCATCCGCGTCGCGCGGCGCATCCTCAATTCACCAGCGTTCGACGTGTTCAACGGAGGAGAGAAGTCGCCCGGCGCCGGTGTGGAGAGCGACCAAGAGATCCTGAAGTGGGTCGCCGCCGACGCCGAGACGGCGTTGCACCCCTCCTGCACCGTCAGAATGGGCTGCGACGACATGTCGGTGATCGACCCGACGAGCATGCGGGTGCACGGCGCTGCAGGCCTCCGGGTTGTGGACGCGTCGGTGTTTCCGTACGTTCCGAACGGCAACATCTACGCCCCCACGATGATGGTCGCGGAGAAGGCAGCGGACCTCATCGCCGAAAACACTCCTCTTCCGGCCGCGGATGTGCCTTACTACCGGTATCGCGACAACATGCCGTTGTATCCACCGGATCTCCGGCACAGTCTGGAAGGGCAGCTTCGCTGATGGCCAAGTTCACTGCGGACGCCGATCGGTCGGCCGCCCTCGCCGTCGACTCGTTGTGGAAGATCTTCGGTCCCCGGGCTGACAAGATCATCGGGACCCCTGAAGCGGAACTACCTCGCGGCGAACTGCTGGCTCAGACCGGCTGCGTCGCCGCCGTCAGAGACGTGTCGTTCACCGTTTCGCCTGGTGAAGTGTTCGTCGTCATGGGACTCTCCGGGTCTGGCAAGTCGACGTTGGTGCGCTGTCTCACCAGGCTCATCGAGCCAACTGCTGGCAGCGTGTGCATCAACGGCAACGAGATGACCTCGGCCTCCGAAGCCACGTTGCGCGACCTGCGCCGCTGCCATGTCTCGATGGTCTTTCAACACTTCGGCCTGCTGCCGCACCGACAGGTGATCGACAACGTCGGTTACGGCCTTGAGATCCGCGGCATCTCCAAGACAGAGCGGCGCAAGAAGGCCGCTGAGGTGGTCGAGCTCGTGGGGCTAGTCGGATATGAGAACGCCTACCCTGACCAGTTGTCCGGCGGCATGCAGCAGCGGGTCGGTCTGGCTCGCGCCCTTGCCAACGACCCGACACTGCTGTTGTTCGACGAGCCGTTCTCGGCGCTCGACCCGCTGATTCGCCGCGACATGCAAAACGAGGTGATCCGCCTTCAGAACGATCTGCGGAAGACCATGGTCTTTATCACCCACGATCTGCAGGAAGCGCTCAAGCTTGGTGACCGCATTCTCATCATGCGCGACGGCGAGGTCGTTCAGATCGGTACGCCGGCTGAGGTGGTCGCGGCCCCCGCAGATGACTACGTCCGTGACTTCGTCAGCGACATTCCCCGCTCTCACGTGCTCACGCTGCGCTGGGTGATGCGCGAGCCTCGTGCCGAGGATCCGCTGGACGGTCCGGTGCTCTCTCCCGACACCGTCGTCATGCAGGCCGCCCGGGCAGCGCTGAACTCCAAGCACCCGGTGCGGGTCGTCGAGGACGGCCAACTGGTCGGCATCGTCGATGACGACGCGATCCTGCGTGTGGTCGTCGCCGAGGAGGGGGTCCTGGCGTGACGGTCACTACTGCCGCGAAGCCGATCGACCCGGTCTCAGCGCCTGCGGCCAGACGTCGCGTCCCGACCTGGACGCTGGTGTTCGCCGTCCTGGTGGCATGGATCGTCGTCTGGTCCTTCACAAGGGGCAATGCCATCCTCGCACTCGGAGCGCAGCAGACCACCGGGGTCCATGACTGGTTGACTGCGAGGGCCACCGACATTCAGATGGCGGCGAGCAGCAACTGGTTCATCCAGCTCACGCAAGGTATCTCCACTGTGCTGAACGCGGTGTTCGGCTACCTGCAGACGCTCATCTCCATTGCTGCTTATCCCCGCCCGGTGCCGCAGATCGGATGGCTCGGGGTGGTGGCGATTGCTGGTTGGCTGGCACTCGCCACGGCCGGATGGCGGATCGCTCTGCTCGTCATCGGCAGCTTCTTGTCGTTCGGATTGCTGGGGTACTGGTCTGACAGCATGGATTTGCTCATCGTCACGCTGATGGCCGTCGCCATCTGCCTCCTCATCGGGATACCGCTCGCAGTGTGGATGGGCAACAACAAAGTGGTGAGTGCGGTCGTCACTCCTGTGCTTGACCTGCTCCAGACTCTTCCGTCGTTCGTGTATCTGCTACCGCTGTTCCTGCTCTTCGGCCTGGGTGCTGCCACTGCGGTGGTCACGACTCTCATCTACGCATTACCGCCGGTTGTGCGGATCGCCGCGCTCGGCGTTCGGTCGGTTGCCCCGGCCACAGTTGAGGCCACGACATCGATGGGTCAAACGACCTGGCAACGCATCCTCAAGGTGCAGCTTCCAATGGCGAGGAGCACTGTCATCGTCGGCATCAACCAGACGACGATGGCCGCGCTGTCGATGGCCACCATCGCCGCCTTCATCAACGGGCCGGGCCTCGGCCAGCCGGTCATTCAGGGGCTTGAGCTCGTGCAGGTCGGCAAGGCGTTTGTCCCCGGGCTCGGCATCGTCATCATGGCGATCATGCTCGACCGAACGACCACGGCAATCAGCGAGCGCCCCGAGCAACTTCGCCGTGCAGGTGGGGGCAACAGCAAGCTACGGCTGATCATGCTCGCTGTCACCGGAGTGCTTGCACTCGTGGCGGTCTACTTTTCCCGCCTGTACTTGCAGTTGGCCCGGTTTCCCCGGCAAGCCAACATCGGAGGCACGATCGCGGCAAAGGTCCAGGCGGTCAGCGACTGGATCTCGAGCACCCTTGATCCGGTCACAACAGCCTTCAAGGACCAGTTCAGCTATCTGCTCCTCAACCCGCTGCAGGACCTCGTGGCCAACTCACCGTGGTGGCTTGCGGCTGCTGCGATCCTCGCCCTTGCGTTCGTCTTCGGAGGACGCTGGGCAGCCCTCAGTACGGTGATCTGCCTGGCCGGCATATACTTCCTCGACCTCTGGCATGACACGATGATCACCTTGACTCTGACGCTAGTGGCCACCGTGCTGGTGATGGTTCTGGGCCTTGTTCTTGGTGTCTGGATGGGCCGCAGCATGACGGTCGACCGCGTCCTCCGGCCCGTCCTCGACGCAGGACAGACGATGCCACCGTTCGTTTACCTGATTCCCGTGCTAGCGCTGTTCCAGGCGACGCGCCTCACTGCGATTGTGGCGGCCATCATCTATGCAGCTCCTGCCTCGATCAAAATCGTGGCCGACGGTATCCGCGGCGTCTCAACTACCACGCTCGAGGCCGCGACTGCTGCCGGCTCCAGCCGCTGGCAGCTGATCACCAAAGTGCAGCTTCCGATGGCTCGCGGTGCGGTGAGCCTGGCAACCAACCAGGGGCTGCTCTACGTCTTGTCGATGGTCGTCATCGGCGGGCTCGTCGGCTCCGGTGCCCTCGGCTACGACGTCGTGGATGGTTTTACCCAAAGCACGCGCTTCGGCAAGGGGCTGGCCGCTGGTCTATGCATCGTGCTGCTCGGCGTTTTGCTCGACCGCATTACCCGGCGAGCAGCGCTGCGCAGCGGCCCGGTGGCGACCTAGTGCCGCGGTCACAGTTCCTAGTGCAAGAATTCGATGCCAACATCAGGCGATAGGAGAACATGATGAGGACAGGCCTAAAGCAGCCAGTCTCCCGACTGAGGTTCACGGCTGTTGCTATCGCCACAACCGCGGCGATGAGTGTGCTGGCAGCCTGCGGAAGCGGCAACGTGAAAAACGCCAGCACCGCCGGAGGCAAGAGTTGCGACCCGGTGAACATGGCCGTCAATCCCTGGGTTGGCTACGAAGCTGATGCCTACGTCGTGGGTCGGCTCATGCAGAAGCGTCTGGGCTGCCAGGTGACGTACAAGAACCTCTCGGAGCAGCTTTCCTGGGCAGGGTTCGGCAGTGGTGAGGTTGACGTCATCATGGAGAACTGGGGGCACCAACCCCTGGTCAAGAAGTACGTCAAAGGCGACCACAGTGCGACGGTGGCCGGCCAGACCGGCAACGTCGGGATCATCGGTTGGTTCGTGCCGCCATGGTTGGCCAAGGCTCACCCCGACATCACGAACTGGAACAACCTCAACAAATACGCCAGCAAGTTCCAGACGTCTGAGTCCGGAAGCCAGGGGCAGTTGCTCGACGGTGACCCGTCGTTCGTCACCAGCGACGCATCCATTATCAAGAAGCTCAATCTGAACTACAAAGTCGTGTACGCGGGCAGTGAGGCGGCGCTGATCCAGGCGTTCCGTACCGCCGAAATGAACCACACCTGGGCGATCGGCTACTTCTACAAGCCGCAGTGGTTCTTCCTTGAGGAGAACCTCGCGCAGGTCCAGCTGCCGAAGTACACCCCGGGATGTAGCTGCAATTACCCGCTTTACCACCTAGACAAGGTGGTGGCGACCAGCTTCGCAAAGTCCGGCAGTCCGGCGTACAACTTGGTGAAGAACTTCCACTGGACCAATGACGACCAGAACCAGGTGGCGGCCTACATCTCCAAGGACGGCATGAGCCCGTCTGCTGCTGCCGACAAGTGGATCGCGGACAACGCCTCCAAGGTCAACGCTTGGCTGAAGTAGCCTTCCCTGTGGGACCGTTGCCTGACGGGTCCACGCGTGGTCGTTATGGGAGCGGGTGTCGTCGGCGGCGCAGTGGCTGACCAGGGGGAAGCTGTTTCAGCCTGCTTGGCGGCGCCGCAGTTCCTCGTTGATCGCCGGGACGATCTCGTGCAGGTTACCGATCACCGCGTAGTGAGCCCGCGTCACCATTGGCGATTCGGCGTCGGAGTTGATCGCGAGGATGGTCTTCGAGCTCGAACAGCCGGCCCAGTGCTGGATGGCACCGCTGATGCCGCACGGCAGGTACAGGTCGGGGGAGATTCGGGAGCCGGTCTGCCCCACCTGCTCCGAATGCGGCCGCCAGCCCAGGCTGGTCACCACCCGGGAAACACCGAGAGCGCCCCCCAAGAGCCCCGTCAGCTCGAGCAGATCCGCGAACCCGTCGGGCCCTCCCACCCCACGGCCAGCACCGACCACGACCCTGGCGGACTTCAGATCCCCGGACTCATCCGGATCACAGGGCTCGGTGCGTACGACACGGGCGAGCAGATCGGCGTCCGAGACCGGTGCCTCGAGACTCTCGACAAACGGTGTGGTGGCCGTTTCCGCCGGCTCCGGGTCGCAGACATGGCCGGCTACCGTCAGCACGGCGACGTCGTCCTCGAGGCGCATCTCCTCCATCGCCGCGCCGCCAAGCACCTGCCGGGACACCACCATCTGCTCCGCCGGCCCTGGCGGTTCCACCTCGACGACGTTGGCGGCCATCGCGACATCGAGCCGGCACGCGAGGTGCGCCATCACCTCGTTGCCGCGCGGGGTGCCTGAGGCGAGCACGACCGACGCGTCCGCCATGGCGGCGACGACGGCGGCTGCCCAGGCCGCTGCTGCGTAGGATGCGAACGACTCGCTGTCTGTGTGGTGGACGGAGGTTACGCCGTAGGCGCCGAGCTGTTGCACGGCATCCGCGGGAAGTGATCCGACGACGACAGCCCGAACCTCGCTGCCTAACCGTCGCGCGAACGTCACAGCTTCGCGGGTCATCTCGCTGACGCCATGCTCGTCAGTCTCGACAAGCACCAACGAAACGTCCCTCATCTCAGCAGTCCCAATCTCTCGATCAGGTCCACGACGGCTGGGGCGGCGTCAGGCCCGTCGCCGAGGATCTGCACCTGGCTCGGCTCCGGTGGTGGCAGCTTGAGCCGCACCCGGCGAGAACCGGTCAGTGAGACCGCCGGGGTAACCTCCTCGATTTGCACCTTCTTCGCTTTCATCCGGCCCGGAATCGTGGGGTAGCGGGGGTCGATCCCGCCCTCCATCACCGTCACTATGGCCGGCAACTGAATCTCGTAGATCTCCGCTCCGCCGTCAGGGCTGCTGCCACGGGCAACAACGTGGCCTCCGTCGACCTCCACTGTCGAGATCCCGGTGATGACCGGCCGGTCCAGGGCGTAAGCCAGCCGAACTCCCACCTGGAAATCCCCGGTATCGGAGGCGTCGTTGCCGAGAAGGAGCAGGCCGTACGACCTACCCGCCGCCTCGTGCGCGCGCACTACGTCGGCGATCGCCGCGGCCACGTCGGCGGGCCCGTAGGCCCCCGCGTCGGCCTCCACCAGCACCGCACCGGTGCAGCCGAGGGCCAGAGCGTTGCGCAGCTGCTCAGTCGCATCCGAGGAGCCCAGTGTCAGCACGGTCGCCTGGCCGTCGGTGGCGTTCGCTACCGAGATCGCCAGCTCGACCGCGCACTCCTCGTGCGGGCTTACCGTGTGACCCAACGTTCGGTCGTCGACTGCCAGCCCGTCCTCCGTCAGCCGGATCTCGCCGCCGAGGTCTGGCACCCGCTTGATGCAGACCAGGACGTCGGTCACGACCGAATCCGTTCGTCCGCCGGGTCGAATAGTGCGGTGCTGTCCGTCGACGCGACAGTCACCGGGTACAACTCCTCCATGTAGGACACCGTCAGCTCGTTGCCGAACGTGCACTCCGACAGCGGCAGGTAGGCCATCAAGATGTGCTTGCCGAGCGAGGGCGCCGAGCCCGCTGAGGTGACGTAGGGCCGGTGCCCGTGGTCATCGAGGAGCACCTCCCCGTGCTTGCCCAGGATCGGCTCGCCGCCGAGCATAAAGCGCTTCTGACCGGACTTGGAGGTGTGGTCCTCCACTGTCAGTGTGCACAGCACCGCCTTCGGGTCCTCCACGCGCTGCTTGAGGTAGGCCTCACGGCCCACGAAGTCGGCCACCTTCACCCTCGGCCGCTGCATACCGGCCTCCACGATCGTGCGCTCAGAGTCGAGCTCAAAGCCGAAGGCCCGATAGCACTTCTCCAGCCGGCCGGTGGTGGCGTAAACGCCGATGCCAACCGGGACCGCGCCGTGAGGACCACCCGCCTCGTCCAGCATCGACCACAGCTTCGCACCCTGCTCGAGAGGCGTGTGGAGCTCCCACCCCAGCTCGCCGACGTAGGAGATGCGTGATGCAAGCACCGGTACTGAGTCCACGTCGACGCGCTTGAACGTGCCGAAACGCAGCCCCTCGTTGCTGATGTCGTCTCCGGTCAGGCCACCGAGGATGTCGCGAGCTCGCGGACCCCACAGCCCGATCGTGGTGTACGCCGACGTTAGGTCGATCACCTGCGCCGTCCCGTCGGCAGGCATTCGGTCGGCGAACCATTTGCGGTCGACCATGCCGTGCGCACCGCCGGTGACTACTCGGAAGCGGTCGAAGGCAAGGCGCATCACGGTCAAGTCGGAGCGGAAGCCGCCACGCTCGTCGAGCACCGGGGTGTAGATAACCCGGCCGGCCGGGACATCCGCCTGAGCGACGACGATCGACTGCACGGCCGCCAACGCCCCCGGTCCTACGACGTCGAAGATGGCGAACGCCGACAGGTCCACGATGCCGGCACGGTCGCGCATCGCCAGATGTTCGGCATTGATGATGGGTGACCACCATCGAGCGTCCCACTCGTGCTCGCGCGGCTGCACCCGGTCGCCGTACTCCTCGAGGAGACCGGCGTTGGACTCGTACCAGAAGGGCCGCGCCCAGCCCGCCGCCTCGAAGAACACTGCGCCGAGCTGCTGCTCGGCGGCGTGCATCGGCGCGAGCCGCGAATCGCGGTCAGACGTGTATTGCTCGCCCGGGTGCACGATGCCGTACGTCTTGATGAAAGCCTCGCCGGTGCGCGCCTTGATGTGCGCGCGGGTTTGCTGGTGTGCGTAGAACCGTGCGATGTCGGAGGAGCTGAGATCGATCTCCGGATTCCCGTCGGTCATCCACTCTGCAACCGCCCTACCCACGCCTGGACCTTCCTTGATCCACACAGCTGCGGCGGACCACAAGCCCTTGACCTCCGGCAACTCACCCAGAACGGGAGATCCGTCGGGCGTGAGCGACAGCAAGCCGTTGATCGCGTAGCGGATCTCTGCGCCTTCGGCTCCGAGCAGGTCAGGCATCAGCTCGAAGGCCTGCTCGAGCTGGGGGTCGAAGTCCTCGGAGGTGAACGGCATCTCGGTTGGCGAGAGCTTGGCCTGCTCGATCGAGGGAATTTCATCGGCGTCGTACAAGATCGCCCTGTGTGCGTAGGAGCCGACCTCCATGTCGGCTCCGTGCTGGCGCTCGTAGCAAAGCGCGTCCATGTCGCGGATGATCGGGAAGGAGATCTCGCCTTCATGCTCGGCAAGTTGCCGCACCGGTCCTACGCTGATCATCTGGTGTACCGCCGGAGTCAGCGGAATAAGAGCGCCAGCCATCGCCGCAAGCTTCGGGCTCCACACGCCGCTCGCGATCACCACGGTCTGCGCTTCGATGTCGCCGACGGACGTGCGTACGCGCCTGACGGCGCCGTCCTCCACATCCATTCCGGTGACCTCGACATTGGGTACGACGGTCAACGCCCCCAGCTCTTGAGCCCGCTCCCGCATGATCGTCCCAGCGCGCAGGGAGTCGACGACGCCGACTGACGGGGTCCAGAAGGCCCCAACAATGACCGACGGGTCCAGGAACGGCACTTTCTCGACCACCTGCTCCGGACTGACCAGCTCGGCCTCGATACCCCACGCACGGGCCGAGGACATGCGCCGGCGGAGCTCTTCCATCCGTTCCTCGGTCCGTGCGACCTCGAAACCACCCGACTGCGTGAAGACGCCCATGTCCTGGTATTGATGGACGCTGTCCAGCGTCAGGTCCGTGATCTCGCGGGAGTGGTCGACCGGAAAGATGAAGTTGGACGCGTGTCCGGTTGATCCACCCGGGTTCGGCAACGGCCCCTTGTCGATGTGGACGAGGTCACGCCAGCCCAGTCGGGCCAGGTGATACACCAGGCTGTTGCCGACGATGCCGGCGCCGATGACGACTGCCCGCGCCGAGGCCGGTAATGACGCCATGTCAGCCTTCTGGTCTACGAGTCGCATGATGAGCATAGCGGAGCGCCAGTCCGCATTCGGGCGCAAGGCCAAAGGAAAATAGACCCGATTGGAAGGTATGTCAAAGCGGTGTCTGATGACGGGGGTTGAGGTGGAGTTGCACCCCAAGGACGGATTGCCCTTGCTTCCGTTCGAGGACGCTGCCGGATTCGAGCGCTGGCTGGAAGACTTCGCCGAGAGCTCCCCGGGCTTCTGGATGAAGATCGCCAAAAAGGCAAGTGGCATCGCGTCGATTTCGTACGACGAAGCGGTCGACGTGGCCTTGTGCTTCGGCTGGATCGATGGGCAGAAAGCCTCCTACGACGACACTTGTTTTCTTCAGCGGTTCACTCCCCGTCGGTCTCGGTCGGTCTGGTCGAGGATCAACACGCGAAAAGTGCAAGCTCTGCTTGAGTCCGGCCGGATGCACCCGGCGGGCCTGCGGGAAGTCGAACACGCTCAGGCCGACGGGCGGTGGGACGCTGCGTACGGAGGTTCCCGGGAGATGCAGACGCCGGCAGAGCTTCAGCAGTTCCTCGACGCAAACCCCGAGGCCGCACAGTTCTGGTCGGCCCTGTCGGCCACCAACCGATACGCCTTCTTGTGGCGGCTGCAGACGGCCCGACGCCCGGAGACACGAGCCAAGCGCCTCACCCAGTGCCAACAGATGCTGCTCGCTCACGAGACGTTTCACTGAGCCGAGCCCGCCGACCAGCGCGAGGCTCAGATGAGACCGAGCGACCGCACGGCGTCACGCTCGTCGGCGAGCTCTGCGGCACTCGCATCGATGCGTACGCGGGAGAAGTCGTTGATATCCAGCCCCTGCACGATCGCCCACTGGCCGTCGTGCGTGGTCACGGGGAAGGACGAAACGAGACCCTCTGGCACGCCGTAGGAGCCGTCTGACCTCACCGCCATCGAGACCCAGTCGCCCGTCTGCGTGCCTCGCAACCAGTCACGGGCAGCGTCGATTGTGGCGTTGGCCGCACTTGCGGCGCTTGAGGCACCACGCGCCTCGATGATGGCGGCGCCACGCTTCTGCACGGTGGGAAGGAACTCGTTCTCCAGCCAGTCTTGGTCGCGGACGATGTCAGCGGCGTTCTTGCCGGCCACTTCGGCGTGAAATATGTCCGGGTACTGGGTGGTCGAGTGGTTGCCCCAGATCGTCATCTTCGTGATGTCGTGCACGCTGGCACCTGCCTTCTTCGCCAGCTGCGCCTTCGCCCGGTTGTGGTCCAGGCGGGTCAACGCGGCGAAGCGCTCTGCCGGAATGTCGGGCGCATTGCTGAGCGCGATCAAAGCGTTGGTGTTCGCCGGATTTCCCGTCACGGTGATGCGGACATCGTCGGCAGCAACGTCGTTGAGCGCTCTGCCTTGGGCGGTGAAGATCGCGCCGTTCGCCTCGAGCAGGTCACTGCGCTCCATGCCCGGGCCGCGCGGACGTGCCCCCACCAGCAGGGCGATGTTGACTCCGTCGAAGACTGCATGCGGATCATCGCCGATCTCCACTCCGGCCAGCGTCGGGAGCGCACAGTCATCGAGCTCCATCACGACGCCTTCCAGCGCAGGAAGCGTAGGCGGAATCTCCAGCAGCCGGAGCTCTACTGGCGTATCGGCGCCGAGCAGAGAACCGCTGGCGAGCCGGAACAGCAAGCTGTAGCCAATCTGGCCCGCAGCACCTGTGACGGCGACTATGACCGGGGTTGGGTTCACGGCGGCTCCTGACGACCTGCGGTACGGCGACGCACCGCAGGTTACCTACCGCCGCAGCTTCCGCCACCAGCACCTCGGGAAGCGCCGCCAACATGGCGAACGGCTGACACAGCTCAGCCGTTATCTTGAGG
>JBBSHN010000002.1:0-121770 GCA_038252945.1 Propionibacteriales bacterium | reverse complement strand
GAGAACGCCGTACCCCAAGAACCTGAGCCGAGGACCGCGACCTTGCTCACGCCGAAGCCGCCGAATCGAAACCCCGAGAAGAGACACCTGGAGGCGGCTGGGGTCTGCGCAGGTGTGGATTGCCGATGTCAGGAACGCCCGACGCCCTTGGGTTGAACCGCTCACTCGGCGCATTCTGCCCGCGGATCTGCTCCAGCAGCGCGGTGATCGCGGTCATTATCCTGACCGTCGCCTCCCCCAATACAGCAGGACTCAGCGGCTTGCCCTGAAGATCCGACAACTCCACCGGCGGGCCCGCCCACACGTGCATGGTCTTGCGCGGAAGCAGGTCGGGCTTGCGTGCGTACGGCGGCAGCAGATGGTTCGGCCCCCACTGCGCACACGGAATGATCGGAGACCCGGTGGTGAGAGCGATCCGGGCTGCGCCGGTCTTGCCCACCATCGGCCACAGGTCCGGATCGCGTGAGATGGTGCCCTCTGGATAGACCACGACGCACTCGCCGGCGTTCACCGCAGCGACCGCGGCACTGAAGGCCTTCGCGGCGTCCGTCGTCTTGCGGTGAACGGGGATCTGGCCGGCACTGGTCACGATCCTGCCAATAACCGGTACGGCGAAGACCTCAGCCTTGCCAAGGAAGCGCGGCAACCGGCCGTTGTCGATGACGAAGTGACCGAACGGAATGGGATCGAGCTCCGACACATGGTTGGTGGCGAGGACACAGCCACCGTTGGTCGGGAGGTGCTCTGCTCCGCGCCAGTCACGCTTGGTGAGAAGCATAAGTGGCCGGCGAAGCAACGCAACGACGAGGGCGAGCGCCCACCCGCGTCGCTGCTTGGCCACGCTTGCTCCTCGTTCTCGGGCTTCACCCTCAGGCGAACAGTGTCTGCCACCCGGCGCCGTGCTGTCGAGCAGGTGACAGGATCGGCGCGATGCCGCACCGCAGGGGGACCATCATCGTTCCGGTCAAGCAGACCGCCATCGCCAAGTCTCGCCTAGGGGAGCTCGGCGATCGGGTACGGCGGCGACTCGCGCTGGCCTTTGCGTGTGACGCGGTGGCGGCGGCGCTGGAGTGTCCAGCGATCGAAAAGGTGGTAGTCGTGACCAACGACGCGATCGCGCGCAGCCAGCTGGCATCGCTGGGGGCGGTCGTCGTACCGGACTCCCCCGACGCCGGCCTCAATGCCGCGCTGGAGTGGGCTGCATCGGGCGTTCGCCGCCTCGATCCGGAAGCTGACCTCGCGGTGATGTCCGCTGATCTACCGGCCGTGCGTGCCGCCGACATCGCGACCGCCTTCGGAATCGCACCGGCTCCGCGGTGGTTCGTGGCCGACCACGACGGGAAGGGCACGACGATGCTGGCGGCAGCGGCGGCGAACGCGCTCAACCCCGCGTTCGGGCCCGACTCAGCGGCCGCTCATCGGCGCAGCGGTGCGGTACAGCTGCAGGACCCGTCCCTGCAGCGGCTACGGCTGGACGTCGACACGGTGGCAGACCTCCGCAGAGCCGCCGGGCTCGGGGTCGGCCTGGCGACCACAGCGGTGCTGGCCGATCTCGGCTGGGCCGAAAGTCCCCGGACGGCCGGTCAGCCGCTGAGCTGAGCGAAAAGGCTGCCCTCAACCGAGGTGGCTTCCAGCCCCAGCAGAAACCGCTTGCGGTCGAGCCCGCCGGCGTATCCGGTCAGCGTGCCGCTTGAGCCGATGACCCGGTGGCACGGCACGACGATGGCGATCGGGTTGGAGCCGTTCGCCAGCCCGACTGCTCGGGCACCACCGGACGGCATCCCGAGCCGGGCAGCGACCTCACCGTACGACGCCGTGGCGCCGTACGGGATGCGCATGAGCTCGGTCCACACCCGCTGCTGGAACGGCGTGCCGCGGGCGCTCAGTGGCAGTCGGAACTCGCGCAGCTGCCCGGTGAGATAACGCTTGAGTTGCCGTCGCGCCTCGGTGAGCACTGGCACCGGTTCGCCGCTTGACAGCTCCGAGGGTTGCTCGTCGAGGAAGTGGACCCCGCTGAGTGCAATGCCGTCGCTCGTGAGCTTGAGCAGCCCGACGGGGGACTCCATGACCAGCGTGTGGGGATTGGACGTTCTCATTTTCTCTCCTTCGAGGAGCTGGCGGTGGTCCATACGTGCATCAAGGCATAGGAGCGCCAGGGTCGCCATGGTTCGGTGTCGTGGACGGGGTCACCTGTTCCACCCAGCCCGGCGAGGCCCTGCCGAGCCCCGAGGTCGGTCGGCAAAAAGACGTCGGGGTCGCCGAGAGCGCGCATTGCGATGTAGTCAGCCGTCCAAGGCCCGATGCCCTTCAGCGACAACAACGCCTCGCGCACGCTGACCCGGTCGGCGCTGCGGTCCAGTGCGACGTCGCCCGTTGCAACCGCGGTGGCGAGCCGGACCAGCGCGTTTCCACGAGAGCGCGGCATGGGAAGGCTCTCCGGGTCGGCGGCGGCGAGGCGCTCCGGTGTCGGGAACACGTGGGTGAGCGGACCCTCCTCGGCGACGACCTCGCCGTACTCGCGCACGAGATGCCCCGCAACCGTGCGGGCGCCGCCAACGGAGATCTGCTGTCCGACGACCGCTCGAACGGCTGCCTCGAATCCGTCGACCGAGCCGGGCACCCGCAGCCCGGGGCGCTTGGCGACGAGTGGAGCAAGCAGCTCGCTGGTCGCCAGATGCTCGTCGATGGCGACGGGGTCGGCGTCGAGGTCGAGCAGCCGACGGCAACGCTCGACTGCTGTCGACACGTCACGTAGGTCGGAGAGCCGCAGGTGGCAGCGCACCCTGTCGGTCTGAGGTGTGAGCTCGACGGTGCCGACGCCGTGTGGCAGGCGCAGGTTGCGCCGGTACGTCGACTCGTCGCCCGCCTCAATGCCCGACACCGCTCGCGCGGTCAGGAAGCTGAGCAAAGTGGCTCCGTCGAAGGGTTCCCGTACGCCGAGCTCGACGGTGATGGCGCCCGTCGCCGGGAATCGGCCGGCGCGGCGTCGGCGTCGGCGTAACTGCGTGGGTGAGGCGGCGTACACGTCGGCGACCGTCTGGTTGAACTGGCGGACGCTGGCGAAGCCCGCGGCGAACGCCACGTCGGAGAACGACATGTCGGTGGTCTCGATGAGGATGCGGGCGGTGTGTGCGCGGTGCGCTCGGGCGAGAGCGAGTGGCCCTGCGCCGAGGTGTGTTGTGAGCAACCGGTTGAGGTGTCGTGGGGTGTACCCGGCCCGTGCGGCAAGCCCGCTGACACCCTCTCTCTCCACGACTCCGTCGGCGATCATGCGCATGGCCCGCCCAGCGACGTCGGCTCGCAGATCCCACTCCGGTGATCCGGGCGTCAGGTCGGGGCGGCAGCGACGACACGCGCGCAACCCCGCTCGTTGAGCGCCAGCGGAGGTCACGTAGAAGACAACGTTGGTGCGCCTCGGCGTCACCGCCGGGCACGAGGGGCGGCAGTAGATGCCCGTTGTCGTGACACCGCTATAGAAGACACCGTCGAAGCGCCGGTCGCGGCTTTGTACAGCGCGAAAGCAGCGGTCGCTGTCGGCAATGACGTGCGGGGCTGCGCTCATGCGCTCAATCTAGGCTGTCGCGAGGACAGTTCCTCGCGGGAATCGGCCGTGACGTTGGCGTAGGGGGCCTAGTCTGCGGAGAGCGGGCAAGGTCATCAGCGTCGCCGCCCTTTGCCCGGCAACAACGCAGCTGTGCAAACCTCACTTCGTGATCAGCGACGCTTCCGGAGATTGACCCTCAGGGATAGCTGGCAGTGTTACGGCGTGCCAACCTTCGATGTGGACGAGGTGCTGCGCTCCCGCTGGTCACTGCGACGTCCGATGCTGAGTGCGCTGACCGGCGGCATGAATTCATCAGCATGGTTGGTCTCCGATGAGGAGATGCGGTACGTCTTCAAAGTGGTGGACAGCCAGCAGACCCACGGTTTCATTGCGGGACTGCGTGCGGCGACGATTGTTGACGCACACGGCGTTCCGGCTGGAAAACCAGTGCCTACCAATAGTGGTGACTTATTCATCGAGCTCGAAGGCGGTCACGCGGCGCTGTTGCGATGGGTGGAGGGCAATCCTCTCAGCGAGACTGACTGGGACGTGCGCGTGATTGGCGCAACATTGGCCAAGGTGCATGGCATCTTGTTGCACGCTCAGATTCCTGACGCACCCGCATTCGACTGGGTCGACGTGACCGCTGCCCATCTCGATTTGGAACCCTGGTTGCGCCCAGCCGTGGCACAGGCGCTGGCTGATTGGCAAACCATCCGCGACTCGGTGCCCACATGGGGATTTCTCCACGGCGACCCGTTCCCTGGCGCCTTTCTGCGAGATGACAAAGGCGTCTGTGGATTGATTGATTGGGCTAGTGGTTTCTTCGGGCCGTGCCTTTACGACCTAGCCTCCGCAGCCATGTACGTAGGTCCTGAAGGAACGCGAAGTCTGATCGAAGCGTATCTGCGAGATAGCTCCCTCCATCAAGCCGAGGCAGTACGCGGCCTGCCAGTTTTGATGAGGCTCAGATTCGCTGTTCAAGCCGATTACTTCGCGCGTCGTCGGTTCACGAACGACCTCACCGGGATTGGAGACGAGTCCGAGAACTACAAAGGGCTGTACGACGCGCAACGCATGCTCGAGATAAATGTCCATGCGGCGTGTGGCTTCGACCGGCCATAGGCACGCTCCGCAAACGCAGAGAACAATTGGTAGCCCCGACGGGATTCGAACCCGCGCTACCGCCTTGAGAGGGCGGCGTGCTCGGCCGCTACACAACGGGGCCATCGAGCGGAGCAGACGATAACGGATCAGACCGGAACGTCGACTCGCTGGGGTACTAGGACTCGAACCTAGACTAACTGGACCAGAACCAGTCGGGCTGCCAATTACCCCATACCCCAAAGGCATCCAGAGCTCGGCATGCCGTCGCCCGACGATACCGGAGTCGGTCGACGCCGCCCAACGCCGAGGGTGCCGTGTCATCGCCGCGACGGAGGTACTCAGTCGCGAGTGATCAGCCTGATGATCCGGCGATGTTGACCAACCAGGGGACATCGAACTGATCGGTGCACATCCCGAACTCGTCGCCCCACATCTGCTTCTCCAGCGGCATGGTCACCCTGCCTGATTCAGAGAGCTTCTGCCAATAGCCGCGCAGCTGGTCACGGTCGTCGCCGGACAGGCTGACCGCGATGTTCTCACCGGGCTGGTGCTCGGCGCCTGGCGGCAGGTCGGACGCCATCAGGGTGAAGCCGTTGTCAGTGTCCAACATGGCGTGCATGACGCCGTCAGCGGGGGCACCCGGAGCGCCGTACTCGCCAAATGTGCTGACCTGCAGATTGCCGCCGAATACGGACTCGTAGAACTCCATCGCCTGGCGAGCGTTGCCGGGGAAGTTGAGATAGGGATTGAGGCGAGAGGCCATCGCGAAACTCCTCGGTAGGTGTCGGCTGTCCGCTCAACACTATTGCCGGCACACCGCTGAATGAACCCCTCCCCGGTAACGGCTTAGTTGCCGGTGGTCGGTTTCCGCGCTGAGTTCAGCGCGCCACACCAGGCGGCGGTGATGGGGCGGCCGCTTCAAGGGCCGGCTGGGCCGGCGGAAGGTGGCGGCGAGCGATGGCCAGCGTCCAGGGAACGATGATCGCGAGCTGCACCCCGTGGATGATCAGCGGGAGGAAGCTGACGGCGCGCGGCTCGAGTGTCTGGCCGACTCGGTCAAGGAAGCCAGCAGGTATCAGAGCCGAGAGGTTGTACACCGCGTGAATCGAAATGCCCGACTCAAGACCGCCAGTCTTCACAGCCAGCACAGCCAGCACTGTCCCCAACAGTGCTCGGTCGAGCAAGAGCGGCGGGTCGAACTGCAGATGCGCCACCGCGAACAGGACGCCGTCGAGAGTGCCGCACAGCACCAGGGGCCATCCGAGCGCGCCGAGACTTTGTAGCAGCAGCCCGCGGAAGAGGAACTCCTCGCCGGCCGCCTGAAGTGGCGTGGTGAAGACCACGACGGCCAAGAACGCCCAGACGCCGGTGTCGACCGGCGACTTCCGTACGGCGATAGCGGCCACGGTGCCGCCGAGAAGCAACACCGACCAGACGACGCCGGCCATCAGCAAGCAGATGCCCAGCCACTTCCAACGCAACCCGGGACGGTTGGAGGACAGCCAGCGCGGACGCACGCCGTACAGCACCCGGGCAAGAAGAGCCGCCCAGCCGAGCAGCACCGCCAAACCGAGGTTGATCACGAGCATGTCCACGGCGTCGACGCCATCGGAAAGACTGAATGTGTAGTTGGAGCCGAAGACCCGGCTGACGCCCTCGGCGGCAGCGAGAACCGCTATCGGCGGAACTACCAAGCCGACGAGGACTGCGACGATTACGACGAGCAGACGCCTCACGCCGCCGCTCGGCCGCTGCAGTATCCGCAGGTAGCTGGTCCCTGGAACCGGCTCGCTGTCCGGCGACGGTGCAGGCGCGACCGCTGTGCTCATCGCCCCGCTGCGTTGAGTCGCTCCAGGGATCGCTCACGTCCCAGCAGCTCCAGCGACTCAAACAGCGGCGGAGAGATGCGCCGGCCGGTCGCTGCCACCCGGACAGGGCCAAAGGCGTTGCGCGGCTTGAGGCCCCGCTCCTCCACCAGCGCCTGACGCAGCGCCGACTCGATGGCGGCGGTGTCCCACGTGTCGAGAGCGCTCAGCGCGTCATACGAAGCCCGCACTACCGCCCGGCCATCGTCGGTCAGAGCCTTGGCGGCGTCGTCGGGATCCAGCTCGAAGTCTGCCTCGGAGACGAAGAGGAACCGCAGCAGGTCGACCGCCTCAGCGAGCGTAGTGATGCGCTCCTGCACCAGCGGAGCCGCCTTCGTCAGGGTGGGCTGCTGCTCCGGAGTCGGCGGGTCGGCCACCAGCCTGTACTTGTGGAGGTACGGCACGAGCCGGCCGGCAAGTTCGTCGACGTCGAGCATGCGCAGGTGGCTGGCGTTGATCGACTCGCACTTCTTCAGGTCGAACCGCGCCGGACTCGGGTTGACCCGCCGGATGTCGAACGCCGCCACCATCTCCTGCAGAGTGAACACGTCGCGGTCTTCCGCGATCCCCCAGCCGAGCAGCGCCAGATAGTTGAGCAGCGCCTCGGGGAGAAACCCCCGCTCGACGTACTCGGCGAGCCCGGACCCTTTGTCGCGCTTGGAAAGTCGCCGGTTCCCCTCCCCCATGACCATCGGCAGATGACCGAAACGTGGCAGTCGTTTGCCGACGCCGAGGTCCGCCAGAGCGCCGTGCAACGCGATCTGGCGGGGCGTCGAAGAAAGCAGGTCCTCCCCGCGCAGCACATGGGTGATCTGCATGATCGCGTCGTCGACCGGGTTGACCAGCGTGTAGAGCGGGTGCCCCTTGGCGCGGACCAGCACATAGTCCGGGACATGCTCGGGAAGAAATGTGATGTTGCCGCGCACCAGATCGACGAAAGTGACCGGCTCGTCAGGCATCCGAAACCGCAGTACCGGCCGGCGGCCCTCGGCCTGGTACGCCGCCACCTGTTGCTCAGTGAGCGTCCTGCAGTGGCCGTCGTACCCGGATGTCTTTCCCTCGGCACGAGCGCGGTCACGGCGTTCGTCCAGCTCCTGTTGCGAGCAGTAGCAGTCGTAGGCATAGCCCGCGTCGTGCAGGCGAGCGGCGATGTCGGCGTACGTTTTCAGCCGCATCGACTGGATGTACGGCGCGTAGGGGCCGCCGACCTCCGGGCCTTCGTCCCAGTCGATGCTGAGCCAACGCAGCGAGGCGAGCAGGGAGGCCAGTCCGTCTTCTGTGTTGCGCGCCTCGTCGGTGTCTTCGATCCGGAGCACCAGCGTGCCACCGAAGTGGCGAGCGAATGCCCAGTTGAACAGTGCGGTCCGGACGTTCCCGATGTGCAACGAACCGGTAGGCGACGGCGGAAATCGGAGGCGTACATCCGCCGGCGAAAGGTCCCCCAGCACCTCGATCGGCACCTCAGTCACGGGTCACCGTGTTCGTCAACGTGCCGATGCGGTCAACCGTCACCGAGACCGTGTCGCCGGGCTGCATGGGGCCGACTCCTGCGGGTGTGCCGGTCAATACGACGTCACTGGGAAGCAAGGTCATGAACGACGTGATGTAGGCGATGACCGAGGGGACGTCGTACATGAGGTCGTGGGTGCGGCCGTCCTGCTTCCGCTCACCGTTGAGCTCGGTGGTCAGACGCACGTCTGAGGGGTCGAGGTCGGTCTCGATCCACGGACCCAGTGGGCAGAACGAGTCGAACCCCTTGGCGCGGGCCCACTGGCCGTCTTTGCGCTGCAGATCCCGTGCGGTCACGTCGTTGGCCACCGTGTAGCCATAGATCACTTCTTCTGCACGCTCGGCGGGCACGTCGCGGCATATCCGCCCGATGACGACCGCCAGCTCGCCCTCGAACTGGACGTCCTCGCTCTGGTCCGGGTAGACGATCGGGTCGAAGGGACCGATCACGGATGTGTTCGGCTTGAGGAAGACCAACGGCTCCGGCGGCACTTCATTGCCGAGCTCGGCCGCGTGGTCGGCGTAGTTGCGGCCGATGCAGGCGACTTTGCTGCGCGGTATCACCGGTGCAAGCAGGCGCACGTCGGCGAGTGGGAACTGCTCGCCGGTCAGCTCCACGCCGCTGTACAGCGGGTCACCAGCAACAGCTGCGACGATCTCGTCACCGTCAGACCTGCCTACCACGCCGTACCGGGGCTCGTCGTCGGCGCTGAACCGAGCGATCCTCACCGCTGCCTCCCTCGCAGGCCCGCTCTCACGACCGCCCACCCTACCGGCGTCCCCCATTCCGCCGAGACGCCATCAAAGGCCCGGATTTGGGACAGGCGGCGCTCAAAGCAGGCGATGCATCCAGCCGTACGAGTCGGGGCGCCGGCCGTACTGGACGTCGAGCAGCCGCTCGCGCAGCGTCGTGGAGACCGGGAAGGCTGTGGCGTCAGCGGATACAGACCCGTCCCGCCACTTCAGCGTGCCGATCGGCGTGATGACGGCTGCGGTGCCGCAAGCGAAGACCTCGACGACGTCACCGGTGGCGACCCCCTTGCGCCATTCGTCGATGGTGACGCGTCGCTCCTCGACGCTGTATCCCATCTCCCGCGCGAGTTCGATGACAGACGCCCGGGTCACACCCTCCAGAATCGAACCCGTGAGCTCCGGGGTCGCCAGGGTGCCGTCGGCGTACACCAGGAAGAGATTCATGCCGCCGAGCTCTTCGATGACGGACCGCTCCACGGCGTCGAGGAAGACCACCTGGTCGCAGCCGGCTGCTATGGCCTCCTGCTGGGCGAGCAGACTGGCGGCGTAGTTGCCGCCGGACTTGGCGGCTCCGGTGCCACCTGGCGCCGCTCGGGTGTAGTCCTCGCTGAGCCAGATTGTCACCGGCTTGAGGCCACCGCCGAAGTAGGCACCAGCCGGAGAGGCTATGAGTGCGAACGTCACATGGTTGGCCGGCCGCACCCCGAGGAACGCCTCCGAGGCGAACATGAACGGACGCAGGTACAGCGACTTCTCACCGCCGGACGGCACCCAGTCGGAGTCCACCCCGACCAACGCCTCCATCGCGCCGAGAAACTCCTCGGTCGGCAACAACGGCAGCGCCATCCGGTGTGCCGACCGCTTCAATCGCTCAGCGTTGGCTTCCGGTCGAAAAAGCCAGACCGATCCATCGTCGTGGCGGTACGCCTTCAGTCCCTCGAAGACCTGTTGCCCGTAGTGCAAGATGGCGCAGGCTGGGTCCATCTCGAACGGGCCATAGGGCCGAACGCGGCGATCGTGCCACCCCTCGCCGGTGGTCCACGTTGCCGTGAACATGTGGTCCGTGAAGTGGTGCCCGAATCCTGGGTTTGCCAGGATCTCGGCCCGTCGAGCGGGATCGACCGCAGATATGTTCCGCTCGACGGCAATCTCAGCCGTCATGGGCGTCACGGTAGTCCACGAGGTGCCACTTCGCGCGTTGGCGCCGTCACACCATCCGTCACCTTGCGTCGCAGCGCCGATCAGATGTCGACGGCTCGAGCGAGATCGGCGCGCATTGTCGCCGCGATCTCGTGCAGCACATCCCCCGGTATGGCGCTGTCGACGGTGAGCGCGACGAGCGCGTGACCGCCCGCGTGGTCGCGGGCCACCTGCATGCCGCCGATGTTGATGTTGGCATCGCCGAGGATGCGCCCGACTGCGCCCACCATGCCAGGGCGGTCCTCGTAGGTGAAGAAGGCAAGATGCGCGGCCGGCTCCAGGTCGACGTCGTACCCGTTGACGCCCACGAGCCGCTCACGCTGCTGGATGCCGATCAGCGTGCCGGACAACGAAATCTCTCGGCCGTTGTTCAGCGTCCCGCGCAACGTGATGAGGTTGCGATGGTCAGGGCTATCGAGGTCCGTCACCAGTCGTACGGCGAGCCCACGCTCGCTCGCCAGAAGCGGTGCGTTGACATAGGAGACGGTCTCCTCCACCACGTCGCGGAACATTCCCTTCAGCGCCGTCAGCTCGAGCACCTTCACGTCGTACTGCGCGATCTCCCCCCGCACCTCCACGGCAAGCTGCTGGGGTACCTCACCGGCGAGCGCGCTAAGGATCCGACCGAGCTTCTCGGTGAGGGGTATGCCCGGGCGCACTTCTTCGGCGATCGGGCCGCCCTGTACGTTGACGGCGTCGGGCACCAGTTCACCGTTCAGCGCCAGCTGCACGGATCGAGCGACAGCGATGCCTGCCTTCTCCTGGGCCTCGACCGTGGAGGCGCCCAAATGAGGTGTCACGACGACGTTGTCGAACTCGAAAAGCGGCGAGTCAGTGCAGGGCTCGGTGGCGAATACGTCAAGACCAGCACCGCCGAGTCGGCCCTCCTTGAGGGCGACGTACAAGGCGTGCTCGTCGACGATGCCGCCCCGCGCAGCATTGATGAGGACCGCCGTGGGCTTGCACTGAGCAAGTTCGCGCTCGCCCACGAGGCCCACCGTGTCGGCAGTCTTCGGCAGGTGGACGGAGATGAAGTCCGACTCCCGCAGCAGCTCGTCCAGCGCCACAATTCGTACGCTGAGCTGCGCGGCGCGGCCGGCTTGCACGTAGGGGTCGTAAGCGAGGATGTGCATGCCGAACGCGCTCAGCCGCTGTGCGACAAGCACTCCGATACGGCCCAGGCCGATGATGCCGACCGTCTTCTCGTACAGCTCGACGCCGGCATATCTGCTTCGCTTCCACTCACCACCCTTCAGCGCCGCGTTAGCTGATGCGATGGAGCGCGCAGCCACGATCATGAGTCCGACAGCGAGCTCCGCCGCGCTCACAATGTTGCTCGTCGGCGCGTTGACCACCATGACGCCGGCCTGCGTGGCCTGCTCGACGTCGATGTTGTCAAGCCCCACGCCTGCGCGCGCCACCACCTTGAGCCGTCGGGCGGCGCTCAGCACCTCGGCGTCCACCCGGGTTGAACTTCGCACCAGGAGCGCATCGGCCTGCGGAACCCCGGCCAACAGCTCATCGCGGACAGTCCCGTTGCAGCGCCGAATTTCGAAGTCAGGTCCCAGCGCCTCGACGGTCGCGGGGCTCAGCTCTTCGGCGAGCAGCACGACGGGTCGGGTCACGGTCATGTCTTTCGGCATCGGGCTCGAGGGCTGGATGGATCGGCCGGCTCGGCCGACGACGATGAGGTTCGATGCCAGTCTAGGCAGCGGATGGCACCGCTTGACTCTGCCGTCGCGTCATCCTGCACAGTGAGGTCTACTTCGAGAATTTGCGCGACGCCGCAGCGGACGACGAGGTGTGTGACATCACGTGGCCCTACCGGAGGACACGTTGACGTCTCCGCCGACACGAGCCTGCGCAGTCACCGGTCAATCCATGTCAGGGGTCCACGAGCCGTCTCGGATGCGGCGCAAGACCTCGCCCATGCGCTGGGCAACCGAGTCGTCGACAACGTAGCGGCCGCCGGTGTAGCCCTCCTGCTCCGTGGTCTCGGACGTGGCTGCGCGGCCGACCGGATCACCGGCGGTCAGCATAGTAGCTGCGCGTTGCAGCTCGCGAACGCACCGCAGAGAGGCCACCTCTGGCGCGTACCCCGCCTGGGTCAGCGCCTCGAGCCCACGCTGCACCAGCGCCGTGACGCCTCCGAAGACGACCTGCTCAGCGAACAACGCCGTCTCGCCCTGCTCGGCCATAGTGGTCTTGATCGCCGCTGTGCGTAGGCCACCGATCGCTCTGGCATACGACAGCGCCAGATCCTCCGCGTGGCCGGAGGCGTCCTGCTCGACGGCCACGAGAACAGGGACACCGCGGCCGGCTTCGAATTCCTCGCGCAGCGCGCCGCCGGAGCCCTCCGGCGCGACCATCACGACGTCGACGTCTCCAGCCGGCTTGATCAGCCCGAACCGCAGCGCAAGACCGCTGTCGAAAAGCACTGCGTCGCCCGGGACCAGGTTGGGCTCGACCGCTTCGGCGTACAAGGAACGCAGCTGCGGCTCAGACGAGACCAGCACGATGAGGTCGGCTTCTTCGCAGGCGTCGTACGGCGCCAACACCGGCAGTCCTGCTGCGTCGACCTCCGCGCGCTCCGGGGAGCTCTCCGACAGCCCAACGCGTACGTCGACACCGGAATCCCGCAGGCACAGCGAGTGAGCGAGCGCCTGACCGCCGTGACCGATCACCGCCACATTGCGCGCCTGGACGACGCTGAGGTCGGCGTCGTCGTCGGTGTACAGCTGCATCCGCGCCTCCTCGTCGCCCGCGCAGCAGCTCAGGTGAGCTTCTGCAGCACAAGCTCACGCACCCGGGCGGCGTCGGCCTTCCCGCGCATCTCCTTCATGACGGCTCCGATCAGCGCCCCGGCGGCAGCGACCTTGCCGGCACGGATCTTCTCGGCCACATCGGGATTCGCAGCGATGGCCCGGTCGACCGCCGCTGACAACGCGCCGTCGTCCGACACCACCTCGAGACCTCGACTTACGACGACCTCTTCAGGCGACCCCTCGCCCGCCATTACGCCGTCGAGCACCTGCCGGGCCAGCTTGTCGTTGACCCGCCCGGAGTCGACAAGCAACTGCACGGCCGCGACCTGAGCAGGACTGATTGGCAGCTCGTCGAGCGATGTGCCCGCGGCGTGAGCGCGCCGGGCAAGCTCCGACAACCACCACTTTTTGGCGGCGGCCGGACTTGCTCCGGCGTCGACCGTCTGCTCGACCAGGCGGAGGCCACCGGCGCCAACGATGTCGCGCATCTCGAGGTCCGAGAACCCCCACGTCGACTGAAATCTTGCCCGGCGCACAGCAGGCGGCTCGGGCAGACTCCGCCGCAATCTCTCGACGTGCTCTGGTGACGGCGCGAGCGGGACGAGATCGGGCTCGTCGAAGTACCGGTAGTCCTCTGCCTGCTCCTTGCTTCGGCCAGCCGTCGTGATCCCCGTGTCCTCGTGCCAGTGGCGGGTCTCCTGCACCACCCGCCCGCCGGCCGTGAGCACAGCGGCCTGGCGCGAGACTTCGTACCGGACGGCTCGTTCGATCGACCGGAACGAGTTGACGTTCTTCGTCTCCGTGCGAGTCCCGTATGGCGCCGTCGGCTGATCCCTGAGTGACACGTTCACGTCGCAGCGCAGCGAGCCCTGCTCCATGCGTACGTCGGAGACGCCGAGCTCCTGCAGCAGGTCGCGCAGCTGCGCCACGTAGGCGCGGGCGACAAGCGGAGCCTGTCGACCGGTCGCCTCAATCGGCTTCGTCACGATCTCGATCAGCGGAATGCCCGCTCGGTTGTAGTCGACGAGCGAGTGATCCGCACCGTGGATGCGGCCGGTTGCGCCTCCGACATGGAGCGACTTGCCGGTGTCTTCCTCCATGTGTGCGCGCTCGATGCCGATGCGGTACGTCGCACCTTCGACCTCGACGTCGACACACCCCTGGACGGCGAGCGGTTCGTCGTACTGCGAGATCTGATAGTTCTTCGGCATGTCGGGATAGAAGTAGTTCTTGCGGGCGAACGTGGACTCCGGCGCGATCGTGCAGCTCAGCGCCAAGCCGATGCGGATCGCTGACTCGACGGCTGCTCCGTTGACCACGGGAAGCGCTCCAGGGAGGCCCAAGCAGACCGGGCAGGTCTGGGTGTTGGGGTCCTTGCCGAACACGGTGGTGCAGCCGCAGAACATCTTGGTCGCCGTGTTCAGCTCCACATGGACTTCGAGCCCCAGAACAGGGTCGAAGCGCTCGATCGCCTCGTCGAACGGCATCAGCTGCGTCACCGGAGCGCCAGCCGTCATTGTCATGCCGACGCCCCCAGCGCAGGAACTGCATCGAGCACCGGACCACCGAGATGGTCGTGGAGCAGCGACTCAAGCGGTGCCGCTGTGGCGTACAAGCGGGCGTCCTGCATGGCCGGCGCCAGGATTTGGATGCCGGCGGGGAGGCTGTCTTCGTCGGCCAGGCCGCTGGGCAGCGAAAGACCTGGTGTGCCGGCGAGGTTGGCCGGGATGGTCGCGATGTCGTTGAGGTACATCGCCAGCGGGTCGTCGAGCTTGTCGCCGAACTTGAAGGCGGTCGTCGGCGCGGTCGGTGAGATCAGCACGTGGCAATCCTCGAAGGCAGCAGCGAAGTCGCGGCAGATTAACGTCCGGACCTTCTGTGCCTGTCCGTAGTAGGCGTCGTAGTAGCCGCTGGAGAGCGCGAACGTGCCAAGGATGATGCGGCGCTTCACTTCGTCACCGAAGCCTGCCTCGCGGGTGGCGGCCATGACGGTCTCCGCGTTGACCCCACCTTCGGGCAGCACCCGCAGCCCGTACCGCATGGCGTCGAACTTGGCCAGATTGCTGCTCGCCTCGCTCGGCAGGATCAGGTAGTAGGCCGCCAGGGCGTACTCGAAGTGCGGGCACGACACCTCGACGACATCCGCACCGGCACTCACCAACAGCTTCACCGCGTCGTCGAAGCGGGCGCGGACTCCCGGTTGATAGCCCTCGCCGCCGAGCTGCTTCACGACTCCGATGCGAAGTCCGCCGACAGACCCGTTGCGAGCTGCCTCGGCCATCGACGGCCAGACGGTGTCGACGCTGGTGGAGTCCATCGGGTCGTGACCAGCGATGACGTCGTGCAGCAGTGCGGCGTCGAGCACCGTGCGGGCGACGGGACCGGCCTGGTCGAGACTGCTGGCGAGCGCGATCAAGCCGTAACGGGAGACCCCGCCGTACGTCGGCTTCACGCCGACCGTGCCGGTGACCGCGCTGGGTTGCCGCACCGACCCACCGGTGTCAGTGCCGATAGCGAGCGGGGCCTCATGGGCGGCCACCGCGGCCGCAGACCCGCCACCGGAGCCGCCAGGGATACGGTCGAGATCCCAGGGATTGCGAGTTGGGCCGTACGCCGAGTGCTCGGTGGAGCTGCCCATGGCAAACTCATCCATGTTCGTCTTGCCGAGAATCGGCATGCCGGCAAGCTTCAGCTTCGCGACCACCGTGGCGTCGTATGGCGGAACCCAGTCCTGCAGGATGCGCGACCCACACGTGGTGGGGAGCCCGCGAGTCGCCAGCACGTCCTTGACAGCGATGGGCACGCCGAGCAGCGGGGTGGACTCCCCCGTGGACCGTCGCTTGTCCGCGTCCGCCGCGGCGTCGAGTGCGCCCTCGGCGTCGACGTGGAGGAAAGCGTGCAGCGCGGAGTCAACACCGTCGATACGGTCAAGCGCCGCCTTTGTGGCCTCCACCGAGCTGACCTCGCCTGCCTGAAGCGCAGCGTCAAGCTCCAACGCGGACAGCTGCCACATGTCGGTCACGCTTCTTCCTCGAGGATGCGTGGAACACTGAACCGCTGCTGCTCCACCGCCGGAGCCCCTGTCAGGGCCTCCTGGGGCGCGAGACTCGGTCGCACGACGTCGGCGCGAGTGACGTTACGAAAGCCGAGGGGATGCGCGGTTGGCGGTACGTCGTCAGCCGCCACCTCGCCGACCGCAGCAACAGCCTCCACGATGACGGCCAGCTGCGGAGCCAGGTGGTCGAGCTCGGCGTCGGTCAAGTCGATGCGAGCCAGCCGCGCGAGCCGCGCGACGTCGTCAAGGGTCAGTGAAGCGGACGTCGACGACGTGTGCTCAGCCACGGCAGTAATCCTAGGCGTGGGGCATCGCTATCCCGGCCAGCCGGTGACTGCGCCGAACCCTTGCGAGACAACGAGGTGGTGGTAGACCACCCATCCCAACGTGAAGATCAACGCGAGCAACGCGCCGGTTACCGCCAGAAGCAAGACGAAGGCGTCACGACCGGAATCTCTGCCCGGGACACCGAGCGGATCGATCCCCTCCGGCAGATCGTCTCGCCGAAGCGGATCGCCGGGCGGCTCGTCGTGGGACGTCACGTCGGTCCCGTCTGCGCCACCGCCCGCGCGGCGTCTGGACCGTCGTCGAGGAGCAGACCGAATCCATTCTCGTCAAGGAGGGGTACCCGCAACTCGACCGCCTTGTCGTACTTGGAGCCAGGTGACTCACCGGCCACGACGAAGTCGGTATTCTTGGACACCGAGGAGCCGGCTTTGCCTCCTCGCGCAACGATCGCGTCCTTGGCCTGGTCGCGGGACCAACCCTCGAGGGATCCCGTGACGACGACGGTCAATCGGTCGAGGGTGCGCGGCGCCGACTCGTCTTGCTCCTCCGCCATACGCACGCCGGCTGAACGCCACTTACGCACGACCTCCTGATGCCAGGGAACGGCGAACCATTCCTGAATGGACTCCGCGATGGTCGGCCCCACGCCTTCCACAGCGGCAAGGTCCTCAAGGCTCGCAGCCGTGATGGCGTCGAGTGATCCGAACGCCGATGCCAGCGCCCGCGCCGCCGTGGGCCCGACGTGCCGGATCGAAAAGGCGACGAGGACCCGCCACAAGGGCTGGTTCTTCGCCTCAGCGAGGTTGGCCAGCAGCCGCGCACCGTTGGCGGAGAGCTCGCCGTCTCGCTTCGTGAACAGCGGCACGGTCAACAGCGTCTCCTCGTCCAGCGAGAACAGGTCGCCTTCGTCGTCGATGGCCCCAGCCTCCAGCAGGGCGTTGGCCGCCTCGTAGCCGAGGACCTCGATGTCAAAGGCGCCGCGACCGGCCACGTGAAAGACCCGCTCGCGCAGCTGGGCGGGGCACGAGCGGGTGTTCGGGCAGCGGATATCGGCATCACCTTCGCGGGCGGCCGCGAGTGCAGTGCGGCAGGACGGGCACGTCGTCGGCATGACGAAAGCCCGCTCATCGCCTGTGCGCAGCTCGACGACTGGCCCCACGACCTCGGGGATGATGTCACCGGCCTTGCGGACCACAACGGTGTCGCCGATGAGCACGCCCTTCCGGCGTACCTCGGACTCGTTGTGCAATGTCGCCAGCTCTACCGTCGAGCCGGACACACGCACGGGCTGCATGCGCGCGAACGGCGTGACTCTGCCGGTGCGGCCCACGTTGACGTCGATGTCGAGCAGCTTGGTGGTGACTTCTTCGGGCGGATACTTGTAGGCGATCGCCCACCGGGGCGCTCGTGAGGTGGACCCGAGTCGACGCTGCAGAGCGACGGAGTCCACCTTCACCACGACTCCGTCGATCTCGTGCTCGACGTCGTGGCGATGCTCGCCGTAGCGGTCGATGAACTCCATCACCTCAGACAGCGCAGGGAACACCCGTGACCGGTCACTGACCGGAAGGCCCCAAGAGCGCAGGGCGTCGTACGCCTCCGACTGCCGCGACGGCTCGAACCCCCGCCGGGCACCAAGCCCGTGGCACAGCAGTCGAAGCGGACGGCCCGCGGTGA
This sequence comes from Propionibacteriales bacterium, assembly GCA_038252945.1. GTDB lineage: Bacteria > Actinomycetota > Actinomycetes > Propionibacteriales > Nocardioidaceae > JAUJOE01. The sequence continues at coordinate 104,007 of JBBSHN010000002.1, read as the reverse complement.
CGCGCGGGTTCTTCTGCCGCAGGGAACCGGCGGCCGCGTTGCGCGGATTGGAGAATGGAGCCTTGCCCGCCTCGACCAGGCGCTCGTTGAGCGCCGTGAAGCCGGCGACGGGAAAGAACACCTCGCCTCTGACCTCGAGAAACTCCGGAACCGGCCACGACTCGTTGTCGGCGAGACGGCTCGGCACCCCTCGAACCGTTAACACGTTGGGCGTGACCTCTTCACCGATGCGACCGTCGCCTCTGGTGGCAGCCCGTGCCAGCCGGCCGTTCTCATACGTCAGGTTGACTGCGAGCCCGTCGATTTTGAGCTCGCACAAATACTCGACGTCGCTCTCCGCCTCTCGCTCCACGCGTACGGCCCAGGCAGCGAGCTCGTCAGCCGAGAACACGTTGTCGAGACTCATCAGCCGCTCGGCGTGCTCGACCGGGATGAATTCGGTCGAGACCGCACCACCGACCTTTTGGGTCGGTGAATCAGGGGTGCGCAGCTCGGGGTATTGGCCCTCCAGTGCCTCCAGCTCACGCATCAACGCGTCGAACTCTCCGTCGCTGACCGTGGGCTGATCGAGCACGTAGTAACGCCAGCGATGGTCGTCGATCGTCTCCGCCAGCCGCTTGTGCTGCTCACGCACGTCGTTGGGGGCGGCCGCGAGATCGGCGGTGTCACCCCCGCCGGCGACTTCGAGGGCGGGCGACTGCGTCATGCGTTCATCCTGCCGTTGTCTTCCGACAGATTTTTGGCCACTCGCGCACAGAGCTCGAGCGCCTTACGCGCCCATGGTGTGGACGCTCCAGCCAGCCCGCAGGTCGGTGTGACTGCTGTGTGCGGCAGGTGCTCGATGTCTGTGTGGTCGAGGCGAGCCCACAGCTCCACGACTGCTCGGGTGACGTTGGCGTCGGTGAGCGGTTCCGGGGGCTCGACCGCTGGTACGACACCCAGCCACAAGCCTCGCCCCGCATCGACCCAGGCGGCCGCATCGTCGTGCCTCGTCGTCGGAAGGATCGTCGCGTCGAGGGACAGGGAGTTGACCGCCGTCTGCTGGAGGACCTCGAACGGCACGTCGGCGGCGCAACAGTGCACCACAGTTTGCACGCCGGCGTCGCCGACCGCCGTGAGCACCTCGTCGATCGACGATGCGACCTCGGCCGCGGCCAGTGCGCGATAGCGATGCAAACCGCTCGCCGTGGGCACCGCACCTGAGAGAACCGCGGGCAGCGCAGGCTCGTCGAGTTGGACGACGAGTCGGGCATTCGGTAGGCGCCGTCGTACCGACGCGACATGATGAGCAGTTCCTGCGGTCAGCGCCTGAGTCAGGTCTCGTCGCGCTCCGGAGTCGGCCAGCGCCTTCCCGCCTCGCGGCAGCTCGACACTGGCCGCCAAAGTGCAGGGACCGGCCAGCTGCACCTTCAGCACCTCGGCGCCGCCAGCCAGCTCCTCCATGACGTCGAGGTCGTGCTCCAGCAGGGAGCGGGCTCGGCGCTGATCAAGACTTCCTCTCCCGCTGAGCCGCCAGCCGGTCGGTTGCAGGTCAGCTCCCAGTTCGGTCACCATCGCGAGGGTCCGACCGATCATCGAGGCCGCCGGGCCCCGGCTCGCCAACTCGACCAGGAACGGCAGGCCACCCACTTCGCCCAGCACCGTCTGCACGCTGTCGACGTACTCCGTGCCGGGCATCGACCCGATTCCAGTTGCTACATGCCCCACTCCCGACCCCCTCACGACCGGAGTTGTCAGATGCTGAGCGCCCTAGAGGTCGCTGAGCATCTGACAGGTTGGTTGGGTGGCGGCGGTGGCCGCGGAAGTGCTCGTGATTGTGCCGCTGCCCACCACACGAGTGCCCAGGTAGAGCACAGCCGCCTGTCCGTGGGCGACTCCGCTGGCGGGCTGGAGAAGCTCGATGACGACGGACGGCTCCGCGTCGTTGCGCTGGCGTACGGTCGCGGTCGCCAGGAGCTCCTCACCGTGAGCTCGCAGCTGGACAGTGCAGCGGAGCTCTCCCACCGGCGGCTCGCCGCACCACCGGGGCGACGTGGCGACGATGCGGTCAACACGCAGGTCCTCGCGCCGGCCCACGGTGACGCGCCGCGACACCGGCTCAACATCCAGCACGTACCGCGGCTGTCCGTCGGCGGCCGGACGCGCCAGCCGGAGCCCGCGGCGCTGCCCCACGGTGAAACCGAACGTGCCGTCGTGCTGGGCCAGCACCTCACCGGAGGCGTCGACGATGTCGCCCGGCGCCGAACCGAGGCGCTCGCGCAACCAGCCCGCGGTGTCGCCGTCAGCGATGAAGCAGATGTCGTGGCTGTCCGGCTTGGCGGCCACCGCAAGCCCCCGCTCGGCGGCTTCCGCCCGCACCTGATCCTTCGGCGAAACACCGAGGGGGAAGAGCGAGTGCGCCAACTGGTCTTGCGTCAGCACTCCAAGCACATAGGACTGGTCCTTGCCCACGTCCGCAGACCGATGCAGCTCGACGGAACCATCGGGCGCTGCCTCCAGTACGGCGTAGTGGCCGGTCGCTACAGCGTCGAAGCCCAAGGCCATTGCCTTGTCGAGCACCGCAGCGAACTTGATCCGCTCGTTGCACCGCAGACACGGATTGGGCGTCCGCCCGGCGGCGTACTCCGCGACGAAGTCTTCGACCACGTCGCTGTGGAACCGCTCGCTGAGATCCCAGACGTAGAACGGAATGCCGATGACGTCGGCGGCACGCCGGGCGTCGTTGGAGTCCTCGATCGTGCAACAGCCGCGAGCTCCAGACCGGTACGAGGCGGGCTGGCGCGACAGCGCGAGATGGACTCCGGTCACGTCGTGGCCCGCGTCGACCGCTCGCGCAGCGGCCACTGCGGAGTCAACGCCACCCGACATGGCAGCAAGGACTCTCACGCCGAACTCTTCGTGGCGGCGCTGCCGGCCGCACGAGCACGCTGCACCGCCGGGCCGATTGCGGCGAGCAGTCGTTCGACGTCGCCCGGCACGGACGTATGGCCCAGTGAAAAGCGCAGCGAGGCACGCGCCATCGCGTCGTCGCGACCCATGGCAAGGAGAACGTGCGAGGCTTGGGGCACTCCCGCTGAACACGCCGAACCGGTAGAGCATTCGATGCCTTGCGCGTCGAGCAACATGAGCAGGGAGTCGCCCTCGCAGCCAGCGAAGGACAGGTGGGCGTTTCCGGGCAGACGTCCGTCGCCCCGCGCGCCGTTGAGCTGCGCGTCGGGCACGGCGTCGATCACTCCGCCGATCAACCGGTCCCGCAGCTCGGCAAGGTACGGCGCTCGCTCCGGCTGGCCCTTCACCGCCAGCTCGGCGGCTGCGGCAAACCCGGCAATAGCGGGCACATCATAGGTCCCGGACCGAACCTCGCGCTCCTGACCGCCGCCATGGAGCAGGGGCACCGGGGACAGGTCTCGGCGAAGCAAGAGCGCTCCCACACCCCCAGGCCCGCCGATCTTGTGCCCGGTGATGGTCATGGCGTCGACGCCTGCCTTCGCGAAGTCCACTGGAATCTGGCCAACCGCCTGAATGGCGTCGGTGTGCACCGGAATGCCGTACCGGCTGGCCAGAGCCACCACCGCGTCTAGCGGCTGCAAGGTCCCGACCTCGTTGTTGGCCAGCATGACGCTGATCAACGCAACCGCCTCGGGCGCACGCTCAATCGCCGTACCGACCGCCGAAACTTCGAGACGTCCCTCCTCGTCGACCGGCAGCAGCTCGACGTCAGCGCCGGAGGCATCCTGCAGCCACTGCAACGGGTCTAAGACGGCGTGGTGCTCAACGGCCGTTGACAAGATCCGCGTACGCCGGGAGTCAGCGTTGCGCCGGGACAAGTACAGCCCCTTGAGCGCCAGGTTGTCAGACTCCGTGCCTCCGGAGGTGAACACCACCTCGGTCGGACGCGCGTTGAGGGCGGCGGCGATGGTCTCCCGTGACTCCTCGACGACCCGGCGGGCTGCTCTGCCGGCGCCGTGCAGTGACGAAGCATTTCCGACGGTGCCCAAGAGTCGGATCATCACCTCTGCCACTTCCGGATAGACCGAAGTCGTGGCGGCGTGGTCCAGGTAAGCCACGGCGGAGCGGGTCGGATTCATCGCCCGGCAAGCGTAGCCCGCGCCACGTCAGCTCCGGCCATCTGCGGACAGCGCCGCGCACTTCGACGCGATGCGCCAATCGGCTCAAGCCCCGGTGTCGCCAGAGCCCGCCACCTCCGCCAGCGACCAGGCCGCGGCGGGCCGTGCAACCGCTCGAAGGCGAGTTGACGCTCGGTGAGCTCCCGGTCGTCTGGCCAGGGAGTCAGCCTCGTCCGACGTCACTCGGACTCACTGGCCAGGCGCCGTACGACGTCGGCGATGAACCGCTCCACGGTGGCCTCTGGCGGCTGCGCGACATCGGCGATGATGCTGCGCTCGTCCGGCTGTGGACGTTCGAGATCGGCGAGCTGGGAGTCCAGCAGCTCCGGCGACATGAAGTGGTGCGGGCGTGACGAGAGGCGGGAGGCGATCAGGTCTCGGCTGCCGTCGCAGAACAGCAGAACCAGGTCCGGCGCTGCGGTCCGCAGTGAATCTCGGTAGCGCCGCTTCAGCGCTGAGCAGCTCGCGACGCCGCCGTCATGCTCATGGTCGGCCAGCCACCGGCCGATCGAGCGCAGCCATGGTCCGCGTTCCTCATCGGTGAGTGGGATGCCGGCATGCAGCTTCGCGCGGTTGGAGGCGGAGTGGAACTCATCAGCATCCGCGTACTGAACGCCCAGGCGGTCGGCGAGCAGATCCCCGATCGTCGTCTTGCCCGACCCGGAGACTCCCATCACGACAACCTGCAACCCGGGAAGTTGCGCCGTCGACCCGATCGGCTCCTGCGTCTCTGTCATGCGAGGCGACAACCGGTCAAAGTGCGCTCAGCCCTTGCGGGCCTGCACCTGTTGGGTAGCGGCCGGAAGAACTTTGTGCAGGTCTCCGACAACACCGAAGTCAACGAGCTCGAAGATAGGTGCCTCCTCGTCCTTGTTGACGGCGATGATGGTCTTCGAGGTCTGCATGCCAGCACGATGCTGGATGGCGCCGGAGATGCCGGTGGCGACGTAAAGCTGTGGTGAGACCGTCTTGCCGGTCTGGCCGATCTGGTAGGCGTGCGGATACCAGCCGGAGTCCACCGCAGCTCTTGACGCGCCGACGGCGGCCCCGAGCGCGTCCGCGAACTGCTCGACCGGTTCGAAGTTGCCGCCTGTCCCCCGGCCGCCTGACACGACGATCGCGGCTTCGGTCAGCTCTGGGCGGCCGGTTGCCGCGCGCTCCTTACGCTCCACGATCCGAGCAGTCTTGGCGGCGTCGCTGATCGAGACGTCGACCCGCGTTTCTTGCGCGGCGCCCGGAGCAGGCTGCGGGGTCGTCGAGTTCGGCTTGACCGTGATGATCGGCGTGCCATGGGTTACCGTGCACGCGACTGTGTAGTTGCCTGCGAAAACTGACTGCTCAGTGCTCACACCACCGTTGCCCGCGGCAATGTCGACGGCATCGGTGATCACGCCGGAGCTCGACTTGATTGCAAGCCGGCCGGCGATCTCCTTGCCTTCGGCGTTGGACGTAAGCAGCACCGCGGCCGGCTGACTTCGCTCTACTAGCTGCGCCAGTGCCTCCGCCTGCGGCGCGATGAGGTAGTCGGAGACGTCGGAAGAGTCGATGACATACACCGTGTCAGCGCCGTACTGCTGCAAGAACGAGCGCGCGGAATCCATTCCCTGGCCGATGAAGACAGCGGACGGCGACCCCAGCCGCCGAGCGAAGGTCAACAGCTCAGCGGTCGTCTTCCGCACGGCGCCGTCGGCGTGATCGACCAGGACAAGAACTTCGCTCATGAGCTAACCGAATCTCCCGGGGACAAGGACTGACGTGTCTGCGCTAAATGAATCTTTGGCCGACCAAGAAGTCGACCAGCTGCGCGGCTGCTGAACCGTTGTCGTCGGTCACGATAGTGCCGCTGGAGCGCGGTGGCCGGGCGGCGAAGCTGTCGACGCGCGTCCACGCGGCGTCCAGTCCCGCATCGGTACTGCTGAGCCCGAGGTCGGCGAGCGTCAACGTCTCCACCGGCTTCTTCTTGGCGGCCATGATGCCTTTGAACGACGGATAGCGTGGCTCGTTGCACTGGTCGGTGACGCTCAACACCAGCGGGAGCGTTGCCTCGATGATCTCGGTCGCAGTGTCGCCGTCGCGACGGATGCGGACCGTCGAGCCATCGACTGTCACCTCCGACGCGAAGGTCACCTGGGGCATCCCAAGGCGCTCAGCCAGCATCGCCGGTACGACGCTCATTCCGCCGTCAGTCGAGGCCATTCCGCACAGCACCAGGTCAGGACCCTGCCGCTCGATTGCTCTGGCGAGAACCAGCGACGAGCCGACCGCGTCGGTGCCATGAATCGCGTCGTCGAGAACATGGACACCGGCGTCCGCGCCCATCTGCAGGGACTTCAGCACCGCAGCGCGGGCCTCCTCGGGCCCGACGGTCAGGGCAACGATCTCCCCGCCGGCGACCTCCCGGATCTGCAAAGCCTCCTCGACGGCATACTCGTCCAGCTCGGACAAGACACCGTCGACGCCTACCCGGTCGACCGTATTGTCGGCGTTGAACCGGCGCTCCCCCGTGGCGTCCGGCACGTACTTGACACAGACAACGATCTTCACGCGCCAAACCTCCCAAGGGACAACCGGGGCCGTCACCTCACAGGTTATTGACAATCGCCGGCACTCGGTACGCCGTGCCGCGTGCGATCGCTCACAGCGCAGCGCTGCACGCGTTCGCCTGGGTGGGCGCTGGCGTTTCTGAGTGGAGGTCAGTGACTGCCTGACACTCAGGTTGAGCGGCTGAGCGTGGCAAACAGCCCCTCCGCACCGAAGATTTGCGGCGTCAACGTGTTGTCCGCCACGTCCGCATGGCAAACCGCAAGTCGCAAGTCGCGCGGGCAGGATCAGCGGGCTTGGAAGGTGGCCTTTCCAGGGCCGTGCTCAACGAACGACGTCATCCCGGCCGTTCGGTCCTCAGTGGCGAACAGCGCGGCGAACTGCTGCCGCTCGATCTCCAAGCCGGTTTCAAGATCGACCTCCAGCCCGCGGTCGACCGACTCCTTCGCGGCTCGCAGAGCGAACGCAGGACCGCTGACGAAGGCACTGGCCCACTCCAACGCCGCGTCATACACCTCATCGGGGGGCACAACCTTGTCGACCAGACCCATGGTCAGCGCCTCGTCCGCCGGCACGAACCGGCCAGTAAAGATGAGGTCCTTGGCTCTGGCCGGGCCGATCAGCCGGGACAGGCGCTGGGTGCCGCCGGCTCCCGGAATGACGCCGAGGAGGATCTCGGGTTGCCCGAGCTTGGCGTTGGTCGACGCGACGCGGATGTCGGCGCAAAGCGCGAGCTCACAGCCTCCGCCGAGTGCGTATCCGGTGATTGCTGCGACGACCGGCTTGGGGATGCGCGCCACAGCCGTCAACGAGGACTGCAGTGGTCCCGACCGCCGCACCATGTCCGTGTAGGACATGTCCGCCATCTCGTTGATGTCGGCGCCCGCCGCAAAGACCTTCTCGCCGCCGTACACGACGACTGAGCGCACGTCGTCGCGTTCCGTCGCCTCGGCCGCCGCAGCGCGGATCTCCTCTTGCACCGCAACGTTGAGCGCGTTCATCGGAGGCCGATTCAGCCGGATCGTGCCTACGCCGTCAGCCACCGCAAGGTACACGAATTCCGCCATGGCCGCCGAGCGTAGCCGCGCCCCGGCGTGCGGTTCGTCAGGGGTCCGTGATTTGGACGTCCCCGGCGTACTGCCCGTCACGAGTCCGCGAGATTGACGTCCGCCGGCCACGCGATGACCCCGACATCGGCAGCGTTCACCAGCAGGTCGTGCTTGGGAAGGACGCGAACCGTATAACCGAACTGACCGGTTGTCTCGAGCTCGACGTCGGTTTCGTACCGGTGCCGGCGGTCGGTGTACTGCTCCAGATGCTGCAGGCTGACGACGTGCGGTTCACGAAGCTCGTCGTCCCCGGAGACGCGGCCATACACCGCCTCCACGTTGACGTCGCCGGTGCTGAGGTCCCCCAGCGTCACATACACGCGGACCGTCAACCGGGCGCCTTGCGACGTCGCCTCGGAGACACCGCCGGACTCCACATGCTCGATCCGCACCTGCGGCCAGGCTGCCCGCACGCGAGCTTTCCACGCCGCCAGGTCCTTGGCGCGCTGCGGGTCGACGTTCATCCGACGCGTGTCTTCGGCTGCCGGGGTGTAGAGGTCACGCACGTAGTCGCGCACCATTCGGGTGGCAAGCACCTTCGGCCCGAGCGACTTGATCGTGTGACGCACCATCTCGATCCACCGAACCGGCAACCCGTCGGCGTCGCGGTCGTAGAACCGGGGCGCTACCTCGTGCTCGAGCAGGTCGTAGAGGGCCGACGCCTCGAGGTCGTCTCGCCGGTCGGGGTCCTCGACACCGTCGGCAGACGGAATCGCCCAGCCGTTCTCGCCGTCGTACCACTCGTCCCACCAGCCGTCCAGGATGGACAGGTTGAGGGCTCCGTTGAGCGCCGCCTTCATTCCCGAAGTGCCGCAAGCCTCGTACGGGCGAAGCGGGTTGTTCAGCCAGACGTCGCACCCCGGGTACAACGGTTGCGCCATCGCAATGTCGTAGTTAGGGAGAAACACGATGCGGTGCCGCACGGACCGCTCGTCGGCGAATCGCACCATCTCCTGGATCAGCCGTTTGCCACCCTCGTCGGCGGGGTGCGCCTTGCCGGCGATCACCACCTGCAGTGGCCGCTCGGGATGCAGAAGCAGCTGCGTCAGCCGGTCCCGGTCTCGGAGCATCAGCGTCAGGCGCTTGTACGACGGGACGCGGCGGGCGAAACCCACGGTGAGCACGTCAGGGTCGAGCACGGAGTTGACCCATCCGAGCTCGGCGGCCGGCACTCCGCGGTGCCGTTGCGACTCGCGCAGCCGGGTGCGGACGTCCTGAACCAGTCGGGACCGCAGCCGTCGCTTGGTCTCCCATATCGCCTTCGCCGGCACCTTGTCCACTGCCGCCCAGTCACGCGAGGTCTGAACCAATGGCAGGATCGACTCGCGTTCCGCCAGCTCAAAGACGTCCCGAGCGACCCAAGTCGGCGCGTGTACGCCGTTCGTCACCGACGTAATCGGCACGTCCTGCGCATCGAAGCCCGGCCATAAGCCTCGAAACATTTCGCGGGACACCTCGCCGTGCAACGTGCTCACTCCGTTGGCCCGCGCCGCTAGGCGCAGACCCATGACCGCCATGTTGAAGACAGCTGGGTCGCCACTGTCGAAGGTCTCCGCTCCGAGCGCCAGTACGTCGGAGACGGGAAGCGGCGCTGAGTCGGCGCTGAGGTGCGCGCCCACCAGTTCTCGAGGGAACTTGTCGATGCCGGCAGGGACGGGTGTATGAGTCGTAAAGATGGTGCCGGCACGGACTTTCTCCAGAGCGGCCTGAAAGGTGAGGCCGTCGGCGCTCATGAGCTCGCGGATGCGCTCGACTCCGAAGAAGCCGGCGTGTCCCTCGTTCGAGTGGAACACCTCTGGCTCAGCCGCACCGGTGATGCGGCAGTACGTCCGCAATGCCAGGACACCGCCGACGCCGAGCAGCAGCTCCTGCAAGAGCCGGTGGTCGGAGCCGCCGCCGTACAAGCGGTCGGTGACCTCGCGCAGAGCAGGAGCGTTGTCTTCCAGATCGGAGTCGAGAAGCAAAAGTGGCACACGACCGACCTGCGCGAGCCAGATCGAAGCCAGCAGCCGCTCGCCTCCTGCCAGAGGCAGCGAGATGGTGGCGGGCGACCCGTCGTTCTCACGCAGTGGCGCGAGCGGCAGCTCATCAGGATCCACGACCGGATACCAGTCTTGCTGCCAGCCCTCGGATGAGAGTGACTGCCGGAAGTATCCATGCCGGTAGAGCAACCCAACACCCAAAATCGGTACGCCGAGGTCACTGGCAGCCTTGAGATGGTCGCCAGCCAAGATGCCGAGTCCGCCGGAATACTGGGGGAGCACGGCAGCCACTCCGAACTCCGGCGAGAAGTAGGCGATCTGTCGCGGAACATCTGGGCCAAGCGCCTGATACCACCGGTCGCCGGTCAGGTACTCCTCGAGGTCGGCGCGTGCCAGTTGCACCTGGGCCGTGAAGCGCTTGTCACCTGCCAGAGCACGGAGCCGACCGGCTGAGACGTTGCCGAGGAACCGGACCGGATTGTGGTCAGAGGATGCCCACTCGTCGGCGTCGATGGCGCTGAACAGGTCTTGGGTCTCCGGGTGCCACGCCCAGCGCAGGTTGGTGACAAGGTCCTCAAGCGGGCGCAAGGAGTCGGGGAGAATGGGACGGACGGTGAACCGGCGAATGGCACGCACTTGACAACGCTATAGGCCGACAGGCGAAACGACCACGACTTGGTGGAAGCGCAGGAAGAGGTCAGCTCGCCGCGGCGACTGGTACGGCGCGCTGCACGTCGATGCTGGAAGTTTGAGTCATCTTCGTCTGCGACGGCACGCTGACGGTTCGAGCGGCAAGTCTCGCCTTGCTGGACGCTGCGGTGCTGCCGTGTAGCACCCAGCCCATGAGCAAGCAGGCGACCACTGAGGCCACTGCCCAAGCGCCGATGAGGAGTCCTACAGCGAGCATGCTGAACCCTTTCGCTTCATTTTTCCCTCTCTATTTTGGTACCGCTGGCCCCGTCTGCCATGAGGCGAAACGCTGGATTTTCTCTAGTGCATCTGCATGAGCCGGCCGCTAGCAGGACATGCATCAATGCTGTTCTCGCCAGTCCCTGGACGACCCTCCACTAGACAATCACCCTATGTCTAGTATGCTACGCGAGTAACTTTGGCACGTGGGGGATTCTTGGCGGGGCTCGCTAGTAGCCAGCGGCAACTCGAGCGAGCCAGTCGCCGTCTTGAGGCCCGCTAGCACCTGACTGCTCGCGGCGCCCCCGCTGAGGTGCGCGAGCGGAAAGCCACAGGTGTCGGAACCCGGATGAGGGCAGCGGGCACCGGTAGGTTCGGGGGCGCGATGACCGCCCGCATCCCCATCCTCGACGTGACGCCGGTCGTCGAGCACGGCCGGTATCCCGTCAAGGCGGTAGTGGGCGAGGCGTTCACGGTCGAGGCCACCGTCTTCCGCGAGGGCAACGATGCCATCGGTGCAGGTGTCGTCTTCACCGACGTCGACGGGCACGACGCGGCGCTGGTGCGGATGAGCCGCAGGGGGATGCTCTCCCCCGACCGGTACGTCGCTGAAGTGACAGCCGAAAGCCAAGGTGCCTGCACGTTCCGCGTCGAGTCCTGGGCCGACCCCTTTGCGACGTGGCGGCACGTCGCGGACGTCAAGATTCCGGCCGGCATCGACGTTGAGGTCACGCTCCTCGAAGGTGCCGAAGTCCTCGACCGGGGAGCCAGGCAGCTCCCCCATAGCGGCGCCGAAGCTCACGACCTGCTGAGTTCGGGCGCGGCCACCGCTCGAGATCCGACGCTCCCGACGAGTGAGCGGCACGCTGCCCTCGTCTCGCCCGCCGTGACGGCCGTCTTCGACCGGTGGCCGCTGCGCGACCTGCTGTCTTTCGAGGGTGGATTTCCGGTGTATATCGACCGCGAACGAGCGCTCGTCGGTTCCTGGTACGAGTTCTTCCCCCGGTCCGAGGGAGCGGTGTACGACAAGCGCTCGGGCGCCTGGACATCGGGGACGCTAGCGACCGCACAGGAGCGGCTGTCTGCAATCGCGGACATGGGCTTTGACGTGGTGTACCTGCCGCCGGTCCACCCGATCGGTGAGATCAACCGCAAGGGGCGCAACAATGCTCTGACCCCTTCTCCCGGCGACCCGGGCTCGCCCTGGGCCATCGGCTCGCCGGCAGGAGGCCACGACGCGGTCCATCCCGAGCTCGGAACGATCGACGACTTCAAGGCCTTCGTCACCAACGCCACCAAGCAAGGACTCGAGGTCGCGCTGGACCTGGCGCTGCAGTGCGCCCCTGACCACCCGTGGGTCGAGCAGCACCCAGAATGGTTCACCCGGCGTATTGACGGCACGGTCGCCTATGCGGAGAACCCGCCGAAGAAGTATCAGGACATCTACCCCCTTCACTTCGACGACGACTTCGAAGGCCTGTCAGCGGAGATCCTGCGCATCGTGCGGCATTGGGTGGCCTGCGGCGTCCGGATCTTTCGCGTCGACAATCCGCACACCAAGCCGCTGTGCTTCTGGGAGTGGATGCTGGCGGAGATCCGCCGAACAGATCCCGACGTCGTCTTCCTGGCGGAAGCGTTCACGCGGCCTGCGGTGATGCGAGCCCTGGGAATGGTGGGCTTCCACCAGTCCTATACCTACTTCACCTGGCGCAACGGCAAAGCGGAGCTGGAGAAGTACCTGAGCGAGCTCTCCCACGAGTCCAGCGACGTCATGCGGCCCAACCTCTTCGTCAACACGCCAGATATCTTGTCCGAGTATCTCCAGTACGGCGGGCCTGCGGCGTTCGCGATCCGGGCGTCGCTCGCCGCTACTGCCGGTCCGACTTGGGGCGTGTATTCAGGCTACGAGCTCTATGAGCACGTCGCTGTAGGTCCCGGCTCAGAGGAGTACCTCGACTCCGAGAAGTACCAACTCCGGCCACGGGACTGGGAAACAGCAGAGCGAGACGGCCGCTCGCTGGCGCCGTACCTTCGCACCCTCAACGACATACGGCGCCGCCATGTCGCCCTTCGGCGGTTGCGCAACCTCGTCGTGCACGCCACCGAGGACGATGCGGTGATCTGCTTCAGCAAGCGCGCCGTCACCGACGCAGGAGACGACACGGTGATCGTGGTAGCCAACCTCGATCCGCACCGAGCCCGGGAGACCTTGATCCGCCTGGACCTGTCGGCGCTCGGCATCGAGCCGGGTAACACCTTCACCGTCATCGACGAGCTGACCGGGTCGCTGTGGCGGTGGGGCGAGCGCAGCTACGTCCGCCTTGACCCTGCTCGCAACCCCGTGCACGTCGTATCGGTGCAGCGACGATGACGTTGGAGCGCGACCCACTGTGGTTCAAGCGAGCCGTCTTCTATGAGGTGTTGGTCCGCTCGTTCAAAGACTCCAACGGCGACGGTGTCGGTGACTTCCTAGGGCTGCGCGAGAAGCTTGACTACCTGGAGTGGCTGGGCATCGACTGCCTCTGGATTCCTCCCTTCTACTCCAGCCCGCTGCGCGACGGCGGATACGACGTCGCCGACTATGAAGGCATCCTTCCTGAGGTCGGGACCGTCGCCGACTTCCAGGAGGTGCTCGAAGAAGCTCATCGCCGCGGGCTGCGGGTGATCATTGACTTCGTCATGAACCACACCAGCGATCAGCACCGCTGGTTCCAGGAGTCGCGACGAGACCCCACGGGTCCGTACGGCGACTTCTACGTCTGGTCAGATACCGACGACCAGTACACCGAGGCACGGGTGATCTTCGTCGACACGGAACCCTCCAACTGGACCTGGGACCCGGTGCGGCAGCAATACTTCTGGCATCGCTTCTACAGTCACCAGCCGGATCTCAACTTCGACAACCCCGCCGTGCACGAAGCGGTCATGAATGCCCTCCGGTTCTGGCTCGACCTCGGCATCGACGGCTTCCGGCTCGACGCCGTACCGTACCTGTACGAGCGATACGGTACGAACGGTGAGAATCTGCCCGAGACGCACGCCTTCCTACGGAAGGTGCGCACCACGATCGACGCCGAGTACCCCGACCGGGTCCTGCTGGCGGAGGCCAATCAGTGGCCGACCGATGTCGTCGACTACTTCGGCAACTTCGACGTCGGCGGTGACGAGTGCCACATGTGCTTTCACTTCCCGGTCATGCCGCGCATCTTCATGGCAGTACGGCGCGAGTCCCGCTACCCGATCTCGGAGATTCTCGAGCGGACTCCCGCAATTCCGGAGACCTGCCAGTGGGGCATCTTCTTGCGCAACCATGACGAGCTGACGCTGGAGATGGTCACCGATGATGACCGCGACTACATGTGGTCGGAGTACGCGAAGGATCCGCGCATGAAGGCCAACATCGGGATACGGCGGCGGCTGGCTCCTCTGCTGGAGAACGACCTCGATCAAATTCAGCTCTTCACCGCCTTACTGCTGTCGTTGCCCGGGTCGCCGTTGTTGTACTACGGCGACGAGGTCGGAATGGGAGACAACATCTGGCTCGGTGACCGCGACGGAGTGCGGACACCGATGCAGTGGACACCCGACCGCAACGCCGGGTTCTCCACGGCCACACCGGGCAAGCTCAGCCTCCCGGTTGTGCAAGACCCGGTCTACGGGTACCAGGCGGTCAATGTCGAGGCCGAGCTCGAAAGCACTTCCTCGTTACTGCACTGGACCCGCCGCATGATCGCCGCCAGGAAGCAGCATCCCGCCTTCGGGCTCGGGTCGTTCACCGACCTCGGCGGCAGCAACCCCAGCGTGTTCTCCTTCAGCCGGGACTTCGGAGACGACACCGTGCTGTGCGTCAACAACCTCTCCCGGTTCCCGCAGCCAGTCGAGCTGGACCTGCGACGGTGGCAGGGCGGCGTGCCGGTCGAGCTGCTGGGCCACGTCATCTTTCCCACCATCGGCGAGCTCCCCTACCTGCTCACTTTGTCGGGGCACGGTTTCTACTGGTTCTTGATCTCCCGTCCCGAGCAGGTGGGGGCGCCATGACCGGTGGATACGCCGACCACTTGCGCGCATACCTGAGGGAGCAGCGGTGGTTCGCCGGAAAAGACCGAGCCTTCCAGGTCGAGTCGGTGCATGCCCTTTCGTGGCTGACCGAAGGTCCACCGGCCCGCATCGAGCTTGTGGCGGTGCGCTACGACGACGGGGCCGGCGAGACCTACCAGGTGCCGGTTGCCTATCTGCCCGACACCGATCCCGAGCTTGGGCATGCGCTTATCGGATGGGCCGACGTCGAGGGCCTGGGGTCAGTGGTGGCGTACGACGCCCTTTACGTCGCCGCGCCGACATCCGCCTTGCTGCGAGGTTTCCTGCACTCCCGACAGGAGCCAGACCTCGACTTCCACGTGCTCGCGAGCGCCACCCTTCCCGACGAGTCGGCGGTCGGCAGTGTGATGGCGGTCGAGCAGTCGAACACCTCGGTCGCGTACGGCGAGGAAGCGGTCCTCAAGCTGTTTCGCCGGGTCCATTCAGGCACCAACCCCGACGTCGCAATCACGGCTGCGCTCACCGAGCAGGGCGACGACCACGTGCCCCGGTTGCTGGGCTGGCTGGGTGGTCGTTGGCGCACGCCGGAGGGTCAGGAGGTCCACGGCCACCTCGGCATGCTGCAGACGTTCCTGCGCACTGCCACCGACGGCTGGGACATTGCGCTGGCAAGTGTTCGGGACCTCTTCGTCGAGGAAGACCTCCATCCCGAAGAAGTCGGCGGAGACTTCGCAAGTGAAGCCGAGCGCCTCGGCATAGCAACCGCGGAGGTGCACCGTGACCTCGCCGCAGCGTTCGGTACGTCGACGATGAGTGAGGCGGACCGGCAGCAGGCGGCGGCGGCGATGCGCACCCGGCTCACTTCGGCGGTGCAGGTAGCGCCGGAGCTCACCGAGTTGAGTGGGCCGCTGCATGCGGCGTACGACGACTTCGCGGGTCTTCGGGATGAGGTGACGGTCCAGCGGATTCACGGCGACCTCCACCTCGGGCAGACGCTGCGCACCGTGAAGGGCTGGAAGATCATCGACTTCGAGGGTGAGCCCGCCAAGTCGCTCGAGGAACGCTCTGCGTCGGACTCCCCGCTTCGCGACGTCGCGGGCATGCTCCGCTCGTTCGACTATGCCGCCGGCGTCACCTTGTTGCACTTTGGATACGCCGACCACCTCCGGTACCGCGGCGACGAGTGGTCGGCCCGCAACCGCCAGGCGTTCTTGAGCGGCTATGCCGCCGGCGGCGGCACCGATCCGAGCTCACGCACGACTCTTCTTCGCGCGTACGAGATCGACAAGACGGTGTACGAGGTCGTGTACGAGGCCCGGAACCGCCCGCACTGGGTGTCGCTGCCTTTGCGCGCGCTCGAGCGCCTGGTCGCGCAGGACTCCGGGTGAGCTCACCGCCCATTCCCACCTTCATCGGCGATGTTGACCTGCACCTGATCAACGAGGGGCGGCACGAGCAGCTGTGGAAGGTGTTGGGTGCACACCTTCGCGGCTACGACGGCCGCAACGGCTGGACTTCGGGGACGTCGTTCACCGTCTGGGCGCCCTCGGCGCGGGAGGTTCGGGTAATTGGGGATTTCAACGGCTGGGACGGCAGCCAGCACCCGATGCTGAGGCGCAGCGACTCGGGGATTTGGGAGCTGTTCGTGGCGGACGTCGGCGCCGGTGACCTCTACCAGTACGCCGTCTGGGGCGCCGACGGCGTCTGGCGCAACAAGGCCGACCCGTTGGCGACGCGTGCGCAACGGCCGCCTCATCAGGCCTCGGTCGTTGACGAGTCGACGTACGAGTGGAGTGACGACGAGTGGATAGAGCGCCGGGCGAGTGCGACGGCCGTGCGCGAGCCGCTGTCGATCTACGAGATGCACCTCGGATCGTGGCGCAGCGGTCTCACCTACCGGGCACTTGCCGAGCAGCTGGGGCCGTACGTCAGCGACCTCGGCTTCACGCACGTGGAGCTGATGCCTGTGATGGAGCATCCGTACGGCGGTTCATGGGGGTATCAGGTGTCGTCCTACTATGCTCCCAGCGCCCGGTGGGGGGAGCCGGACGACCTGCGGTACCTGATCGACCAGCTCCATCGGGCCGGCATTGGCGTGATCCTCGACTGGGTGCCCGCGCACTTCCCGCGAGACGACTGGGCGCTCGCCCGCTTCGACGGAACTCCGCTATACGAGCACGGTGACCCTCTACGCGGAGAGCATCCGGAGTGGGGCACCTACGTGTTCGACTTCGGCCGGTCGCAGGTCCGCAATTTCCTTGTCGCGAACGCACTGTTCTGGTTGCTCGAGTTCCACGCCGACGGGCTGCGGGTCGACGCGGTGGCATCCATGCTGTATCTGGACTACTCGCGGCAACCGGGTCAGTGGGCGCCGAACGCGCACGGCGGCCGGGAGAACCTCGAGGCCGTCAGCTTCCTGCAGGAGGTTAACGCCACCTGTTACAAGCATGCGCCGGGCATCATCACCGTCGCAGAGGAGTCGACTGCGTGGCCGGGTGTCACCCAACCCACATCAGCAGGAGGCCTCGGCTTCGGGTTGAAGTGGAACATGGGTTGGATGCACGACTCGCTGCTGTACCTGGACAAGGACCCGGTCCATCGGCAGTACCACCATTCGCAGATGACCTTCGCGATGACTTATGCCCACTCCGAGAATTACGTGCTGCCGCTTTCTCACGACGAAGTGGTTCACGGCAAGCACTCGCTGCTGCAGAAGATGTCCGGTGACCGCTCGCAGCAGCTGGCGGCTCTTCGTGCATTCCTCGGCTACATGTGGGCGCACCCAGGCAAACAGCTGCTGTTCATGGGAGCAGAGCTCGCCCAAGAGCGGGAGTGGGACGAGAGCGGGGAGCTTGACTGGGACCTGCTGTCGCTGCCTGGCCACCGCGGGATGTGGAGGCTGGTCTGTGACCTGAACGCCGCCTACAAGGAGTGCACGGCGTTGTGGGAGCTAGACGCTGATCCAGCCGGCTTCTCCTGGATCGACGCCAACGACACCGCCAACAACGTCTTCAGCTTCGTGCGGGCAGCCAACGACGGCCGTCGGGTCGCCTGCATCGCCAACTTCGCGGGCACGCCGCATACGAACTACCGGATCGGACTCCCGCTGTCCGGTCGGTGGCAAGAGTTTCTGAACACTGACGCGGATTTCTACGGCGGCTCCAACGTCGGCAACTTCGGCGCGGTCACCGCGACGCCTAAAGGCTGGCACGGCCAGCCATTCTCGGCGGTCCTTCAAGTACCTGCGCTCGCAACGCTTTGGCTACGGTCTGCGTAGTGCACGATCGCTAAGGCTGCCGACGCAGAACCCATCCGGCACACACCAGCCCGGCACCAGCTAACGCTCCTGCGAGTGCCCCCAGGAAGATTCCTGGCTGCTCGACCCCGACGGTCACATCGACGGTGAAGCCGCGTAGGTGGCGGAGGTCCATGAGCACGACGTCTATTGGGGAGTCCGGCAGCGGAACGTTGGCGCTCACGTCAGCGGTGCCCGCCGCGCTTGTGTTCCGGCTCAGCCACCACGGCCGTTGCGCAGGGTCTACGAGAGGGCTTCCGTGTCGCGTGCTCCCAGCGAGAATGTGAGCTTCCTGAACGCTCCAGGGCAACGACACCGATTCGATCCGCGTGTACGTCGTCCGCGCCAGGTAGTTGCGCACGTCGACGTCGTGCGCGACTCCGATGAACAGCTCTGCCCGTGGGCGGTTGGTGCTCGCCGTCAACACCAGCGTCGGCCCGGAGAGTGAAGGCGCGGAGGGGGCGGCCACAATCGCCGAGCCAGCGGACGTCAGCTGGTGAGGGCCGGTCAGCACGGTGTCGTCCGGCCCGAAAATGGCAGCCACGGCGCCCGTGAGCAGCAGCGATACTACGCCTACCGTCATGAGCAGCCAGCCGATGACCTTGCGCATCGCTGAGCCGATCGCACCTCTCAGAAGAGGGCACTGGCAAGTTTTTGGCGGGCCTTCGAGACGCGGGGATCGTCGTCACCCACGACTGCGAACAGCTCGATGAGGTGTTGCCGCGCCGTGTCGCGATCGTCTCCGCTGGTTCGTCGTACGACGTCGACGAGGCGGTTGAACGCGTCGTCGACGGAGCCGCTGACCAGGTCTAGATCGGCGACCACGATCTGGGCGTTTACATCGCCCGGTCGCTCCGCAGCCTCGGCGCGTGCGCGAGCCTCGTCGACGGTGGAAATACGCTGCAGCAGGCGGGCTCGCGTCAGCCCGGCGATTGCCTCGGGGTCACCTGGGGACTCAGCAAGCGCGGACTCGTAGGCCTGGATAGCCGCGTCGACGTTGCCGGCCAGCAGAGCAGCTTCGGCGGCGGCGTGGCGAGGTTGCGGCTCGGCTGGCTCGGCTGGCTCGGCAGGTTCCGACGGTGAGCTCGTGAACGGCTCGGCGGTCCCCGTGACGCCACTGGCCGCGGCGGCTTCCAATACCTGCTGGACGAGCTCGCGCATCTGCTGCTCGGGCAGAGCCTCTTGGAGCAAGGGCGCCAGCTGGCCGCGGAGCGCCGCCACCACCAACGGAGGCCCCGGAATGCCTAGCGCTTGGGCAAGAGCGCCCTGCGCCTCCACATCGATCTTCGCCAGCACGAAGCGGCCGGCGAACTCATCGGAGAGACGCTCAAGTGTGGCAGTGATCTGGATCGACGTCGGTGATGAAGGTGCCCAGAAGCTGACCATGACAACGACCGACAGCGATCGCTCCACGACCTGCGACCGCAGCGTCTGCTCGTCACTGATGTCGATCACGTAGGCACCACTCGCGGTGCCGCCGGGTGCACCCGGCGCTGAGGTGGCTGTCGGCGGGCGCAGTGCCGACAAGTCGATAGCGCCTGGTCGGGAGAACTGCGCGGTCATGGCGACATCTTAGGAGGCGGCTCTAGAAGCGAGCGGGCTCCCGGTAGTCGCCCCACTCGTTGCGCAAGACGTCGCAGATTTCGCCGAGCGTGGCCTCCTGACGGGCCGCCTCGAGCATCGCAGGGATCAGGTTGTCCTGGCTCTTCGCCACCTCGGCCAACCGCTTCAGAGCAGCGTCGACCAGAGCGGCGTCACGTTCGCCTCGACGTTCGGTAAGCTCGTGGACCTGCTCGGTCTCCACATCGTGAGACACCCGCAGGATCTCGAGCTCTCCGGTCACCGAGCCCTCATGGCAGTTCACGCCGACGACCTTCTTCTCGCCCTTCTCGAGCGCGACCTGATAGACAAACGCCGCTTCAGCGATTTCGGCCATGAACCAGCCGTCTTCGATGCCTCGCAGAATTCCCGAAGTCATAGGTCCGATCTCATGCTTTCGCGACTCGCCTCCACCAAGTTCGAGAATGCGCGCGAAAATCGCCTCGGCCTCTTGCTCCAGCTTGTCAGTGAGAGCCTCGACGTACCAAGAGCCGCCGAGGGGGTCCGCAACGTTCACCACCCCGGTCTCTTCCATGAGCACCTGTTGGGTCCGCAGGGCGATCTCGGCTGCCGGTTCGGTCGGCAGGGCGAGAGTCTCGTCGAGAGCATTGGTGTGCAGCGAGTTCGTGCCTCCGAGTACCGCAGCCAGCGCCTCCACCGCCGTTCGCACCACGTTGTTGTAGGGCTGTTGAGCGGTGAGCGAAACTCCGGCAGTTTGGGTGTGGAATCGCAGCCACTGCGCGCGTTCAGTCTTGGCGCCGTACGCGTTCCGGAGCCAGCGTGCCCAGATGCGGCGGGCGGCCCGGAATTTCGCGATCTCCTCGAAGAAGTCGATGTGAGCGTCGAAGAAGAAGGAGAGGCCTGGAGCGAACACGTCGACGTCAAGTCCCCGCGACAGCCCTAGCTCGACGTATCCGAAACCGTCGGCCAAGGTGAATGCGAGCTCCTGCGCTGCCGTAGAGCCGGCCTCGCGGATGTGGTAGCCGGACACGCTCAGCGGCTTGTACGCCGGAATGTTTTGCGCGCAGTACTCCATCAAGTCTCCGATGAGCCGCAGATGCGGCTCGGGCGGGAACAACCACTCCTTCTGCGCGATGTACTCCTTGAAGATGTCGGTCTGCAGCGTGCCGTCGAGCGCGCCGATGTCGGCTCCTTGCCGCTCGGCGGCGACAAGGTACATGCAAAACACAGGGATGGCTGGCCCCGAGATCGTCATCGACGTTGTGACGTCCTGCAGCGGGATGTCCTCGAAGAGGTGATCCACGTCTACTGCACTGTCGATCGCCACGCCACAGTGGCCGACCTCTCCGAGGGAGCGCGGATCATCGCTGTCGCACCCCATCAGAGTCGGCATGTCGAAAGCCACCGACAATCCGCCGCCACCGGAGCGGAGGATCATCTTGTACCGCTCGTTGGTCTGCTGCGCGTTACCGAAGCCCGCGAACTGCCTTATCGTCCAGGTGCGCCCCCGGTATCCGGTCGGATAGAGCCCTCGCGTGAACGGATACTCCCCGGGCCAGCTGATTCTTGCGAACCGCGGGTCGTCGAGGCCCACGGGTGGGCCGTAGACCGGATCGACCGGCAGCCCCGACACGGTCGTGAAGTCAGCGTCACGTACTTTCGAGGACTCGTAGCGTTGTTTCCAGCGAGCGCTGCCTGTCTTTGCGGCTTGCTCGTCCTCCATGCAGCCTCCTGATCTGGGCCTTCGGGTCTTTACGGTACCCGGAAAGCCGGATCGCTCTCGGCTGCTACTGCTGCTCGCCGTACTCGGGAGTGGACGCTCCACTAGCCGGTGGTGTGCCGTAAGTCTGACCACCTGCGTGCTGACCCGGCGCGGGTGGGTACTGACCCTGCCCCGGTGGTGGGTACTGACCCTGCTCCGGTGGTGGGTACTGACCCTGCCCCGGCGGCGGGTACTGCGCGTGTGCCGGCGGCGGGTACTGCGCCTGCCACTGCGGCTGCTGCTGCGACTGGGCCTGCGCATTGGCCATCTCGGCCTGCGCACGCCGACGGCCCTCCTGGATGTCTTGCTTCATCTGGTCCTTGTGCTGCTGACCGGCACGGTAGGCGTCTTCGAGCATCTGCTGCGCGATCGGCCGGCCACCGAGCCCGAAGGCGAGCGCCAGGCCGAGCGCCAGTGCCCCCATCGTTGCGGCGAAGGCGATCTCGACGATCTGCGCCGCAATCTGCAGCTGCTGCAGGATCATGAACAGGGCGATCACCATGACGAGCGCCGGCAGCACCGTCGCGGCGATCTTTCCGGTCGGGGTGTCCCCCATGACTCGAGTGATACCCCCGGCCACCGCGCCGGCAATCAGCGCCGCCACGACGAAGATCACCATGGCGGCGATGACGTTCGGCAGGTAGGCCAACACCTGGTTCATGAACGTCGTCAGCGCGGGGATCTGCAGGGCGCCAACCGCGGAGAAGAAGAAGAACGCGAAGACCAGCCAGAAGACCCCGGTGGCAATGCCGTTCGACGGGCTCGCGCCCGGGCTGATCGTGTCGACGTACTTGCTGGCACCGGACTCGTGCAGCCGCCGGTCGATGCCGAGCTTCTCCAGGCCCTTGAGGACCAGGGTCTTCACGATCCTGGCCACGATGTAGCCGACGACAAGGATGACGAGAAACGCCAGGAGGTTCGGTAAAAAGCCGAAGAAGCTGTTGAGCGCCTGCTGAAAGCTCGCCCCGACGTCGACGGCGAGGGAAATGCGGTGCACAGGACCTCCTGGGACTCGCGGACTACAGAACATGCTGCCGCAGACTGACGGTGTAAGCCGGCACATCGACCCGGCGGGTCGGCGGTGGTCTATCGCTGTGTGCGGTCAGAGCGCCTCCACCAGCCGATCGGCTGCCGAGTAGGCGTCCGTCTCCCCCGCCGCCACCGCCGCTGCGAGGTCGCCGATATCTGCCTTGCCGCCATCAAGAGACGCGAACCGCTCCCGGAGGTCAGTCAAGGCGATCGCCTCGATCTCCTCGTGCGCCCGACGCCGGCGGCGTACCGAGAGCTCTCCAGTACGCCGCAGCGCATCTCGGTGCTCATCGATGGCTGCCACGAGCTGGTCGACTCCCTCACCAGTCGATGCGACCGTTCGCACGATGGGTGGGCGCCAGCCACCCTCGCGCTGCTCTCCCAGGCTCAACATCGTCCGGAGCTCACGGACGACCTGATGAGCGCCATCGCGGTCAGCCTTGTTGACGACGTACACGTCGCCGATTTCCAAAATTCCTGCTTTCGCTGCCTGGATGCCATCACCCATTCCGGGAGCGAGCAGCACCACCGTGGTGTCCGCTAGTCCCGCCACTTCGACCTCAGACTGACCGACACCCACGGTCTCGAGCAGTACGACGTCGCACCCCGCCGCGTCGAGCACCCGCAGCGCTTGCGGCGCCGCCCAGGCGAGGCCGCCCAGATGCCCGCGGCTGGCCATGGACCTGATGTACACCTGCTGGTCGGTCGCGTGCTCCTGCATTCGAACTCGGTCGCCAAGCAGGGCGCCACCGGAGAACGGAGACGACGGGTCCACCGCCAGCACACCCACGCGCTCGCCGGCACTTCGGAAGGCGCGTACCAGCGCAGCTGTCGACGTCGACTTGCCCACTCCTGGCGCCCCGGTCAGCCCCACGATGTGGGCCGATCCGGTGTGCGGAGCCAGCAGTCGGGCGACGTCGCGCAGCAGCGGCGAAGCGTTCTCTACGAGCGTGATGAGGCGCGCGACGGCTCGTGCATCGCCCGTCCGGGCGCGTTCCACCAACGCCGGTAATTCGTCGCTATTCCTTGGCCGCCGCCGCAAGCCGACTGGAGGTCTATCGTCGTCCGGCGCCTCGGCACTGGAGGTCGCCTCGGCCGTCACGCCGCCGGAACGCGCAGAATCAGTGCGTCACCCTGGCCGCCGCCGCCGCACAGCGCAGCAGCACCGACACCACCGCCACGGCGTTGCAACTCCAACGCCAAATGCAAAACGATCCGTGCGCCGGACATGCCGATGGGGTGTCCGAGGGCGATAGCACCACCGTTGGGATTGACGTCCTCGGGGTCCAGGTCGAGCTCTCGGCGACTTGCGATGGCGACCGCGGCGAACGCTTCGTTGAGCTCGACCACGTCGAGATCGGAGACGGCGATGCCTTCCTTCGCACATGCCGCTTCGACGGCCTGCGCCGGTTGCGACTGCAAGGTCGAGTCCGGGCCGGCAACCTGACCATGAGCACCGATTTCGGCAAGCCACTGCAGACCGAGCTGTTCCGCCTTCTGCTTGCTCATCACCACTACAGCGCACGCACCGTCGGAGATCTGAGATGCCGATCCGGCCGTGATCGTGCCGTCTTTAGAGAACGCGGCGCGCAACCGAGCCAGAGACTCCGTCGACGTATCGCCTCGCACACCCTCGTCTTCGCTGACGACGATCGGGTCACCTCTTCGCTGCGGGACCTCGACCGGTACGACTTCGTCGGTGAACGTGCCGTTCTTCCATGCGGACGCAGCGCGCTGATGCGAGCTCGCGGCGAACTCGTCCTGCTCCTCGCGCGTCAGTTGTTCGACCGTGGAATTACGGATCTCGGTGAGACCGCCCATCGGCTGGTCGGTGAAGGCGTCCCAGAGGCCGTCGTACGCCATCGAGTCGCGCATCGTTACATCGCCGTACTTGTAGCCCTCGCGGGACTGCATCAGCAGATGCGGCGCGTTGGTCATCGACTCCATACCGCCAGCGACCACGATCTCGCACTCACCGGCGCGGATCAGCGAGTCCGCCAGCGCGATGGCGTTCATGCCGGACAAACACACCTTGTTGATCGTGAGGGCCGGCACGGTCATGGGGATGCCGGCCTTGACGGCAGCCTGGCGGGCCGGGATCTGGCCGGTACCCGCCTGCAGCACCTGCCCCATGATCACGTAGTCGACCTGGCCCGATGCCACGCCGGCACGGTCGAGGGCCGCCGCTATGGCAACGCCGCCCAGGTCGGCGGCAGAGAGGTCCTTGAAACCTCCGAGCAACCGTCCAATCGGCGTACGTGACCCTGAGACGAGAACCGAACCAGCCATGTGTGCCTCCTGATGCCGGACAATCCGGCTTGCGCCGTGCCGTCCCCACTTTACCGACGACCAGGGCTTCCTGAGCGAGCTCGGGCGCTGTTGGTCTCGTCACACCGGCTCGCTGGTCAGCGCATCAACCCGGCACTATAGGGCCATGTTCCCGCCCGGTCTGATCACCGGCATCGACCACGTCGGCATCGCCGTCTCGGACCTCGCTGCGGCGATCGAGTTCTACCAGTCGACGTTCGGCTTCCGACTTGTGCACGAGGAGATGAACGACGAACAGGGTGTGCGGGAGGCGATGATCGCCGTGAACAGCTCGGGGCCGTGCCTGCAGTTACTCGCGCCGCTGACGTCGGATTCGGCGATTGCGCGGTTTCTCGAGCATTCGGGCCCGGGCATCCATCAGCTGGCCTACCGCGTCACGAACATCGAAGAAGCGATGCAAACCGCCCGCTCCGCAGGCCTGCGCCTGCTGTATGCGGAGCCGCGTACGGGCACCGCAGGCAGCCGGATCAACTTCATCCACCCCAAGGACGCCGGCGGCGTACTCGTCGAACTCGTAGAACCCGCCGCAGGCTAACCCCGGCGTACCCCGCAGCCCGTTCAAGCTAACCGGGGCTGTACTCCGGAGCCTCCCCCAAATTTGCCACGCGGGCGTGGCGGAATCACCGTCCGCATAGCGGATCTGCGGTGCTTGCTGGCTGTTTGCCATGCTCACGTCAGCTCCACGCGGGCTACATCAACACTGCGCAGGCTGGAGCCCACTGCGTCGCTCGTTCGCTCACTTGGAGCAGCCTTGCAAGCGGTTCCTGGGTTAAGCCTGGCAAACGCACACCTCGCACCGAAATTTACTGGGCCGACGGGGATTCCGCCACGTCAGCATGGCAGACGCCAGGATGAGGACGGGCTGACCGGGGTGGAGAAAGTCGCTAGATTGCTGCTCAACCGGACGAACCGTACGCGTCGCTAGCCGGGCGAACCGTACTTCGGCGTCGACGGTCATGGAGGTCTCACATGCACGCCATCCTCGACGCGATTCTCGCCGGGGACACAACAAGTGAGGACTTCGCCGCTCTTCCGATACCTCAGTCGTACGACGCCGTGACGGTGCGCAAGGACGAGGTCGGCATGTTCGAGGGCCTGGAGACTTCGGCCAGGGACCCCCGCAAGAGCCTTCACGTCGAGCAGGTCGCCACACCGGAGCTCGGCCCCGGGGAGGCCTTGGTCGCTGTCATGGCGTCGGCCATCAACTACAACACGGTCTGGACGAGCCTCTTCGAACCCGTACCGACCTTTGGGTTCCTCGAGCGCTACGGCCGCCTCTCTCCCTTGGGCAAGCGGCACGATCTTTCCTACCACGTCGTCGGGTCTGACCTTGCGGGAGTGGTATTGCGAACCGGCCCCGGAGTGCACACCTGGAAACCAGGCGCAGAGGTCGTCGCGCACTGCCTTTCGGTCGAGCTCGAGCACCCCGACGGGCACAACGACACGATGCTCGACCCTGAGCAGCGGATCTGGGGCTACGAAACCAACTTCGGCGGCCTCGCGCAGCTGGCCTTGGTGAAGTCCAACCAGCTCATGCCGAAGCCGGCCCATCTGACCTGGGAAGAGGCGGCCTGTCCAGGTCTCGTCAATTCCACCGCCTATCGGCAGCTGGTCTCCAGGAACGGCGCCGACATGAAGCAGGGCGACGTGGTGCTCGTTTGGGGAGCGTCCGGAGGCTTGGGGTCATACGCCACTCAGTTCGCTCTGAACGGTGGCGGGACTCCAGTGTGCGTAGTGTCGTCTGCTGACAAGGCCGAGCTGTGCAGATCCATGGGCGCTGACCTCATCATCGATCGCAAGGCGGAGGGCTACCAGTTCTGGAAGGACGAAGGGACGCAGGATCCCAAAGAGTGGCGGCGATTCGGCGCACGCATCCGTCAGCTCACCGGTGGCGACGACCCCGACATCGTTCTCGAGCACCCCGGACGCGACACGTTTGGGGCGTCGGTCTTCGTGACCCGCAAAGGAGGCACGATCGTGACATGCGCGTCGACCTCGGGCTACCTGCACGAATACGACAACCGGTACCTGTGGATGAACCTCAAGCGCATCATCGGATCTCACTTCGCGAACTATCGGGAGGCGTGGGAAGCAAACCGACTGATTGCGCACGGTCTCGTCCACCCCACGCTGAGCCGCGCGTATCCACTGAGTGAGACTGGTCAAGCGGCGTACGAGGTCCACCAAAACCAGCACCAGGGCAAGGTGGGCGTGCTCTGTCTCGCACCACGAGAGGGTCTTGGCGTTCGTGACGAGGAGATGCGAGAACGGCACTCACAGGCGATCAACCTGTTCCGGGGCGCCTGATCGGGCGACGAAAAGAGATCCGTGTGGCTTCCTGACACCGGCGTACCGGCCACCTACCATGACCAACATGACGAGCTCGCAGGCCGGACTGTCCATCTTCGATGACCCTGACGAGACAGCTGAGGGCACCGCCTCTGTTCAAGACTCGGCTGAGGAGACGACCCAGGCGCTTCCCGTGGTATCCGAGCCGGTGCCGACACGTCCGGGTCGGCGGATAGCCCCCGGCCCCCGTCGGACGCCGTTGGGCGCGGGACGCCGGGCAAAGAATACGGTCCCCGCGCATGCAGGACCCGTGGGCGAGACTGCAGAAGCTGCCCCGCCCGCTCCAGTCGCCGAGACGATGCCGGTCGCCAGAAATGCACCGGAGCCAACGGTCACCCCGGCCGCACCCGATGCGGCAGACGCCGCGCTGCCTCAGTCGACCACCGACGCGGCGGACGTTACAGCGCCTCAGACGACTTACGATCCACCGCCACAGCCCGACGACGGTGACCAGCTCTCTGCCGAGGCGCGGGATGCAGCGGCGCTCGGAGGTGGATTCCCCGTCGTCCGCTGGGGCGGCTACGACAAGGCTGCAGTCGACGAATACGTTGCCAGTTCCAGCGGCAGCAGCGCGGCCGCTGACGCCCGCATCGCGGAGCTCCAAGAGGAGCTTGAGGCACTGCAGTCTCAAGTTGCTGAACAAGAGCAGCCGACGTACGCCGGGCTGGGCGGACATGCCGCGTCGATACTCCGGTTGGCGGAAGAGCAAGCCACCCAAGTCACGGCCGCCGCCAATCAAGCAGCGGAAGAGTCCCGAGAACTGGCGGCCCGTGAATCCGCGGCGTTGCGTGCCGACGCCGAGAAAGAAGCTGCCGACATCCGCAGCGTCCAACTGCAAGAGATCGAGGAGCGTCGAGCCTCGGTGCTCGCCGAAGCCCAGCAGGAACGGGCGCTGGCCCGGGCGGAGGCAAACGACATCTTGGCCGCGTCCAAACGCGAATCCGAGCAGAAGCGGCTGGCCGCAGAGCAAGAGGCAAACTCCTTGCGTACGTCGGCTCGCCGGGAGGCTGAGCTCGCCCGTGCCTCGGCGGATCGCGAGGCGATGGAGATGCGACGTCAGTTGGCCGTAGAGCGCGAGCGTCTCACGAAGGACGCCGCCGACCGCCACAGCTCAGCTACTGAGGAGACCAACCGCCTGCTTGCTGAGGCCCAGGCACGCGCCAAGGCTGCTGAGGACCGTGCCCGAGAAGCCATCGCCACGGCCACCAAGCACCGTGAGCAAGCCACCGCCGAAGCGGACCGGTCGCTCGCCCGAGCCCGCAGGGAGGCTGAGCAGATGGTCACCGCGGCTCGCCGGCAGGCTGACCAGATCGTCAGCAACGCGTTGGCAAACGCTGAGCGGCAAACGGCTGCCGCTCGACTGGAGGTCGACACCTTGCAGAAGCGGCGAGACGGAATCGCTGCCCAGCTGGCCCAACTCCGAGACCTCATGGCCTCGTTCAGCGGAGCGGACGCCGCCAGCGACGGCTCAGGGGCCGCCTCCCCGGCGCAGTCCGCGGCTCCGGCTGAGTCCTGACACGATCACCGGCGAGGCCATGGCCATCTCGCCCTGCCACTCCGTTGGCAGAGGCGCCTTCGCGGGGTTGACGCGCTCGACGACGAGGTTGAGGACCGTCTCGGCCTGCCCGACCCACAGATGCTTCCCTTCGGGTACGGCGACCACCTCCGCCTGCGGAACCGCGGCGAACCGCTCGCGAGCCTCCGACGGCGGCAGATAGTCGTCGTACTCAGGAACTATCGCAACCAGCGGTTGGCCGGACACCGTCCACGTAGCCAGGTCTGCGGCCGCAGCCAGACGCTGCGGCGGTGACAGCAAAATCCCACCCTCGACCTCAGGCACGGCGCCGTATTTGAGTACGAGGTCTGCGCCGAACGACCACCCGACCAGCCACCGAAGCGGAAGACCCGCTTCTACGGCGTACCGCACCGCAGCAGCCAGGTCATGCTGCTCTCCGGCGCCACCGTCGAAAGTTCCCTCGCTGGTGCCTTGGGCGCTAGAAGTACCGCGAGTGTTGAACCGCAGCACCGCCAGCTCTGCCAAAGCGGGCAGTCGGTAGCCAGCCTTGCGGAAGACCTGGCTGTCCATCATTCCGCCGGCAGTCGGAAGCGGATGCAGGCAGATGATCGTCGCCACCGGATCGCGGTCCACAGGTACGGCGAGCTCGCTGACAAGGCGGAGCCCGTCCTCGGTGACGAGCGTGATCGCCTCACGGCGTGCGGGCAGGACAGAGTTGCCCCGGATACGAGCGGACGTCGGCACCGCTCAGGCGGCGGAGTAGTCGCGGAAGCCGCGGCCGGTCTTGCGGCCGAGGTACCCGGCCGTGACCAGATGTTCGAGCAGCGGAACCGGCGCAAAGCCTGGCTCCCGGAACTCGATGTACAGGGTCCGTTCGATAGCCAGCGAGACATCGTTGCCGACCACGTCGAGCACCTCGAACGGACCCATGGGCAGCGCACACCCTTGTTTCATCGCAGTGTCGATCTCGTCAGCGGTGGCGTAGTGAGCCTCGAGCATGCGTACGGCGTCGTTGAGGTAGGGGAACAGCAGTGCGTTGACGATGAAGCCGGCACGGTCGCCGCACGACACGGCATGCTTGCCGATCGCCTGGCACACCGCCCGAGCCGTCTCGGACACGTCGAAACGCGTTGCGACAGTGGAGACGACCTCTACGAGTTTCATCACCGGAGCTGGGTTGAAGAAGTGCATTCCAACCACGTCGCCTGGACGCTGAGTCACTGCTGCCAGCTCGATGATCGGAAGCGACGACGTGGTGGTCGCAAAGATCGCACCCTCGCGACAGATCTCGTCGAGGTTCTCAAACAACGCCTTCTTGACTCCGAGATCCTCCACCACAGCCTCGACGACGAGGTCAACCTCTGCCAGGTCGTCCAGCGACGCACTGCCTGTCAGACGCGCTAGAGCATCCGCTTGCTCGGTGGTCGTGAGATGCCCCCGCTGAACGGCCTTCTCCAGACTGCGTTGGACCACCGACCTGGCCGCCTGGGCGCTGCTCTCGCTGCGAGCGACCACACTCACGTCATATCCGCCCCGGGCGAAGACCTCGGCGATGCCGGTCGCCATGGCGCCGGAGCCGACGACGCCGACGCGCTTGATCTCGCGACGAAACTGCGGAGCCGAGACGGCGTCGGGCGTATCAGCGTCCGCCACTACCACCGGGCTGTCAGGCGCCTCGTAGGTGTAGAAGCCGCGGCCGGTCTTGCGGCCGAGCAGCTCGGCGGTCACCATCTGTTTCAACCGCGGAGCGGGAGCATGAAGCCGATTTCGGCCCTGACGGTACATCGTGTCGAGAATCTCGTACGCCGTGTCGAGGCCGATAAGGTCAAGCAGCGCGAGCGGCCCCATGGGATAACCGCACCCCATACGCATCGCTGCGTCGATGTCTTCCCGGGAGGCATACCGGTTCTCGTACAGAGCCACCGCATGGTTGAGGTAGCCGAAAAGCAAAGAGTTCGCAATAAATCCGGCTCGGTCCCCCGCAGCGACTGGGTTCTTGCCCAGTTTGCGCGCCAGGCCCTGCACGTCTTCTATGACCTCCGGATCGGTGACCACAGTGCGGATCACTTCGACGAACTGCTGCACTGGAGCGGGATTGAAGAAGTGCATACCGACGACCCGACTCGGAGTGGAGGTCGCGGCAGAGATCTCCGTCACGGACAACGACGAGGTGTTGGTTGCCAGCACACAGTCTGGTCGCACGATGTCGTCGAGCTGCTTGAAAATTGCCCGTTTGAGGTCAAGGTGCTCCAGCACCGCCTCGACGACCAGGTCACAGTCCTTCAGGTCGGTCAGCGACGTGGTGAACGCGAGACGCTCGAAGATGCCTTGATGCTCGTCTTCCGTCAGCTTTCCGCGCTTCACCGCACGGCGGGTGGAGTTCTCGATATGACCCCTGCCACGTTCGAGATGGTCGTCGGTCTGCTCGACGCCGACGACCCGAAAGCCGTTGCGGGCGAACACCTCAGCGATGCCTGCACCCATCGTGCCCAGACCGACAACACCGATCGTGGAGAACTCGCGGGACATGGTCGCCAGTCTCCCACACGGTCAGAGGCAGTCCCGTTGCTGACGGATAGGGTCAGGAGCCGTGCGTCTCGCAGTTGCCACGTGTCAGGTCGACTACGCCGGCCGGCTCACTGCCCACCTTCCGATGGCGACCCGACTGCTCATCGTCAAGGCCGACAAGTCCGTCCTCATCCACGCTGACGGAGGCTCGTACAAGCCTCTGAACTGGATGTCTCCGCCCTGCACGCTCAGCGAGCGGGACCTCGGCGACGACCAGGTCGAGTGGCTGGTCGAGTCACCGAGCGGAGACACTCTGCGCATCCTCATCGCCGACGTCATCAGTGACACGTCTTACGAGCTCGGGCAGGACCCCGGTCTTCGCAAAGACGGTGTCGAGAAGCATCTTCAGCAGCTGCTGGCCGAGCATCCCGCAACCCTCCGTGCAGGGATGTCACTGGTGCAACGGGAGTATCCGACCGCCATCGGACCTATCGACCTGCTGTGCCGGCAAGTGGACGCCGAGGGCACCGTGGGGCAAGTCGGGTATTCCAGCGTGACTCACCACGAAGGAGCTGCAGTGGCCTCCCGAGGGGTTGCCAGACATGTCGCCGTGGAGATCAAGCGCAAAGCCACGATCGACGCGGTGGAGCAGCTCACCCGATACCTCGATCTGCTCAACCGCGATCCGCTACTGAAGCCGGTACTCGGCATGCTGGCGGCGCAGACGATTGTGCCGCAGGCGAGAACGCTGGCCGAAGACCGGGGGATCGTCTGTGCCGTCGTCGACTACGACGCTCTCCGCGGCATGGACAACAGTGAGGACAGGCTCTTCTAAGTCGCTCCCGACATGGCCGGCGCTGGATAGCCTGCACTGGATGGTGAGCTGCTGAAGCGACTCAGGTCGTTCCAGAGGTTTCGTCACGGTCGACGATGTCACCCTCGACCGCGATCTCCTCCCTGCGAACATCCTCGGTCACGGTCTCCTCGACGGTGTACGCCTCCTTGCCGAGACGAACCCGCTCTACCGGCTGAACCACCGTTTCGACGACAGGGACCTCTTCGTGCAGGATGATCTCAGGCTGCCCCTCCGAGATCACCGCCGTCCCTTCGACGATCTCGTTTTCGACAGTGGTCCCCTCCTCACCGACGGGCACGCTCTCCAGCACTGCCTTCTCGCGGCGTACCGGCACTGTCATCGTGACGTTCTCCGTGACGACGTACTTGCGTAGCCGGGCCTTACCGGTGAGCTGGCGCTCCTTGCCCACATTCAGCTGCTCTTCCGAACGCGTCATCGCCGTGTCTGCTCGGTCGCTCGGTTGGCGCACCGTGGGGATCTCTGACCGCACCGACGTTGTGTATGGGTCTTGGTACGTCTCGTCTTCGACGGGTGAACCGGAGTCGTCCGGGTTCGGGGCGTAGGTGAGGCCGTAGTAGTCGTAGAGCATCTGCTCCTCCTCAGGGTTGAGGTGACCATCGTCTGGACTCACGCTGGGGGCGCTCTTGACCGTTTCGCGATCGAAACCGACGTCGACTCGACCGCCGCTGAAGGACGCATTCGCCAACGGAACAAATGTCTCGGCCATGCCAAAAAGGCCGGTGAGCACGGTTGCGAAGACGGGCTCTCCAGTCTCGTCGTCGAGAAAGACCTGACCGATACTGCCGATCTTCGATCCGTCGGAACCGTAGGCGTCGGCGCCAACGACCTGCTGAATGTCTCCCGAGCCGATCATCCACTGTCTCCCTCATGTTGTCATCTAACGCGCTGTGGGTCCTCAGGGGCCGGCCGCTCATCAGTTGTACCCAATTGAGAACCGCCTATGTGGCTAATAGTGAGGGTCCGCCTTCTGGTCGGGCTTCTGGTCATGCAGTTGCTGAGCCTCGCCCTAGTGAGCGAGCCTCTCGTAACACTGCAAATTGGCAGTTTTGATCGGAGCGGAGCGGGCACTAACACGGCAGACGCTCTGGAAGGAAGGATGCCATGACCACCACACCAAACGACCCGTACGTGTCGGGATACGGCGAGGGCGAGTCGACGTCCGCCCTGCCTGACTATACGACCGACAGTACCTACGCCACAGACGCCACCTACTCCACCGAGGGTGACTCCGGCGGAACCACCGAGACCGCGAAGCAGGAGGCACAGAACGTCAAGGACACCACGACGCAGGCGACTCAGCACGTCGCCGAGACAGCCGTGCAACAGGCCGGGCAGGTCGCCGGCGACGTCAGGCAGTCGGCGCAACAGCTCGCCGAGCAAGCAAGATCTCAAGTGACTAACCAGGTGACCAGCCAGGTGACCTCGCAGCGAGACCGCGCGTCTGACAGCCTACGTTCGCTCAGCCAGGAGTTCCGCACCATGGCCGAGTGCAGCAGCCATCCTGGCCCGGCGGCCTCGGTGGCCCAGCAGGGCGCGGACCTGATGGAGCAGGCGGCTGACTTTCTCTCGCAACGCGAGCCGAGCGACATGCTGGACGAGGTCCGGAACTTGGCCCGACGCCGTCCAGGCGGGTTTCTGCTTGGAGCCGCGCTCGCCGGCATCGTGGTCGGGCGGCTGTCCCGCGGGGCGATGAGTGCCCACAATAGCGACGGCTCATCGTCCGGGTACTCCTCGCCGGGTCAGCACATCGCCTACGGAACGCCGGAGATCGGCGAACAATACGGCGCCGGATACGACGTCTACAGCTCCCCGACGAGCACCAGCGAGTCGGGCTGGAGCCCCACTGCCGCACAGCCGGCACCTCTCCTCAACGAGCCCTTCGGCGAAGACCAACCCCCGTCGGGATATGACGCGGGCTATGGAGGTCGCGCATGAGCAGCACGTATGGAGGCGCCTCTGGTCAAGATCCGCTGACCGGAGGCGCCGACCCCTACGGCTCGTCGGGGTACCCGCCCGATCAGGGCTACCAACAAGAGGGTCTCACCGAGGGCAGCACCGCGGCGGGCTACTCGGGAGGTTATCCGCAGGGCGGAGACACAACCGCTGAGACCTCCTATGCCGGCACGTACCAGGCAGACAGCGGCGCGTCAGCGGCAGCAGAGGGCCCCCCAGGCGTGGAGGACGAGTCGGTCGGCAGTCTCATTGGACGGATGACCAGCAATCTCTCCAAGCTAATGCGTCAAGAGCTCGAGCTCGCCAAAGTCGAGGTCCGTGAAGAGGCGAAGAAGGCGGGAGCCGCAGTGGGGATGCTCGCCGCGGCCGGCGTCGCCGGTCTTCTACTGCTCATATGCTTGTCACTCACGCTTATTTGGCTTCTCGACATGGTCATGTACCAGTGGCTGGCGGCGTTGATCGTCACACTGTTGTGGGGCATCGTGGCCGCAGTCTTGGGCCTGAACGGCAAGAAGAAACTCGCGCAAGTCAGTCCGAAGCCTGAACAGACCATTGAGACACTGAAGGAGGACAAGGAATGGGTGCAAGCCCAGAGGAGCTAAGACGTGAGATCGAAGAGACACGGCGCGATCTGTCATATGACGTCGACGCGCTGAACGAGAAGGTGAGCCCGAGCCGGGTGATGGCGCGGCGAGTCGGCAGAGCCCGAGGAGCGGTATCGAGCATCAAGGAGCGTGTGATGGGGACAGCGCAATCAGCCACATCCTCGATCAGCAACACCACAAGCTCGGGAACGGGTTCGGCGGGATCTGCGATGTCGTCGGCCAAGTCGTCAGTCGGCGACTCGATGTCGTCCGTGACGTCATCGGTCGGTGACTCCATGTCCTCGATGACGTCGTCGGTGAGCGATGCCGCATCTTCGATGACTGACAACGTGGCCCAGGCTCCGCAGATCGCGCGAGAACGTGCCCAGGGCAATCCGCTGGCTGCCGGTCTCGTAGCGTTTGCTGGCGGCTGGCTGATATCGAGCTTGCTGCCCGCAACCCAGCAGGAGGAGCAGCTGGCTGGCACTCTGCAAGAGCGAGCCTCTGACTTCGTCGGTCCCGTGAAGGAGCAGGCGCAGCAGGTGGCGCAGGACCTCAAAGACGGCCTTCAAGAGCCTGCGCAGGAGGCTGTGCAGCAGGTCAAGGAGAGCGCCACGCAGGCCGCCAACACGGTGAAGGAAGAGGGCATGTCTCAAGCCGACACCGTCAAAGAAGAAGCCAAGTCATCGACGAAGAATGTCAAGCAGTCACGCAGTGGAGGGTCCAGCTGAGCTCGTCCTCGTCCAGTTCCGCGAAGTCACCTGAGTCGGCGGGTCACAATGGCCTAGCCGGCTCCGAGGCCACCAGCCCTGCCGAGATCCCGGCCAAGGGTTGGTGGCAGGTGACGAAGCGCGCTTGGGGAGAGGCCAAGGCCGACCAGGTACCCATGCTGGCTGCCGGCGTCGCCTTCTTCAGCTTCCTCTCTCTGTTCCCCGGCCTCAGTGCCGCCGTACTGACCTGGGGTCTCGTCGCCGACCCCGCCACCATGCGCGACCAAGCCCGCAGCGCTACCGCCGCGATGCCCGCGAGTGCCTCAAGTCTGGTCCTGAAGCAGATCGATCAATTGGCCAATAAGCCTGCCCAGTCGCTCGGGATCGGCCTTGTCATCGCGTTGGCGCTGGCGTTGTGGAGCGCCTCCGGCGGCGTCGGCAACCTCATCTCGGCCATCAACATCACGTACGACGAGGAGGAGAGCCGCGGTTTCATCAAGCGCAAGCTCCTCGCTCTCGGGCTGACTCTCGCGATGATCATCGGCGGCCTGCTCGCCCTGGGGCTGGTCGCTGTCGCACCACTGGTTTTCAGTGCGATCGGTCTGCCTTCCTGGAGCCTCATCCTGCTGCAGATAGCACGCTGGCTTCTGCTACTGGCGCTCATCGCGGTCGGCCTAGCGGTGATCTACCGCGTGGCGCCGGATCGAGACGACCCGGAGTTCAAGTGGGTCTCCACCGGCGCGGCTGTTGCCACGGTCATCTGGCTGGTGGCTTCGCTGGCCTTCTCGTTGTACGTGTCGTATTCCGGCAGCTACAGCAAGACGTACGGCAGCCTGGCGGCAGTGGCCGTTTTGATGCTGTGGCTGTGGATCACCTTCTATGTCATCTTGCTCGGCGCTGAGATCAACGCCGAGACCGAAGCGCAGACGATGAAGGACACCACCACGGGCCCTGACAAGCCGATCGGCAACCGTGATGCGGTCAAAGCGGACACGAAGCCGTCCGACCCCGATTACCAGCCCGCCTCCGGCTGACCGGCGCCTGCGCCTGCCCTGCCTAGCGACTTGTCGGACGCTCCACGGCTATAGGTCGCGTGATGTCTGACAAGTCGGACTGGTGGAAAGGCCGTGAGCTCGCCGGATGACGTCGACAATTCGCGCCACGATCTGCGTCAGCCCGAAATCTTTTGGGGTGAATACGGCTGCGACTCCCGCCTCGCACAAGGCCACAGCATCGGCCGCAGGGATGATCCCGCCGACGGCGACCGGGACGTCGGCCAGGCTCGCGGCCCGCAGCCCAAACACAATCGCCGGCACCAGTTGCATGTGGGAGCCGGAGAGTATCGAGATGCCCACGCAGTGAACGTCCTCAGCCACCGCCGTGGCGATGATCTGCTCAGGAGTCTGTCTGATGCCCTGGTAGATGACTTCAAAACCGGCGTCTCGGGCTCGCACAGCGACTTGCTCAGCCCCGTTGCTGTGCCCGTCAAGTCCCGGCTTCGCGACCAGTAATCGCAGTCGGCAGCCGAGATCTTCCTCGGTACGCCGAACAACTGCCCGGAGCGTCGCGAGTTCTCCACCCGCTGCTGTCCCCGTTGAGGCAGCCGAGAGCCCGGTCGGTGCGCGGTATTCGCCGAAGACCTCACGCAGGGCCCCGGCCCACTCCCCCGTCGTACCGCCGACGCGGACCAGGGCGAGTGTGGAGGTCATGAGGTTTTCGTCCGACTTTGCAGCGGCTCGCAAATCGTCGAGGGCAGCGGCAACCGCTGAGAAATTCCGAGCCTCTCGCCATCGACGTGTCGACTCGATGGCCTGAGCTTCCGCTTGAGCATCTGGCGCCTGGACCGCCGCCTCGAGGTCAGCAGTCAGTGGCGAGGGCTCTGTCTGGACGAACGCGTTGACTCCCACGACGACGTCGGCGCCGCTCTCAATCCGGGCGCGCCTTCGCGCGAGCGAGGCGACGAGCTCGGACTTCAAATAGCCGGACTCGACCGCGGCAATCGCTCCGCCCATCGCCTGCACTTTGTCCATCTCTTCGGTGGCGCTGCTCGTCAACTCGTTGACCTTCGCCGCGATGACGTGTGATCCATCGAAGATGTCGCCGTACTCCAGGAGGTCGGACTCGAACGCCAGCACCTGCTGCAGCCGAAGTGACCACTGTTGGTCCCACGGGCGTGGCAGGCCGAGCGCTTCGTTCCACGCCGGCAACTGCACGGCGCGCGCTCGCGCCCGCTTGGACAGCGTCACCCCGAGAGTCTCCAAGACGATGCGCTGCACGTTGTTCTCCGGCTGTGCCTCGGTGAGGCCGAGACTGTTGACCTGCACGCCGTAACGGAACCGGCGTTGTGCCGAGTCGTCGACGCCGTACCGCTCGCCGACGAGATCGTTCCACATCGTCGCGAACGCTCGCATCTTGCACATCTCCTCGACGAAGCGGACGCCGGAGTTGACGAAGAAGGAAATGCGTCCGACAACGTCGCCAAAGCGGTCCGGAAGCACTTGACCGGAGTCGCGAACCGCGTCCAGCACCGCGATCGCCGTGCACAGGGCAAACGCCACCTCTTGCGTCGGTGTCGCCCCGGCCTCCTGCAGGTGGTAGCTGCAGATGTTGATGGGATTCCACTTCGGCATCTCGTTGACCGTGTAGGCGATCAGGTCAACGGTCAGACGAAGCGAGTGCACGGGCGGAAAGACATAGGTGCCGCGGGACAGATACTCCTTGATGATGTCGTTTTGAGTTGTCCCCTGAAGCGTGCGCGGGTCAGCCCCCTGCTCCTCCCCGACCACTTGATACAGCGCGAGCAACCACATCGCGGTGGCATTGATGGTCATGGACGTGTTCATCTCAGCCAAGGGGATGTCCTTGAACAACCGCCGCATCTCGCCCAGATGCGGAACCGGTACGCCGACCTTGCCCACTTCGCCGTGCGCGAGAGGAGTGTCCGGGTCGTACCCGATCTGGGTCGGCAGATCGAATGCAACGGACAGGCCGGTCTGACCTTTGTCGAGGTTTCGTCGATAGAGGGCGTTGGACTCAGCCGCCGAGCTGTGGCCCGCGTACGTCCGCATGACCCACGGGCGATCTCGTCGACGCTCGTTCCCGCTCGTCATGGCCGGAGCCTACGACGGTATTGGCTCTCTTGGTGCGGTCATGTTGCGCTTCTCACGCGGCCGACCATCACAGGCTTCGCCCCCTGTCAAGCGGGGAGGTCGAGGGGAGGCCGCTCGACGCGGAGGATGCGGTTGAGGCGGGTTACGGCGAGCACTCGGCGCACCTCTCTCGTGCAGCCGCGAAGCACCAGCTGCTGGCCGCGGCGTTGGGCACGCACATGAGCAGCGGCAAGCATGGCCAGTCCTGCCGCGTCGATCACCTTGACCTCACTCATGTCAATGATGACTTCGCCGAGGGAAGCGTCTAGTACGGCAGTCAGGGTGGTACGCACAGTTTCGACGTTTCTGACATCCAGATACGAGTCAAGGGTCACGAAACTAGGCAGCCCGGATCCAGTTGACATGCGTGCACGTTAGGGGTCCAACCCATCGCCGGACCGGAACGCCGAGCCTGCGGCGTGTCGCCACGCGGGCCACTGTCGGTCAGCTCGGTCGTCCTGACACGATCGTCGGTATCGCGCGCGGCGTCAGGCAGTGGCGAGCAGGTCGATATGGCGGACGCAGTGCCGGACATCCCTGTTCAGCCTGAATCACGAATGCAGCGCGTAGATGATCTTCGATGGTTGCCTGGGGCGCGCGGATCGGCTTGTTGTCCTGCCTAGGAGCCAGGCGGGGCATAGCTGACAGCCATCTTCATGGCGTCGTCGATCTCATCAGCGGAAAGGAGTACCACTGTCTCGTATCTGGCAATCGCTCCTGATGAGCCGACTGCTGCCGCCATCGCCGCCGCAGCCACATTGTTGGGAGCTTCGACTGTGACGTAAGCGTCGTCGCCTCCAAACGCGAAATAGAACGATTCGACCGATCCGCCGACACTCGCGATGGCCTTCCTTACCGCATCTACTCGAGCGGTACCGCCGGCTTTTATGACGCCCTTAATGCCTTCAACGTTATAGGCTGCTTTGATTAGGTATTTGGCCATCGCATGCTCCTCAAGTGTTGGTAGGTCATTCAAACGCTGGGACCATCCGGCGTCAAGGGTGGATGAACCCCTTCACCCACAACTGCAGGCCGAATGCGGCTGCGATCAGGGCACAGAATTCGGCGCTTCGGATCTAGGCAGGCATGGCTGGCTCGTCGATAGGTTCTGGATGGGCCAGTCTTCTATGGCATACCAGATAAGCCGTGGCGGCTGACTATTGCGGCACCCGGTGTCAGGAGTAGTCGAAGTACTCTTTCGGCCGATTCGATGACCTGCGCAGATTCGCCAAAAAGGCGCTCTCAACTGCGGAAACGCTTGCGAGCGGTTGTGAACGGTTACCGCTGATTGTCGTGCTCCTGCGCCCCTCCTGCGCCCCTGGTGCGCCCCGGATGCGCCCCTGGCACCACGCCTCGCGGTGTCTACCGTTGCCGGTAGGCGCGTTGTCGGCAGGCGGCTGAGCAGTAGACCGCGCTGGACCGGATCGGGGTGAAGGTCTTTCCCACACTGCCCGCACTTGACGCTATCGTCGGCGTCTCGCCTTGAGGAGTGTTCGGCGTGCGGCACTGAGGCGCTCCAGCGCCTCGGGGTGACAGCTCCAAGTGGTCGAAGACCCGCCTGTGGCCTTCGGCGTCGTCACCCTACGCGGACCTCAGTGTCCGCCGTTAGAGCTCGGCGGTGGCCTTCCACATCGCCGGCACGACGGTCCACTATCAGGTGACTGTGTGGGCGACGGTCTCGAGGTTTTCGGCACATCGGAAGCGGCCCGCACTTCGTCATCTTTGGCGGTGGCGGAGCCTCTCCCTGCTCTCTAGGACGACGTCTGGATGGTCTCGCGCGAGGTCACGACGTCAAGCGGGTCGAGCGGGTCGAGCGGGTCGAGCGACTTGCCTACGCGCGCAGGATGTCTTTCCCAGGGCCACAGTTAATCACGTCCCTACTTCCATGTGGGTGCCCGACAACGATGTCGGGGCCACGCCCGCCGGACACCACGTCGATGCCCCTTTCTGGTGCGGGTACTCAGGCCCGTAGGGAGAGCCGACTGGGTTGCCACCTCCACGCAAGATGTCGTTCCCTGGTCCTGCGAGGAGAGCGTCGCGTTGCGGACCGCCCGCAGCACATCGTTTCCTGGGGAGTTGGTCAGGATGTCAGCACCAGGACCGCCCACGACAACGTCATCTCCCGCGTCGCCGGACAAAAAGTCGCCCACCGCCGCGCCGAGCAGGCGATCTGAACCTCCCCAGCCAAGCAAGTAATCGTTTCCAGGGCCACCGCCAAGAACGTCGGCACCCGGGCCGGAGAAAATCTTGTCCCTTCGACCGCGGCCATGAACTACGTCGTCTCCAGCCAAAGACCGGATCACGTCGCCGTGCGGCGTTCCCATCAACACACGCGGCCACTCGTGACCCGGATGTTGGCTGCCTGCGCAAGCGGCGCCATAGCGAACCCGAGGAGAAGCAGCACAACACCAACGATTCAGCCTCGACGAAAGAGCCTCAACACAGCGCCTGCCATCATCAGCAGAGCCAGAAAGCCAGGCACAGCAGCATTGTCAGCCACCTGCTCCTGCGCCATACATTTGTCTAAAGCGCAATCCGCCGATCGCCGACGACTCAGCACACGTCGAGGTCCGACCAGGTCAGAAAGCCGCCTGGACTTCTAATCCGCCGCTATCAGGTTCGAATCCTGCCGGGCGCCAAGCCCTGGGGCCGAGTGATCATCGGATCTGAATCTTTCTCTCAGGCGACGCGCCTGCGGCGCCGGCCTGGCAGGGCCAGGCGGATTTGCAGCTGTGGGTCGTCGAAGTCCAGTGCTTGTTGGAGGTTGGGGACGGTCTGGCGGCTGAGTCGTGAGCGCACGGTGTTGATGTCGGCGCGTTCATCGAGGAGGACGGTCAGCTTGTGATGGTGGCTGCTTGCTGTTCCGAGTAGCCGCATGGTGGCGCTGCTGACGCCGCTTATTGCCAGGACTTCGTGTTCCACGGCGTCGGCGATAGCGGCTGCTTCGAGGACGGTCTCACCGTCGCGGCGGTCGGATCGGACGTTGAGCTTGGACAGGCTGCTGGTCTGGAGCTGGGCGAACAGCCAGCGCAGCATGAGAACGGCAACAAGAACACACATGGCGGCCACCGCCCACCAGTACCAAGAATTGTCGCGGATGAAAGTGGAGACGCTGGGGGGGATAACCTGCTTGTCAGCGCGGCCGCCGAACAGGGACGTGCCCAATGCGATAACGAGGGCTCCTGCAACGACGAGGAGCAGCCCAACGACGGCTAGCAGAGCCCGGTTGATGCGGTCGATACGGTTCTTCATCAGTTTCCTCGGTTGCGGACCGATACCGCCGTGTTGACGGGGTGGGCGAGGTGGAGATTTCCGAGATGGGCGGCAACCGCCGCCTGCACTCGTTGCTCGAGGTCCCCAGGGTCGAGCAGCATTGTAGAAGCGGTCACAGTGACGCGTGCCTTGCGGGCCTTTACTGAGGCTGAGTCGACTCCGGTCTCGGATTCTGCGATGCCTGCGGCGTAGCTCTCGAGGCTCTTCCGGGTGACGGTGAAGGTAACCCCCGGCTCGTCGGTTTGTAACGGCAGGTCGGTAGGTGCGCCTCTGCGAAAAGCGACGTAGAGGAGGAGGAGACCGACAATGACCGCGCTGGCACCGGCGAACCGGACCCAGCCGTCTTGCCAGACGCGATGATGTAGGTCGTTGGCGAGCGTGGTGTGGTTAACGATCCAAGGTGACTTGCCCAGGGCGGCAAGAGCGATCTCCACCAGGGTGATAGCGGAGGCGCCCAGTAGCACAAGCGCGACCAAGGCGGCCACGATCCGGTTGATCGCGCGCATCGGGCTCACTGAACCCTAGAAGCGTCGGGGCGGGCGATACGCATCCCGGGGACGGTGATGTGAACTTCTTGCACAATTATTCCGGTTAACTCTTCGACGCGTTGACGAAGATGTTGACGGGTCCGGTTTGTGACCTGCTGCACCGACGCGGGATAGATGACGGTCATCGTCAGCTCGACGACTGCGGTGTCGTCGTCGACGCGAGCCTTCACGACTGCGCTGGTGTGTTGGTCGGTCGAACCGAGGCTGATGCCAAGAATCCGCCGGGAGCTCCCCGTGGCGTTGTCAATTTCCCGAACCGCTTGGGCGGCCACCTTGTTGACGACAGTAGCGTCGATGCGGGTTTCTCCGCGGCGCGCAGCGTCAAGAAGCCCCGGGGGTGCACCGTCACCTGGCAATGATCCCAAACTTGGTGAGGGAGTCAGATCGGCGATCGAGGAGGCGCTGCTCACCGCACCCTCCGGCTCGTAGCGTTGTTCAGCACGGACGATACGTC
The DNA here is from genome assembly GCA_038252945.1 of Propionibacteriales bacterium. Lineage (GTDB taxonomy): Bacteria > Actinomycetota > Actinomycetes > Propionibacteriales > Nocardioidaceae > JAUJOE01. The sequence goes on along the minus strand of JBBSHN010000002.1, from coordinate 61,406 downwards.
GATGTCTCCGTCAAGAACCTTTCCAATGACCAATCCGATCGCGCCGAAGACGACCAACAATAGGAAGCCGTTGAAGCCGCCGATCGCAATGCCGAGGCCGACGAGCAGGCCGGCGAACAATCCAATGACAGTGATGGTCATACGTTGCCTCCATGGCAAGCGGGCGCGCTAGCGCACCCGCGGTTTGGGTTTCGGGCGTCGGATGGTTCGGTAAGCCAGTTGTTTCGCAAGCAGCACAGCTCGGCGGGTTCCGCGCGGTCGTCGCCGGAACACGACTGACGCGTGCTCACCAAAGCGAGAGATCCCTGACCGATGGTCCAGGCCGGCGATGAAGGTTTCGGCGTCGCCGCCCCGATCGGGGTGGTGATCACGGATGAACGTTCGCCGCTCAGCTTTGCGTCGGGCGTTGGAAGCGTCAAGAGGGGCGCCGCCGGTCATCGGCGCTATCCTCCCGCGGTCAAGAGCTCAGGGACCTCAATGTCATCGATGTACACGTCGATTGGTCTGCCGGCGGCGAACCCGCCGCCCACGACGCGCACCTGTTCGGCCACCGCCGCAAGGGGGGGTCCCCACTCCGCGACGACGTGAACCTCAACAAAATCGTCGTTGAGGCGGACGCCCACGACCCGGCGCCTTCCTGGCAGGTATGTGGCTACCTCTCCAAACGTTCCAGCTGACAGCGAGGCCACACCTGGGCATCTCTCCACCAGGGCAGCAAAGTGCTCTACCGGATCCGGCGGCGCATCAGCAGCTGTTGCTGGCGGCACAGGAACTGGCTCATTCAACTCGCGCTGGCTCTTCGGGCTCTTGGTCGTCGGAGGGGAGGTGGATGTCGTTGACGCTGACATTGACCTCGGTAACTTCGAGGCCAGTCATCCGCTCGACGGCTGAGATCACATGGCGTCGGATGGCCTGCGCGAGATCCGCGATGGCGACGCCGAACTCAACGATGACGTCGAGGTCGATCGCAGCCTGTCGCTCACCGACCTCAACCGACACCCCTTGGCTTACGGACTGGCTGGCTCCTGGAATCCTCTCCTTCACCGCGGAGAACGCCTTCAAGGCGCCGCTGCTGCCGCCGAGTTCGTAGACGCCAGAGACGTCTCGCGCGGAAATGCCGGCGATCTTTGACACCACGGAGTCAGCAATGCTGGTCTGACCTTGCGATGTGGTGAGAGCACTAGTGCTCGACACAGTGCTACTAGGGCTGGACTTCTCGGCTGACGCTGTCATGCGGGTCCTCCTGGAAAGGCTGGTGTCTCAATATGGCTGGATGTGAGGGTCATGCAGTGGCTCCTATTCTGCACCCCGCAGCAGCAGACCTTTACCCACTGTCGCGTTGTGTGGACAGGGACAGGGACAGGGACGGGGTCGAACCGTCGAACTTCCGCTTTCAGGCGGACGCTCGCACCGAGTGAGCTGCCTGGCCGCCAACGGCAAAGTCATACACAACCAGCCGGTGTCGTCTTTAACCCACAGGCCGCCAGAATGGCGGTCCTCGAACGAACCCGGGGGTGTAAGACCGCTGCGGCCGGTTGGCAACCCATGTGTTCATCAGAGGTCCGGCTGGCAAGGTACCCAGGGGAGTTCGTGCGAGGCGGGTGGTCAACGACAGCGATAGTCCGGGAACGACTCATGCTCCGAATGCTCATACACGGCCATAATGCTTTGACCGACTTGGCGGCAACAAGGATTAAGGGGTGGTGTTTAAGCTGTCCGGCTTGTTCCGCCTTATCCCCTCAAAGCCGGGATGGCTGGACCCGTGGCGAACAGTCACAACGGACGCTCGATGCAGGCCTCCCGACCCACCATGACATTCCTGACGAACGCCACACAGCGCATGAACAAAAGTGTGGCATCGGCTTCCTTGAATCGCCTCAGCCCCACCCAGCCAGTCGAGCGTTCCCCCCGACCTCGAGCTGGCGCCGGCGGTAGAGCCGGGTGCCGTCCGCGGAACCTCGACCGCACGCAACACCTTCCACACCATGTGTTTCCAGCAGCGGGGCCCGGTGCTTGGGCTTCACGGTTCCTTACATGGCTCTGCGTCGGCCAAGGCTGCGAGGGTTGCCTGAATGCCGTCGAGTTTCCGTTGCAGATCGGCGATGTCGGACTTGGTCGCGCCCTGCTCGTTCTTCTTCAAGGTGAGTACCAGTTGGCCACTTGGCTCGAGGCGACCGTCCTGGATCTCGCTGACATCGTCGGCGCTTTGCATCCTGACGGCGTGGTCGAGGTCACCGGGGCGTATCGCCAACCGTCGCAGCGCACCTTGAAGTTCACGACCTTCGCTGATGACTGTGGTTGCGGCCCCCTCGATGAGATGAGCGAAGCGCTCGCTGCGCGTCAGGCTGTGGTTAACTCCGGCGTTGATCGCGACCAGCGTGATCGCTCCGACCGCCCCGCCGAGCAGGCTGTTGTCGTTACCGATGATTGCGTTTTGCACGACGTTGGAAAGCAGCAGGAGCACCGTGAGATCCAAGCTGTTGAGGTTGGCGAGACCCCGCTTCCCAGCCAACCGAAAAAGCACCACCACGACGAGGTAGACCAGCACCGTTCGCAGGATCTTCTCCAGGACGGGGATCTGCATGACGAATAGTGCCTGCCACATGAAAGTTTCTCCTCGATGCGCTCGGACGGCGGTCACCGCGATGATGAACGGTCCACCGCGTCGTCAACATCTTCTCCCCCCGGTCTGCAGCACCACAGTCACTCCGCGTGGCGAGAGCTCAGCCGACCGGCCAGTTCAACGTTGCTGAGCGGCGGGGCCTTCGAAGTGTCTTTGTCGTGGTGGGCACCGCGATGGCACCCGGGGGATGGGGGTTGTCGGCCACACTGTCGCTGTGCTCGCGTTGGTGCTCATTGCTGTTTCGCTCGGCCCGAGCAACTTCGCTGCTATCGGCATCGGCGTCTCCGGGGTGGACACAACCCCACACTGGAACACCTGGACACGACCTTCGTCAGCCCCGACACTTACGCGATGTCCCAGCGGCGGCGGCTGTCCATCGTTCTGGCGCTGAACGCGGCGATGATCGTGGTGCTCGTCATCGCCGGTATCTCCACCCATTCTTTGGGCGTGCTTGCCGCCGGCGGTGACTACGCCGCTGACAGCGCCGCGATCCTGCTGGGAATCATCGCCGTGACGCTGCGCAACCGAAGCGGCGGCAGCTCGCGCGCGCCCACTTATGTCGCGCTGATCAACGGAACCGCGCTGCTGGTGGTGACGGTGTTCGTCATCGCCGAGGCCGTGCACCGGCTCCTGACCGACACACCGACCATCTACGGGCTGCCGGTGCTGATCGTTAGTCTGATCGCGACCGTCGTCATGGTGATCGGTGCCCTTGTGCTGGGCGCGGACGCCGGACGCGAAGATCTGCACATGCGGTCGGTGCTGCTGGACACGGTGTCGGATGCGGTGACAAGTGCCGCCGTGGCTGTGGCCGGTGGGGTGATCTACTTCACCGGTGGCCTGTATTGGTTGGACTCGATCCTCGCCGCCGTTATCGGTCTTGTGATCGGCGCTGGTGCCGTGCGGCTGCTGGTCGATGTCGTTGTCGCCTTACGGCACGGCGCACCCATACGAATCGAGAACGACTGAGGCTCAGCCCTTCACTGTCAGGTTGCAGGCTCGCCTCGAGGTAATACAGGACGCCGAGCAGCCCGCCCAAGCCAACATAGAACGCCAGGAGAAACTCGAGGGTCTGATCGAGATCGCTGGACACGGTGACTTCAGTGTAAGCGTTCTAAGCCGCCCAGTCCTTCGAGGGCGCCGATCATGTTCCTCGTTGATGGCAGCCAGTTCGACTCGTCGCTCTCCGACGCCCGAGCCATCTCTTGGCCATTGCTACCGTCAGGTTGTGGTACCGGGTTCGAGGCGGGAGCCGGGGGGATTGTGGAGTTCGGCGCGATATGAGAGTCGCGTCCTGCCAAGGTGATGTGTTCTGAGTCTGGTGGCAGCCGTGGCGGTCGCCCACCGACGCAAGCATTCTCACCGACCGTCGTTCCCCGATCCAGGATTGACCACGACGTGACCGCGCCCTTACCCACGGTCACGTCGGCAAAGATGACGCTGTCAGTGACTCGGGACCCTTGCTCGACAACAACTCCGGGGCCGATCACGCTTCGGCGTACATGCCCGCTCACCTCACACCCCGGAGTCACCAGGCTGTCCTCAATCCGGGCACCGGTGTGGATAAGCGCCGGTGGTCGCTGAGGAAGCCAGGCCAGAATCGGCCAGTCAGGGTCGTCGAAGAGCCCGGTCTCACCACGAATGAGATCTTGGTGCGCCGCCAGGTAGGTCTCTGGGCGGCCCAGGTCTCGCCAATAACCAGGCATTCGGATGAGTGAACACCCTTCCTCGCTGCACGAGCCGTGGCAGCAGATGGTCACCGAAGTCCCCCAGAACCGTTCGAGTCTGGCTCTGCAGTCGCCGACAGCTCGCCGTGGAGTTCATCCAGAACGTTGACTAGCGCGGAGGTGTCGTAGATGAACACCTCGGTGGCAACGACACCGGTGCCGGGATGGTCCGGCTTGTAGGAGAAGCCCGTCACCCGTCCGACCCGGTTCGCGACAATCGTGGCGTGCTGACTCGCTTCGGCCACGGTCACCTCAGTGGTGACCACGGTGCATTCGGGTGCTTGCGCTGATGAGTGTTGATCGCGTCGGTGTAGTCGAAGCGATAGACGTGATCCGAGCTCAGCACAACTGTGACGTCGGTTTTCGCGGCAGCGATTTGGTCTCGAACTCGAAAAAGTTCATCGGCGTTCCCGGTTGCGAAGCCATCTGAGTCCGGGGAGCCACCTTGCTGCGCACCAGGAGTCGAAATCCTCCTCGGCTCCGGTCTAGCTCCCAGGATCTGCCGTTGGCTACCTGCTCCTCCAACGAGTTTGCCTGATACTGCACGGACAGCCAGACGTCCTCAATGCCGCTGTGGCGCAGGTTCGACATCGGGAAGTCGACAAGTTGATACACCCCGGCGAACGGTAAGGCGGGCTTGGCGCGCTCGCGGGTCAAGACGTCCATCCGACTGCCCTTGCCACCACCTTGAACAATCGCTAACACCCGACCGTGAGCCATGCACACACCGTAGAGGCCGAGTTTGCCCGCGACGATGAAGTAGTCCGTTGATCTGAGGAGTAAAGCCGATCAGACGGCGTAGCCCAGCCTCAACTACGAAGACCGTGACGAGAACCAGACGACAGCGTTGATCAGGACCACCACCGTCGTAGCCTCGGTGTGCCCTGAGGACGTCGATCCACGCCGAAGCCTCCCGCCTTCCGTAGAAATGTTCTCCACCACTCTTGCCGGTCCGCGGCGGAGGAGTAGCAGCAGTGCTGCCGCAAGTGGGGAAGCACTCGGGGCGACTGGCACATCGCTGAGGGGGTCGCTTTGGCGCGGAGCTGCTGTATTGGTCGGCCCCGTGGCCTTTCCGCTGGAGCTTGACAGCCGAGGGCCAGCGGTCAGCTCAACGCGATACTCTTGCTGTACCGACCGCAGTGAAGGGAAATGCGATGTCGCTAGCAGATAAGGCGAAGCAGCTCGCCGCCCAGGCCCAGTCCTACGCAGCCGCTCATAAGGGCACTGTCGAGAAGGGCGTTCAGAAGGCACAGCAGACCGTGAACGCAAAAACCGGCGGCAAGTACAAGACTCAGCTCGACAAGGCTGGCCAACGAGCCGACGCCTACATCGACAACCTTCCCGAATCACAACAACAGCCAACCGACCCACGCACCCCAACGACCGCTCCCGACACAGACACCCCCGACCATCACAGACCCTAAAGCCGGTCGAACTTTTCGACGCACCCAGCCGAAGGGGCGCACCGCCTTACATAGTCTGTCTAGTTGCCTCGGCGGCGGGTCATTCCGGCCCCGAGAGGACCACGGTGCGGTGAGGCCGGAGTTCTTGGGTCAGGGCGGCAACGCCGCTGATGCGCCGCTTGGGCGATGATGAGTTCTGCTGCCGTGTCACCGTTCGCAGCACCTCTCCCGCAGCGGTTCTGCCTTCAGGCGGAGGCCCTACCGGCAACCGGGTCGCCGAGAACCTCCGGTCACTCAGGAAGGCACGCGGCCTCGACCTCGCGGATTTATCCGCTCGACTGAAAAAGGTCGGTCAGCCGATGGGCATCAACGTGCTGAGCAAGATGGAGTTGGGTCAGCGCCGCGTCGACGTTGACGATCTGGTGGCGTTGGCCGTGGCGTTGGATGTCTCGCCGAACCGGCTACTGCTCCCCGTTACGGCCAACCGAAACACAGAGTTCGCCTTAACGCCTAACGCGGACACCACTAAAGCGGCGGCTTGGAGCTGGGCGACGGGCGACCGCGAGCTACCCGTCGACATTTGGCGCGCCGACGACTTCCACGGACTGGACCTTGGCCGTCGGATGCGATTTGAAGAGGAGAACAGGCCACACGATCCGCCCGACCGAACCCCGCTTCGTGAGTTCTTCGAACGGCAGGAACGGTTGGATCCGGTGATCCAGGCGATGATCCAGGCGAAAGACGACACCGGCTTCAGCTACAAGACGATCATCTCAGCGCTGAAGTCCGGGCTTCCGTGGCTGGAGTCCAGGCAAGGGATGGGTCGCATAGTTCAGGCTCATCTGGAGGGTGGAGATGGCGAGCGTTCACCGAAGGACTGACAACACCGGGGCGGTCGGCTGGCAGGCACGCTGGCGTGACCCCTCGGGCGCTCAACGCAAACGCACCTTCAGCAAAAATCCCAGGCCGAGCGGTTCATCGTGACCGTTGAGGCTGACAAGATGCGGGGTGCCTACGTCGACACGTCCTCCACGGTGACGGTCGCGGAGTACGCCAGGCATGGGCTGCTACGCGGCCGCACCGAAGAGCGACCGCAAGGCGCACTCGCGGTGCGATTGAGTTGCACATCGCCCACACCAGCCTCGGCAAGCGGCGGCTGGTCGATGTGCGGCCTTCGGAGGTGCAGGCGTGGGCAACCAGCCGGGCGGCTGTACTCCCACCGTCCACCACACGACTCGTGCTCGCTCTGCTGCGAGCGGTCTACAACGCTGCAGTGCTGGACCGTCTAGTGGCTTCCTCCCCGGTTGTAAGGGTCAGCATCCGCAGGCAGGAGAGAGAGCGGGTCGTCCCACTCACAATCGAGCAGGTGAGGGCACTTGCTGACGCCATCCCGCCACGGAACAGGGCGATGGTCATCGCTCAGGCGGGACTTGGGTTGAGGATGGGTGAGCTTTTGGCGCTCCGGGTGCAAGACGTCGACTTCCTCAAACGCTCAGTGCGGATCGACTGGCAATTGGAAGAGGGCACACGGCGACGAGTTGAGCCGAAGACTCCGAGATCACGACGAACCGTTCCGCTACCTTCTGTCGTCGCCGAAGCCCTCGCCGCACACATTCAGCATCATCCGCCGCTCGAAGACGGGACGTTGTTCTACGCCATGAACGCCGGGCCGTGGCGGGCTGACTACTACGGCAACCGACTATTGGCCGCAGCCGTGCGCAACTGCGGGCTGCCGGCGGGGACCACATCGCACGACTTGCGCCACCACTATGCGTCGGTGCTGTTGGCTGCTGGGGAGTTTGTCGTCGCAGTCGCGGAGCGGCTCGGACATGAGAACGCGACCCTCGTCCTGACGACGTATGGGCACCTGATGCGGGACAGCGAAGAGCGCACGCGGCAGGCTGTGGATTCAGCGTGGTGCGCCCCTGGTGCGCCCCTGGCACACTCAGAATCGCGCTGACCTGCGGCTTTGTGGGGTTTTCAGGAGTAGTCGAAGAAGCCGCGACCGGATTTGCGGCCTAGGGCGCCAGCATCCACCATGCGTGACATCAGCTCGGGTGGATAGAACTTTGGGTCAGCGGTCTCGGCGTAGATGTTGAGTCCGGCGTCGCGCAGAATGTCCACTCCGGTGAGGTCTGTCGTGGCCAGCGGACCCATCGCATGGCCGAAGCCCAGCTTGCAGGCGACGTCGATGTCTTCCGCACTCGCAACGCCTGACTCGAACAGCGCGATGGCCTCCATGACGAGCGCACTGATCAGGCGGGTCGTAACGAACCCGGCGACGTCGCGGTTTACGACGATGCACGTCTTGCCCACGCCTTCAGCGAAGCCACGAGCGGCCGAAACGGTCGCCTCACTGGTCTGGTGCCCACGGACAAGTTCGCAGAGCCGCATGAGCGGCACCGGCGAGAAGAAGTGTGTCCCGACGACCATCTCCGGCCGGCTGGTGGCGGCGGCGATCTTGGTGATCGGGATCGCCGAAGTGTTGGTCGCTAGCACGACATCGGGACGGCACATCTTGTCAAGAACCGCGAACACCTCGTGCTTGACGGCGATCTGTTCGAACACCGCCTCTACGACGAAGTCGGCATCCGCCGCGGCGTCGAGGTCGGTAGTCGTTGAAATGCGCTCTAGAGCGGCGTCGCGATCTCCCTCGCTGATCGTCCCCTTCTCGGCGAAGCGGCTGAGCGACTTGTCAATACCCTGAAGGCCGCGCTCGACAGCAGCGGTGCTCACGTCTCGCAGCGTGACGTACCAGCCAGCTGCCGCGGCGACCTGCGTGATGCCCGACCCCATCAGGCCAGCCCCCACCACCATGAGGTTCTTCGCCACTTACGTACTCCTTTACCCGCCGGGACGCGACAACCTCTGCGACGAGATCGCGGCGACCGCCGAGCCTAGCGACCGCCGTCCGAGCGGTCACCGCCCGGCTGCCAGAGGACATCGCCCTGTGCGCCGTTGGCCGCCCGCGCCAGAATGAACAGCAGATCGCTCAGTCGGTTGAGATACCGGATCGCCTCGGCGTTCATCGTCTGCTCGTACTCTTGGTACGCCGCCCACCCTGACCGTTCAGCCCGACGTACGACGGTGCGCGCGACATGGAGCAGCGCAGCGCCGGGGCTGCCGCCAGGAAGTATGAATGAGCGAAGCTTCTCCAGCGGATCGTTGTAGCGGTCACACCACGCCTCCAGTCTGTCGACGTACGCCGGCTCCACCCGCAGCGGCGGAAACTCCGGGTCTTCCACGACCGGGGTGCACAGGTCGGCACCGACGTCGAAGAGGTCGTTCTGCACACGCGTCAGGACCAAGACAACATCCTCGGAAAGCCCCCCAAGCGCGATCGCTCCACCGATGGCGGAGTTCGCCTCATCGACGTCCGCGTACGCTGCGAGCCGCGCATCGGTCTTCGCGGTCTCACTCATGTCCCCCAACCGGGTGGTGCCGGCGTCACCAGTGCGGGTGTAGATCTTCGTCAGGTTGACCATGGCCACACTGTACGGGCGGCTCGGCGACGGACCGGCCCGCAAAGACTCACTCGAAAATGCGGTCCGGCACCGGTGGGGCGGCCTCTACCCACGCCAGAAACCCAGTGAGCGAGCTCTCGCTCATCGCGAGCTCAATCGCCTGACCAGAAGAAAGCTGTACGCCGACCACGACATGCCCGCCGTACAAGGAGAACGCCTCCGGTCCGGTCGGACGTCGGCGGTTCAACACCGTCAGAGAACGGCTGAAGACGTACTTGGGGTGGCGTGAAAGGGAAAAGACGCGAAACCACTCCAGGCTCGAGTTGGTGTAGCGTCCCAGCCCGAGTGTCCAGCCGCGGGCGGCCGCAGCTGCGCCGGCTTGACGAGGCGCCTGTAACCGCACGCTGCACTCGAAGGTTCCACCGGCGCGTCCGAGCAATGTGCGCCGGAGGAACAAGAGCCCGACAGCGAGGAGGACGAGGACTCCGACAGCGCCGGCACTGTCGAGGAGGTCCTGCCACCACGCCATGGGCGACAAGACTAGGTGGCCTTTTCCGCCGCCTGAACTCGAGCCTCGGCGATTCGGAGGCGTTCTTCCGACTCCGGGTTGTCGTCGCTGGAGGACTGAGCTTCCTCGAGCTCAGCCCGGGCCTGCGCTCCGTCGATCTCCGAGGCATGCTCCGCGTGACCAGCCAGAATAGAGACCCGGTTGTTCGCCACAGACAGGAATCCACCGTCGATCACGAGCTGCAGGCGCTCGTTGCTGTCAGCGGTCACGACCTCGACGGCTCCGGGAATCAGAACCGAAAGCACGGGCGTGTGATTGTGCAGTACGCCGATTTCGCCGTCCGTGGTTCTCGCCACGACAAACGTCGCTTCCCCCGACCACACGACGCGGTCGGCAGACACAACGTCAACGTGAAGGGTGTCCGGCATCACAGATCCTTCTGGATCTCTGCCCACTTGCGCTCGACGTCCTCCAGGCCACCGCACATGAAGAATGCCTGCTCGGCGACGTTGTCGTACTCACCGTCGCAGATCTTCGTGAAGGCGTCGACGGTGTCCTCGAGAGGGACCGTCGAGCCTTCGATGCCGGTGAACTGCTTGGCCACGTAGGTGTTCTGCGACAAGAACCGCTGGAGGCGCCGTGCCCGCGCGACCACGACCTTGTCCTCCTCCGACAGCTCGTCGACGCCGAGGATCGCGATGATGTCTTGCAGTTCCTTGTTGCGCTGCAGGATCTGCTTGACCCGCACGGCCGTGTCGTAGTGGTCCTGTCCGATGTAGCGCGGGTCGAGGATGCGGGACACCGACGTCAACGGGTCGACCGCTGGATAGATACCCAGCGAGGCGATGTCGCGAGAGAGCTCGGTCGTCGCGTCCAGGTGAGCGAAGGTCGTTGCCGGAGCCGGATCTGTGTAGTCGTCGGCCGGCACGTAGATCGCCTGCATGGATGTGATGGAGTGTCCGCGGGTCGACGTGATGCGCTCTTGGAGGACGCCCATCTCATCGGCGAGGTTCGGCTGGTAACCCACAGCCGATGGCATCCGGCCGAGCAACGTTGACACCTCAGAGCCAGCCTGCGTGAACCGGAAGATGTTGTCGATGAACAGCAGCACGTCCTGGTTCTGCACATCGCGGAAGTACTCGGCCATGGTCAGGCCGGAGAGCCCGACGCGCAGCCGCGTGCCGGGCGGTTCATCCATCTGACCGAACACCAGTGCGGTCTGCCCGATGACGTCCGACTCTGTCATCTCCTCGATCAGGTCATTGCCCTCACGAGTCCGCTCCCCGACGCCGGCGAAGACCGACACGCCATTGTGGTCGCGCGCGACCCGGGCGATCATCTCCTGGATCAGCACCGTCTTGCCGACGCCTGCACCGCCGAACAACCCGATCTTGCCACCCTGCACGTACGGCGTCAGCAGGTCGATCACCTTGATGCCGGTGTGGAACATCTCGGTCTTCGGCTCGAGAGTGTCGAACGCAGGAGCCCTGCGGTGAATCGGCCATCGCTCCTGAATGTCCAGGTGCTCGCCCTCCTTGAGGTTGAGCACCTGGCCGATCGCGTTGAACACGTGGCCCTTGGTGACGTCACCCACCGGGACGGTGATCGGCCCGCCCGTGTCGGTGACGGGGGTACCGCGCACCAAACCGTCGGTGGACTGCATGGAGATAGCCCGCACCATGCCTTCACCGATATGCAGCTCGACCTCGAATACCAGTCGACGGGATATCTCTCCAGCGGAGACGTCGCAGTACAAGGCGTTGTAGATCTCTGGCATCGCATCGCCGGAAAACTCGATGTCGACGACGGGACCCGTGATGCGGGCGACGCGTCCTACCGCAGCCTGCTGAGCGTCGGGTGATGTCGAGGTCAAGGTGTCAGTCATATCTTCCTTACTCACTCCCGGCTGTTGCATCGGCCAGCGCATTGGCGCCGCCGACGATCTCGCTGATTTCTTGGGTGATGCCGGCTTGGCGGGCCTGATTGGCAATCCGTGTGTACTTGTTGATCAGGTCTTCGGCGTTGTCGGTCGCGGACTTCATGGCACGTTGCCGTGCGGCCAGCTCCGAAGCGGACGCCTGCAGCAGGGCGAAGTAGATACGGCTTTCTACGTAGCGCGGCAGCAGCGCATTCAAGACGTCGTCAGCGGAGGGCTCAAACTCATACAGCGGGAGCACATCCCCCGGCTCGGGCTTTTCCTCGTCTTCGACGACCTCAAGAGGCAGCAGCCGCACGGTCGTCGGATCCTGCACGAGCATGGTCTTGAAGCGGGTGTAGACGACGTGGACCTCGTCAACGGCGGTCTCACCGTCGTCGGACGTAAAAGCGCCGATGAGCGCCCCGCCGATTTCTGCTGCGTTGTCGTACGTCGGTGTGTCGGAGAAACCAGTCCAGTTGTCGACGACCGGGCGCTGTCGGAACGCGTAGTACCCGACTCCCTTGCGACCGCTCACATAGAGGTCGACGTCCTTGCCTTCGCCGCTCAGCTTCTCGCGGAGCCGCTCAGCTTCCCTGATGACGCTCGAGGAGTACGCACCCGCCAGCCCGCGGTCGCTGGTGACGACGAGGATCGCGGCGCGCTCAGGATTCTCCGGTTCCGTCATCAACGGATGATCCACATTGGAGTACGTCGCGACTGCCGAGACGGCGCGGGTGAGCTCACGGGCATATGGTTCGGCGGACTCGGCCCGCTGCCGCGCCTTGATGATACGTGAGGCCGCGATGAGCTCCATGGCACGCGTGATCTTCTTTGTAGCCTGCACCGACTTGATGCGCGCCCGAAGCTGACGCAGGGAGGCGGCCATGCGTCAGCCTCGCTTCTGCCGAACGATGTTCTCTTGCTCGATCTCGTCGTCGGGCAGCTCTTCGATCTCTTCCTCGCCGACAGTGATCGACGATCCTTCACTGGTCTCGAACTGGTCGATGAACTTGTCGAACGCCTCGCTCACCGCAGCCTCAGTGTCGTCAGAGAAGTCCCTCGTCTCCCGGATGGCGTTCATGACGTCGGCGTGCTCGCGCTTCAAGTAGTCGAGGAACTCGTGCTCGAACCGCAGTACGTCCTCCCGCGGCACGTTGTCGAGCTTGCCCGTCGTGCCGGCCCAGATCGAGATCACCTGGTCTTCCATCGGGTACGGCGAGTACTGCGGCTGCTTGAGCAGCTCCATCAGCCGAGAGCCGCGGTCGAGCTGCTGTCGTGACGCTGCGTCGAGGTCGGACGCGAACATCGCGAAGGCCTCCATCGCCCGGTACTGCGCGAGATCGACCTTCAGCGAGCCGGTCACCTTCTTCATGGCCTTAGTCATCGCCGCGCCAGCGACGCGGGACACCGAGACACCGACGTCGATCGCTGGGCGCTGGTTGGCGTTGAAGAGGTCGGACTGCAAAAAGATCTGACCGTCGGTGATCGAGATGACGTTGGTAGGGATGTACGCCGAGATGTCGTTGGCCTTGGTCTCGACCATGGGCAGACCGGTCATCGACCCGCCCCCCATGTCGTCACTGAGCTTGGCGCAGCGCTCGAGCAGGCGGCTGTGAAGATAGAACACGTCGCCGGGGTAGGCCTCGCGCCCCGGCGGGCGGCGTAGCAGTAAGGAGACCGCACGGTAGGCCTCGGCTTGCTTGGTCAGGTCATCGAAGACGATCAGCACGTGCTTGCCGGCATACATCCAGTGCTGGCCAATCGCAGATCCGGAGTACGCCGCGAGGTACTTGAAGCCCGCAGCGTCGGATGCCGGCGCCGCGACAATCGTCGTGTATTCGAGCGCGCCAGCTTCTTCCAGGGCGCTGCGCATGGCGGCGACTGTCGAGCCTTTCTGGCCGATAGCCACATAGATGCAGCGAACCTGCTGTTTGGGGTCGCCAGACTCCCAGTTCTGGCGCTGGTTGATGATCGTGTCGATCGCAATCGTGGTCTTGCCGGTCTGCCGGTCACCGATGATGAGTTGGCGCTGCCCTCGCCCAATGGGCGTGAGGGCGTCGATCGCTTTGATACCGGTCTGCAGCGGCTCGTGCACGCTCCTGCGCTGCATCACCGACGGTGCTTGCAGCTCCAGCGCCCGTCGTCCTTCCGTCTGTATCTCCCCCAGCCCATCGATGGGGTGACCAAGCGGGTCGACGACACGTCCGAGATACCCGTCCCCAACGGGGACTGACAGCACCTCGCCGGTACGACGTACCGTCTGACCCTCATCGATGCCGGAGAACTCCCCCAGAACCACCACACCAATTTCACGGATGTCGAGGTTCAGCGCGATGCCTAGAGTGCCGTCCTCAAACTCCAGCAGCTCGTTTGCCATTGCCGAGGGCAGCCCCTCAACTTTGGCGATACCGTCGCCCGCCTCGGCAACGGTGCCGATTTCTTCACGGTCCGCCGACTCCGGCTGATAATCGGTTATGAAGCGTTGCAGAGCGTCCCGGATCTCCTCCGGACGGATGGCTAGCTCGGCCACGATGGCTGCTACCTGCTTTCTTCTTGCTGTCGCGAATTCGTCGGCATTCTTCGTTGTCTGCGCTCAGGTGGTCATGCGGCGGCGCGCTTCGTGAAGTCGCTTGAGCACCGTGCCGTCGATGATGTCGTCTCCTAGATCTATTCTGACTCCACCGAGAAGTCCCGGCTCTACCAGCACGTTGAGGTGCACCTGCCGGCCGTAGATGCGATGCAGTGCCCCAACGAGCCGGCCCTCCTCGGCTTCCGACAAGGCGACCGCCGTACGCACAACTGCCACCATCCTCTGCTGACGTGCGGCCGCAATCCGCTGGTAGGTCTCGAGTGCACCCTCGAATGAACCCCGTCGCGACGCGACACCGTGCTCAGCGAGACGGATGGTCGCTGTGGACGCCTTTCCTTGCAGGAGCCGGCCGACCAGTTTCTGCCGATGCTGCACCGGTACCTGAGGATTGGTGAGGGCGTCGCGCAACTGGGGGTTGGCGGCGACAATGCGGCCGAACCGGAATAAACCGTCCTCCAAATCGTCGACACCTCCGTCACCCTCAGCGGAGATGACGTACGCCAAAACGCCAAGACGCTCGAGAGCCTCCAAGAAGTCGACGCTTGATGACCAACGGCCGCCTGCGGCGGCGGTTGCCACCACGTCTACCGTTTCGTCGCTGACCCGACCGCCAAAGACGCCCTGAACTAGAGCCGACTTGGCGTCACCTTTGGCTGACGGATCGGTGAGCGCCCGGCGCAGAGAGCCATGGCGGCTCAGGACATCGGCGACCGCGAAGAGCTCGTCGCCGAGCCGCTCCGGGTTGCCGCGCGAAGCGACCTCACCGAGCCGGTCCTCGGCTCGAGCCATGCTCACGCCTGAGTAGCCGCGCAGCATCAGCCCTGCCCCACGGGCGCAGCAGGAGTGGAAACCGTCGGTTGCTGATCGGAGACCGGCGGCTCCTGGTCGAGGTCGTCCAGGAAGCGTTCGACCGTACGGCGCTGCCTGGCTTCATCCCCAAGGGACTAGCCGACGATCCGACCGGCGAGGTCGGTCGCCAACGCGCCGACTTCAGTGCGTAGCTGGGCCAACACCTGCTGGCGCTCGGCTGCGATCTGGGCAGAAGCTGCGCTGGTGATTCGAGCGGCCTCTGCTTGGGCTTGCTCTCGCATCTCGACAACAATCTGCGCGCCCTGCTCGCGTGCCTCTTCGCGGATGCGTGCGGCATCGTGCCGGGCCTCTGCCAGTTGCGAGCGATAGTTCTCCTCGGCGGCCTTGGCGTCCGCTTTGGCCTGTTCCATCTCAGCGAACCGCTGGCGGATGGCCTCCTGGCGTGCATTCATCGCTGCGTTCAGACGGGGCCACACCCACTTGGCGATCACCCACAGCATGAGCACGAACGCGAGCAACTCGACGAGGAACGTGCCGTTGGGGACGAGGAAGTTGCTCGCCAGATTGGTAGGCATACGCAATCCTTCGAAGTCTTATTTGCCGAGCACGAACACAAACAGCGCCATAAAGGCCAAGTTGATGAAGTACATCGCCTCGACCAGACCGACGGTCAAGAAGAAGATCGTCATCAGGCGCCCTTGGGCCTCTGGCTGGCGGGCCACGCCCTGAATCGTCGAGCTACCGGCCAGGCCGTCGCCGATCGCCGCGCCGATGGCGCCCCCGGCGAGGGCGAGGCCACCGCCGACGAATGCACCGGCGGTCTTGATGGCTGAGTCGAGGTTGCTGGGATTTGCCATTGTTCTCCTTGGCTCCTTGGCTCCTGGATGCCGGCCTAGCGCCCGGCTCCCTTTGTCACTGCAACTTCCGCGGGCAGCGCCCGCGACAGCGGTCTCCTAGTGTGCCCATTCCGGCTGAGCGGCGGTCGCCGCCGGAGAGGTCTCTCCAGCCGGCGCCTTTTCATCTGGACTGGCGTTTCCGGCGGCGCGGTCGTCGCCGGAGTGTGCCTGCCCGTCGTCGTGACTGCCAGCCATGCCGAAGTACAGGATCGTCAGCAGCGCGAAGATGAACGCCTGGATCACGCCGATGGCGGCGTCGAACAGCTTCCAGGCGCCATTGGGCCCCCAAAGGACCCAGATGGGCAGCAGCGAGATGATCGACAGCATTATTCCGCCGGAGAAGATGTTGCCGAAGAGCCGCAGCGCCAGAGTGAACGGTTTGACGATCTCCTCGATCAGCAGAATGGGAAACAGCGCCTTGTAAGGCTGGAAGTAATGAGCGACGTACCCCTTCAGCCCTCGCTCGCGGACGCTGTAGATGTGCACGCCGATGATCACGAACAAAGCGAGCGCGTAGGTCAGATTGACGTCGGCCGTCGGCGACTTCAACCAGTCCAGCGTGGGGATCAGCTCAAGCCAGTTCGCGACGAGGATGAATGCGAACAGAGTGATGGCGAGAGGCACGACGAACGGGTGCACACGGCCGAGGTTCGACTCCACCTGCTCCGTGACCCAGTCGACCAGCATCTCCCAAAGCAGTTGCGGCTTGCTGGGATTCGTCGCGCTCGCTCGCGACGAGATGAGCAGGCCCGCCCCCAGTACGATCGCGCCCGCGACGGCGGTGGCCCAGATCGTGTCGGCGTTGAATGTCATGCCGAGGAACGAGAAAGTACTGTGCACACCGATCTTGATATCGGTGCTCGCCAGCAGGATCGTGGCCGCGCTCATGCTTTGCGGATCTCCTTGAGAAGGGGAATCCCGGTTAGCACGAGCGTCAGGAGGTGAAACACGGCCAACCCGAGCAGAACTGTGGCGCCGTCCGGCCAGAATGCGATGGCCAGGGCAACCGCGACCAGGGAGACGGCCAGCAGCCTGACGAGTGACGAGACGGCGTACTGCTTGCGGCTGATCGCGTCATCACCGCTCACCGAACGCACGAGGAACCACTCGGTCAGCACGAGGTTTACGAACCCTAGGGCGACACCCACGCTGACGAAAAGCCCGATTCGCCACTGGCCCATAGGTACTGACACCCAAAAGGCCGCCACAATGATTGCGAGCGCCAATAAAGCGGCCCGGGATTGGTTACGAAGCGCAGTCAGGAACCCAGGAGCCTGGCTCACCTGCGGGCTCTCCTCTCCGGTCGCCATCACCACGGGGCTCGCACCTCAGCCCCGCAGGAACTCGCGGATGCGAAGCCACGAAACCCAGATCCCGGCCGCGAGACCGACGGCGAGGCCGAGCAGGGTGAAGACCGGGGCGTCGCCGAGCCTATCGTCAAGCAGCCAGCCACCCGCAAGCCCGGCCACGACCGTGCCGACCAGCAATCCGCCGATCCCGACCAGATCCCGGGCGCGGAGCGAGGGGTCCGGTTCATTGCTGCTCACCCATCGAAACTTTCGGTCGGCGGTTTAGCCGGGTCAGGTGCTTGTGAAAAATAGCACAAGCACCTGAGAAGCTCATAATGCGCTCAGGTTTCCTCGGACTGGATCAGGCCGCCATGACCACCCGGGACGCCGAACGTCAGTAGCAGCGCCGTGACAGCCATCGCAGCGATCCCCAAGGCGGACAACCACCCGGAGAACAGGCTCATCACCACAACGCCGAACGCGACAAGTCCCGCCCACAAGTACATGACGAGTACGGCGCGGCGCTGGGAATGGCCGATCTCCAGCAGCCGGTGGTGAAGGTGCTTCTTGTCAGGGGCGAACGGCGACCGTCCCGCCCGGGTGCGGCGTGCCACGGCTAGCAGTAGGTCAACGAACGGCACCAGCAGTACCGCGAACGGCAGGATCAGCGGCAAGAGAGCGGGCAACAAGCTGGCGTTGGCACCGTTGATGCCCTGGTTGATCGTCGTGGTGGAGAACTGGCCCGTCAGGCTGATGGCGGAGCAGGCGAGCAGGAAGCCGATGAGCAGCGAGCCCGAGTCGCCCATGAACATGCGGGCGGGAAAGAAGTTGTGGGGCAGGAAACCAAAGCAGGCGCCCGCGAGAGCCGCAGTGAGCATCGCGGCGGTGCTTGCCCGCTCGGCGTCGTTGATGAACACCAGCGCCACGGAGAACGAGAAGAACGCAACGGCGCCGATTCCGATCACTCCCGCGGCGAGCCCGTCGAGGCCGTCGACGAAGTTCACGGCGTTGACCGTGGCGACGATGACAAGAATCGTGATGAGAGCCGCTTGCGACCCGCCGAGGCTAAACATCGACAGCGTCTGGCCGCCTGGATACGGCAGATAGGTGAACTGCACGCCCTGGACCACGACAATGCCTGCCGCTAGCACTTCGCCGGCGAACTTGGTGACTGCGTCGAGCTCCATGAGGTCGTCCGCGACACCGACCAGGCAGATGATGGCGCCGCCGATGAGAATCGCGCGAGTGTCAGCGAAGATCAGATCATGCAGCGGAGTGTGCCCCAGAAAGGGCAGCTGTCGAGCAATCAGCACAGCAGAAAGCAAACCGCCCATCATCGCCACGCCCCCGAAGTAGGGAATCGGGATCTCGTGAACGTCTCGGTCGCGCACCCTGGCGACAGCGCCGAACCGCATGGCGAGCTCGCGCGCGGGCACGGCGAGCAGATAAGTCACCGACAGCGCGGCGAGAAAGACGAGAAGGTACTCCCGCATCAGTCCGACTCAGACAGTTCCAGGTCCGGTACGACGTCCCTGACGCGCTCGGCGCTCAGCGCTCCAGCGCGCACCAACTTCAGCGCGTCGCCGGTCGCGTCGACGATGGTCGACGCCATATCACCCGCCCGTCCGCCGTCGAGATAGACGTCCACAGCGTCGCTCAGCATCCCCTTTGCTTCTGCGACTGTCGAGGCGGGGGGCTGGCCGCTCAGATTGGCACTGCTCACCGCCAGCGGGCCGGTGTCGTGGAGCAGCGCAAGAGCGTGCTCGTTATCCGGCATCCGAAGAGCAACCGTTGCCCTGCTGTCGCCGAGATCCCACCGCAGACTCGGCTGTTGGCGGCATATCAGCGTGAGGCCGCCAGGCCAGAACGCGTGCGCCAGCTCGCTCGCCTGCGGGTCGAGGTTGGTCGTGAGCGCCCGTAGCGTGTCCAGGGAGGCGATGAGAACCGGCACCGGCATGCTGCGTCCGCGACCCTTCGCCCGCAGCAAGCGCCGTACACCGGTGGCGTCGAACGCGTCGGCGGCGAGCCCGTAGACGGTGTCGGTCGGCATGACCACCAGTCCACTACGGGCGAACGCCTCCTTCGCAGCCGCAAAGCCGGCTGACCGCTGAGCGGGATCGTCACAGGAGTAGACGTCACTCACCCGGTAATGGTGCCAGCAGTACCTGAGGATCGTGGGACCCGACGGGCGGACACAAAGCGTGGCCGTCCGGTCAGGTCGGGACGGTCCCGCACGCTTGCCCATGCACCGGACGACATGAACACGGCTGGCGCACTGTCGCCCTGCACGTCTGCGTGCTCACACAGCAGGAGCCCGCCGTCCACCAAAAGACTGGCTCCCACGTCAGCCACCGTGCGGATCATGTCCAGCCCGTCCGATCCCGACCACAGTGCGACCGGAGGGTCGAAGGTCCGCGCCTCCACGGCAACCGACTCGTACGCCTCCAACGGAATGTAAGGCGGATTGGCCGTCACCACATGCGCCTGCCCAACCAAGTCGTCGACGGCCGAGGCAATGTCGCCGCAGCGGATCTCGACGTCAGTGCCGGTGCTATTGCGCTCGGCGTATCCCGCGGCTTCTAAGGACAGCTCGACTGCGACAACCCTGCACCCCGGTACCTCGCTCGCCATTGCCAGGGCGATCGCTCCCGACCCGGCGCAGAGGTCAACAGCCAGTGGACGAGATACGTCGTCCACGAGGCGTCGTTGCAGCTCCTGCACCGCCGCCTCGGCGAGCACCTCTGTCTCCGGCCGAGGTACGAAGACGCCTGGACCAACTTCCAGATCGAGGTAGCGAAATCCCGCCTGTCCGGTGATGTGCTGAAGCGGCTCGCGGGACGCCCGCCTGCGAATGGCCATCTCGAACGCGGCCGCCTGCTCACGGGAGATCTCGCCTCCGGCGTGCAGCGCGCTTCTCGACGTACCCAACACCCAGGCCAACAGCCACTCGGCGTCTGCACGCGCCGACAAGATGCCAGCGTCCACTAGTCGTTCGGCGGCTCGGTCGAGTGCTTCGCGGGCTGAGGTCATAAGTCAGCGAGCAGAGAAAGGTCACCGCGACGGAAGGCTGCGGCTCAGCGAGCCGTTGCTTCCACGGCAGCGAGCCGGGACTCCAGATCGGCGTGTACACATGCGTCGATGACCGCCTGCAGATCACCGTCGAGAACTGAGTCAAGGTTGTACGCCTTGTAGCCGACTCGATGATCGCTGATGCGGTTCTCGGCGAAGTTGTAGGTGCGGATGCGCTCAGACCGATCGACGGTCCGCACCTGCGACCGGCGCGCGTCAGCGGCCTCAGCATCAGCTCGGTCCTGTGCCATTTGCAGCAGCCGGGAACGGAGCACCCGCATCGCTTGCTCGCGATTCTGCAGCTGGCTCTTTTCGTTCTGACATGACACGACGATTCCGGTGGGCAGGTGGGTGATCCGGACCGCGGAGTCAGTGGTGTTCACGCTTTGACCGCCTGGCCCGGACGACCGAAAGACGTCGATACGTAGGTCGTTCTCGTCGATTGAGACGTCGACCGGCTCTGCTTCTGGCATCACGAGCACACCAGCCGCAGACGTGTGAATGCGGCCCTGCGACTCAGTGACCGGCACCCGCTGAACCCGGTGCACCCCTCCCTCGAACTTGAGCAACGCGTACGGCGCCTCTCCGGGCTCAGGGGTGCCTTTCGCCTTGACGGCGACGGTGGCGCTCTTGACCCCACCGAGGTCGCTGGGCGTCTCGTCGAGCAGTTCGGTCCGCCAGCCGCGACGCTCGGCATACCTGGAGTACATCCGCAGCAGGTCTCCGGCGAAGAGGGCGGACTCCTCGCCGCCCTCCCCTGCTTTGACCTCGAGGATGGCGTCTTTGTAGTCGGTCAGGTCGCGCGGCACGAGCCGCCGGCGCAGCCTCTCCTCGAGCTCCAGCATCTGCGCCTTGAGGCGCTCTGCTTCGGCGGAGAAGGCGGGATCTTCGCTGGAAAGCTCTCGGGCCGCCCCAAGGTCGTCGGCCGTGCGCTGCCACTCCTGGTACGCGCGCACCACGGCGCCTAGCTCGACGTAGCGCTGATTGAGCTGCCGGGACAAGTCGTGGTCGGAGAAGACAGCAGGATCGACGAGCCGCAGCTCCAGCGCGTCATACTCCTCAACCAGAGAGTCCACCGCTTCGAACATCGCTCACCACCTCCTCCTCGCCGGGGCACCTGGACACCGAACCGGATATGCAAGCGGCGCCGACCCTGCCAACCGGCAGAGGCGGCGCCGCCGTGAAGCTACTTCGACGCCTCCTTCTTCGCGTAGCGAGCCTGGAAGCGCGCCACCCGACCACCGGTATCGAGAATCTTCTGCTTGCCTGTGTAGAAGGGATGGCAGTTGGAGCACACGTCGGCGTGAACGTTTCCCGAAGCAGCGGTGCTACGGGTCGTGAACGAGTTGCCGCAGGTGCACGTCACCTGCGTCTCGACGTACTCGGGGTGAATGTTCTTCTTCATGACTATCCTCCTCGTCCTCGTCGTCGGTCTCTATGTCGTCAGTCGTCGTCGGCGCCGCGAAGTCCCGCGGCAGTCGGCGTCGTCTTGTTGACTTGCATCAAGAACTCGATGTTGCTCTTGGTGGACTTCAGCTTGTTGAGCAGGAGTTCAAGCGCCTGCTGGCCCTCCAGCGCGGACAGCACTCGGCGCAGCTTCCACACGATCTGCAGCTCGTCCTTGGCCATCAGCAGCTCTTCGCGGCGGGTGCCGGAGGCGTCGACGTCGATGGCGGGGTAGATCCGCTTGTCGGCGTACTCCCGGCGCAGTCGGAGCTCCATATTTCCGGTTCCCTTGAACTCCTCGAAGATGACCTCGTCCATCTTGGACCCAGTCTCTATGAGCGCCGTGGCGATGATGGTGAGCGATCCGCCGTCCTCGATGTTGCGAGCGGCGCCGAAGAACCGCTTCGGCGGGTAGAGCGCCGACGAGTCGACACCACCGGACAGGATCCGGCCCGAGGCAGGCGCCGCGAGGTTGTAGGCACGCCCCAGTCGGGTGATCGAGTCGAGCAGGACGACAACGTCATGCCCGAGCTCGACGAGCCGCTTGGCCCTCTCGATCGACAACTCAGCCACCGTGGTGTGGTCTTCGGCCGGCCGGTCGAACGTCGACGCCACGACTTCACCCTTGACCGCCCGCTGCATATCCGTGACTTCTTCTGGCCGCTCGTCGACCAGCACGACCATCAGGTGGCACTCGGGGTTGTTGGTGGTGATGGCGTTCGCGATCGCCTGCATGACTAACGTCTTGCCCGCCTTGGAGGGTGACACGATCAGGCCGCGCTGCCCTTTTCCGATGGGAGCCACGATGTCGATCAGCCGCGTGGTGAGCAGGCCGGGCTCGGTCTCCAACCGCAGCCGGTCAGAGGCATACAGCGGAGTGAGCTTGTTG
Source organism: Propionibacteriales bacterium (assembly GCA_038252945.1). Taxonomy (GTDB): domain Bacteria; phylum Actinomycetota; class Actinomycetes; order Propionibacteriales; family Nocardioidaceae; genus JAUJOE01. The sequence goes on along the minus strand of JBBSHN010000002.1, from coordinate 38,774 downwards.
AAGTCGACTCGTGAGCGTGCTGCTTCGGGCTCAGCGCCGTTCACCGTGTCGATGCGAACCATGGGGTTGTACTTCTCGCGCCGCTCGCCTTCGCGGTGCTGCCGCACCATGCCGGTGATGGCGTCACCTTTACGCAGGCCAAACCTGCGCACCATAGACATCGCGACATACACGTCGTCTGGTCCGGGCAGATACCCGCTCGTGCGAACGAACGCGTAGTTGTCCAGCAGATCCAGAATGCCTGCAGCGGGGATCAGCACATCGTCGTCGTTGACCTGCGGCTCGTTGTCGCCACCCTCGCGCCGGCGATCCCGGTCGCGGTAGCTGCGGTCTCGGTTCCTGCTACGGCTCCGGCTCCGGCTCCGGCCGCCTCGGTCGTCGTATCCGTCTCGGCCGGACGACTGCCCGCCGTTGTAGCTTCCGGAGCGGTTGTCCGGACTGCCAGAGGAGCTGTTGGAGCCGCGGCTCCGCTGTCCGCCATCGTCGTTGTACCCGGAACTCGACCGTCGCCCGTTGTTGGAGGCCTGCCGGGACTGCGGGGGAGCCGAAGTGTCGTTCGGTACTGAGGACTCGGCGGGGGCGGTGGGCTCGGTGTCCGAACCAGCGACCGACGCCAGCACCATGGCGGGTGATTCCACGCCCGGTTGGTCGGTCGCGGAGAACGTGCTGTTGAACGATACGGGATTGGTGTCGCCGGCCGGCGATCCCGTCGCCCGCGGGGGGCGCTGCTCGGAATCGGGCGCTAACGAGGTGCTGCGGCTGCCGTTTTGCGTGGACTGGATGGCGTCGATCAGCGCGTTCTTGCGCATAGTCGTCGCTCCCTTGATACCAAGTCGTCCGGCGAGCTGCTTGAGCTCGGGCAACAGCATTGAGTTGAGGCCACCAGTTCTTGAAGACGATGCCGACGATGCGGCACTAGTGGTGGCTTCAGAGGTTTCCGTCACGTGAGGTCCTTCCCACGTCTGCGCGCACTGGTCAAAGTGCACGGGAGGGTAGATGTTCCCGCGGGGGTCCAGATGGCGGTGCAGCCCGGCTTCTAGACGTCACTTGCATAGGCGTGAACAACGCCGAGAAGGGCCGAACGCTCTCCGCGATCCGCGAGAGAAGACCGGCTCCCATTCGAGCCGATTCGACTTAGACAGTAGCACTACTGTCGGCTGCTGTCTCGCAAGAGCTTCAACGCCTCACCGGACGCCGCTATTCCCGGTCCGCTGATCGCCTCGATGTGGGCACCCGAGGAGTCGACACGGACATCGAGGGTCCGCCAGCCTGGTGTTGCCCATCGACTTGGCTGTGCGCGGCCCGTGCTCAAGCCGAACGCCAAGACACTCGGCCCAGCGCCGGAGACGACCGCAGGAATACCTGCGTCGCGAAGCCGGTCGAGAAGCTCCAAGCTCTGCGGCATCAATCGCCGCCGGTAGCCCTGATGCAGCCACTCCTTGGTCGCCTCGAAGAGATGTTCGGGATGTGCGGTCAAGGCTGCGACGAGCAGTCCGGCGCGACCCGCTGTTCGACTGGCGTCGGCATGCGGAACGTCGACCGGCAGCGCCGTACGGGCTTCGGCTGTCGAGAGGCCGTTCGGCGGCACGAACAGTACTGGCTGCACATGGGGGTGGACGTCGAGTCGCACCACGCCTACATGCCGATCCGCAAAGACCCGACGTGTACTGTCAGATGTGACACCGGACGTCGGTTCTTGCCCGCCGGACCACGCGATAGTGAACCCGCCGAGCAGGCACGCTGCCACGTTGTCCGGATGACCTTCCAGTGCCGTCGCGAGTTCCAGATCCTGGCCAGCAGCCAAGCGGGGTCCGGCGGCGAGTGCCTCCCCCAGCCGGATTCCGGTAACGATGGCGGCCGCAGACGACCCCAGGCCGCGCGCCTGAGGCACCGCATTGCGGCAGACCAGCCGTAGCCCAGGTTGTGGCACCCCGAGCCTGTGCAGAGTGGCCCGGAGCGCCCGCACGATGAGGTTGCGCTCATCCCTGGGCACGTCGGATTCTCCTTCGCCCGACACGACGATCTGCAGGCCGGTGGCCAAGGTCGTCGCCTCGACCGTGTCGTAAAGGTGCAGGGCGAGACCGAAACTGTCGAAGCCTGGACCAAGATTGGCGCTCGTGGCAGGTGCTCGGACGGTGACGCTCGCGGCGGGCGCGGGCGAAGTAGCTTCTGTCGTCACTGGCGCAAACCAGCCGCCTCGGCCGCCTGGTGAACGTTGGCGTCGATCACCGTCTCGGCCATGGGCGCACGCGCCTCAAGGGCAGCATCAATGTCCTTCAGGCCGTGCCCTGTGACCGTTACGGTGATGGTACGACCGCGTGAGATCCGGCCCGCCGATGCGAGCGCGACCAAACCAGCGACACCGGCCGCCGAAGCAGGCTCCACGAACACACCGTCAGAAGCGGCCAGATCGCGTTGGGCCTGCATGATCTGCGCGTCCGAGACCGCCTCGATGAGGCCACCGGACTCGTCTCGCGCCGCTTCTGCGGACAACCACGAGGCAGGGTTGCCGATGCGGATCGCCGTCGCCACGGTTTCCGGAGATGTCACCACCTCGCCGCGGACCAGCGGTGCTGCCCCCTCGGCCTGAAATCCCCAGAGCGCCGGCCTGCTGTCGACCAGTCCTGCGCCGGCATACTCACAGAAGCCTCGCCAGTACGCCGTGATGTTGCCGGCGTTTCCGACGGGCAGCACATGGAGGTCGGGCGACGCACCAAGCGCATCGATGATCTCGAAGGCGGCTGTCTTCTGACCCTCCAACCGGTAGGGGTTGAGGGAGTTCATGAGTCCCACGGGGTAGTCCTTCGCCAAGGCCCGGGCAATCTCCAGACAGGCATCAAATCCCCCGCGCACCGCGACCAGTTGAGCGCCGTGCACGACCGCCTGCGCCAACTTGCCCCGCGCGATCTTGCCTTGGGGAATGAGCACAAGAGATGCGAGCCCGGCCCGTGCCGCATAAGCCGCCATCGACGCCGACGTGTTGCCGGTCGAGGCGCACACCACGGCTTCGGCGCCTTGTTCCACGGCCGCGGAGACGGCAAGGGTCATCCCGCGGTCCTTGAACGATCCGGTGGGATTGTTGCCTTCGACTTTCAACCAGACCGAGCACTCCGTCTGCTTCGACAGCCAGGGCGACTCGACGAGTGGCGTACCACCCTCACCGAGGCTGACCACGGGAGTTTCGTCGCTGACCGGCAGCCAGCTCCGGTACGCCGAGATGACACCTGGCCACAACGCCGGTGCAGAGACCTCCGATGTCACGCGCTGAGTCTCAGGCCGTGTCACATCCGCTCGGGAGCTGAGACGCCGAGCAGCTGCAGCCCTTGGACGAACACGACTCGGGTCGCTTGCACGAGCAGAAGCCGGGCCTTGTGAAGCTCGGTCGCGTCTTCGTCACCGCGTGGCAGTACTCGGCAGGTGTCGTAGAACCTGTGGAAGGTGGCGGCAGTGGCCTCGAGGTAGCGGGCGAGCCGGTGTGGTTCCCGCAGCTCGGCCACGCTCGCGACCACGCGTGGGTACTCGGCGAGAGCCCGCAGCAATTCCCCCTCCCGCTCGTCTGCCAACAGGCCGGTGTCCACATCGTCGACCTGCCAGTTGATCCCGAGCTCCACCGCATTGCGAACAATCGACGCCAAACGGGCCGAGGCGTACTGCACGTAGTAGACCGGATTGTCGCTGCTTGCGCTGGTCCAGAGTTCAAGATCGAGATCGATGGTGGAGTCGGTGGAGTAGCGCACGAGCGCATAGCGGGCGGCGTCCACGCCGAGCGCGTCGAGCAGGTCGTTGATCGTGACGACAGCGCCGGCACGCTTGGCCATCCGCACAGGCTTGCCGTTGCGGACGAGATTGACCATCTGCCCGATGAGCACCTCCAAGTTCTCGTGCGGGGTGTCTCCGAACGCCTGGCACATCGCCATCAGCCGACCGACGTACCCGTGATGGTCCGCGCCCAGCATGATGACGAGCAAATCGAACCCGCGCTCACGCTTGTCGAGGTAATAGGCCAGGTCAGCGGCGAAGTACGCCGGTTTGCCGTTGGAGCGGACAATCACGCGGTCCTTCTCGTCGCCGTACTTCTTCGACCGCAGCCACAACGCCCCGCCGGCCTTGTAGGTGTTTCCCATCTCGGTGAGCCGTTTGATGGCGCGCTCAACGGCACCGCTGTCGTGCAGCGACTGCTGGTGGAAGTAGACGTCGAAGTCGACCCCGAACTCGCGCAGGGTCTTCTTGATCTGCGCGAACATGAGCTCAACGCCTTCGCGACGAAACAGATGCTGCGCCTCGTCGGCTGGCAGGTCGAGGACATCGGGATAGGCGGTGAGCACCTCACGGGCAATCTCGTCGAGGTAGTCCCCGGTGTAACCGTCCTCCGGAACCGGCTCGCCACGGGCGACGGCGAGCAGCGAGAGCGAGAACCTGTCGATCTGGGCGCCGGTGTCGTTGAAGTAGTACTCACGGGTGACATCGGCGCCCAGAGCTTGGAACACACGCGCGAGGCTGTCGCCCACCGGTGCCCACCGGCCTCCGCCGATGTGGATGGGCCCGGTGGGGTTGGAGCTGACGAACTCCAGGTTGATGCGCTTGCCCGCCAGCTGATCTGACGTTCCATACGCCGATCCCGCGCGGACGATTGCAGCGGCGACCTCGCCTTGAGCCTGCGGCGACAACGTCACGTTGAGGAACCCCGGCCCGGCGACGACTACCCGGTCGATGCCCGGAGTATCCGACAGCCGGGAGGCCAGCAGCTCTGCCAACTGCCGCGGCTTCATACCCGCCGGCTTGGCAAGCTGTAGCGCCACATTGGTGGCGTAGTCCCCGTGCTCCCGATTTCTCGGCCGCTCGACACTCACAGTGGCGCCAACTTCTGCGCCGAGCTCAACCTGCCCCGACGCCGTCAGCGCGTCGAGGGCCGCGACCACGGATTGCGAAAGCTCCTCCGGGGTCACTGACCTATCCTATCGAGCGGCCGCTCGACGCTCGTGCCCTTTTTTCGCTTGTCATGGGCTGACTTGGCCGCTTGCCGAGTTGTCAGATGCACTGCGGCGTCTGCAGGCTCACGACCGTCTGACAAGTCGTTGGGCCACCCTAGTGTGAGCACGTGGCGGACTGGCGGGTTGTCAGCAGGTTCAGCCTTCAGCCGGCGTACGACGGCACCTTCCTCTTGTCCTTGGCCCGCCACTGGAACATCGACCGTCCCGATCCGCGGTGACTGCAGCCGCCGGGCGGCTGTGGCGCTGAGCACACCGGCCGCATCGGGGATGGCGCAGCCCGGGCCGCGATCGCACGGGCATGTCGGGGCGCGCTGTAGGGTCGGAATGCTCCTGCAGCCCCCGTAGCTCAGGGGATAGAGCACCGCCCTCCGGAGGCGGGAGCGTAGGTTCGAATCCTACCGGGGGCGCTCTTTGAATTGCGGCCCTGAACTGCGGGTTTACCTTTTCGCCGAGATACCGCCAGGTCGATCACCTGCTCATTGGGCAACGCTTGGGCAACGACAGGATCTTCGGTCCTCTCCCCGCGGGCCGCCCGGGCGCATCGGAAGATCTGCGGCGAGACGCGCTTTGTCCAGGGCGTCGGTCCGCCGCTGCGGTCGGCCGGGAAGACAGGGTGCCTTGCCCTCGATGAGGACCACGAGTTGCTCGGCGAGGAAGTCGGGGATCCGGACCTCGCGGCGCTTGTCGGTGTTGGGGCGACCAGACCAGGCGTATCCTGTATTACATCCGATACATGTCAGGAGGGGTGATGAAGCTGAACAGCAAAGGGCAAGTGACAATCCCGGCCGACCTGCGGCACCGCCACGGGTTCGCCGAAGGCGACGACGTCGACGTGGTCGAGGACGGAAACACGCTGCGCATCGTGCACCGAACCGCCGGCGAGACCCGCGGCGCGCGCATCGTCAACCGGTTGCGCGGTCGCGCGACGACCGGACTGTCGACCGATGAGCTGATGGACCTGCTGCGTGCTGAGTGACGTGCCGTCGAGGGTGACCTTGGTTGACTCCAACGTGCTGCTCGACGTCCTTACCGATGATCCTGCCTGGGCAGGCTGGTCGAGCGAGGCTCTGGTGCGCGCCTTCGACGAGGGCCCGGTCGTGGTCAACCCGGTCGTATACGCCGAGGTCTCGATCGGCTTCGACCGGATCGAGGAACTTGACGAGGCGTTGCCCGAGGCCGCGTTCGTCCGTGAACCACTGCCCTATCCGGCTGGGTTCGTCGCAGGCAAGGCCTTCCTGACCTATCGGCGCAGCCGAGGGACAAAGACGGCTCCCCTGCCCGACTTCTACATCGGCGCGCACGCGGCCGTTGCCGGCTACCGGCTGCTCACCCGGGACGCCCGGCGATATCTGGCCCACTTCCCTCGCCTCGAGTTGCTAACGCCTGCCCGCTGACGAGCTGCCCGAATCCCCGCAGCTTCCCCTCCCTCAAGCGTTCAGCACCAGCTCGCCGCCGCCGATCCGCATCGCGTCGCCTGAATTGAAGGTGAATCTTGCGTTGCCGGGCGACGTCTCTTCTTGGATGGATCTCGTCGAGGAGGTCGAGCCACTCTTCGGTTCGATGGCGAACTTCGATGACGTGTTGGAACGCAACATCCATCGTGGGACCGCCCTGGTCGTAAGGGATGGCAGGGCGGTGGCGGCTGGAGTGCTGTTCTCGGTCCGGCATGACCGCGCCGTGATCGGCTGGCTCGCGGTTCGCTTCGCGAGACGCCGGGAGGGCCTCGGGCGTGAACTGCTCACTGAGACCTTGCAAAGGCTCCCGCAGAACCTCGACGTGACCCTCGACGCCGGTGCCGACGACTACGTCACGAAGCCGTTCAGCATGGATGAGCTGCTTGCCCGCCTCCGCGCCGCGGTCAGGCGCAAAGCCTCCACAACCGAGACACCTGTGGTCACTACCCACTTCACCATCGACCTCGTGGCCAAGACGGTCGTCCGGTCAGATGGGGTGCATGTTCGCCTCACTCCCACTGAGTGGCAGCTGCTAGAAGTGCTCGCGCGCACCAGGGGGAAGCTCGTCACCCAACGGCAACTTCTGCAAGCGGTGTGGGGGCCCCGCATACGAGACCGAGGCGAATTATCTTCGCGTCTTCGCGGCTCAGTTGCGGCGCAAGCTCGAGCCGGACGTGACCCAGCCGAGATACATCATCACCGAGCCCGGCATGGGGTACAGGTTCGACGGTTGACCGGTTCGAGGGTCAGGCGCTGCGCCCTCTCCTATCTCCCCCGGCGTGGCGAATCATCGAAGGTGAGGGGCACGGTGATACTGATGGACGCTGGGTAACGGGCAGGAGCCGAGGTGCGATGTGTCGGAAATTAACCAAACCGTAACGTCGTAAGGCCCTCCTCGTTGTATCACTATGTGTAACAATCTGGTCACCATTCGTAATTATCCCGATCTGGGGGTCCCATGCTCCGAAAGACAGTGACCGCAGGCGCCGCAATTTCTATGGCGGCCGGTGGTCTTCTCCTCAGCAGCCCGATAAGTTCCGCGGCACCAACCGCGGCCGCGGGCAAGACCACTCCTACTCACTACGCGATGCAGGCTTCTGGCTACTCCACCCGAGTAAAGGGGGGCTCTGTGCCTCTCAACTCGGACCAGACCGCATTCAGAGTCATCGGCTGCACCAACAAGGCCGGCCTCAACAAGACAAACACTCAGGTTTCCGTCAGCCCACTCAATCTCTTGACCGTTAACGGCGCCAAGACTCGGGTTCGGACCACTCAGCGGAATGGAGTTACATCCTCCTGGGCCAAGAACACCATCGCATCGGTAACGGTTGGCGACCCTGCTGCCGCCGGCGCCGCGAAAATCACCGCGATCACCTCGCTGTCCCGGGCTTACCACACCGCCAAGGGTTTCAAGGCGAGCACCAAGACCTCCGTCGCTGACATCAAGGTGGGGGCCTTGAGCTTAGGTGTGCCGACGCGCGGCCATCCCGTAGTAATCCCCGGCATCGCGACAGTGTCGCTTGGTGCGAGCGTCAAGCACACCAACAAGACCGGCGCCACAGCCGAAAACACGGCGCTGCGAATCAAGCTGGATGCCACTGGCACCGTGGTGTTCCTCGCACATTCGCGGGCAACGATCGCCGGTGGCGTGAAGTCCGCGCTGTTCCACGGATCTTCGTATGCTGCGAAGGCGCAAGCTTTGGCGGGCACCGTGAACGTCGGCAGAACGCCATTCATGGTCATGCCATGTCAGGGGACTAACGGCCACCGCAAGAGCCGCGACGTTGCTCGGGTGAACCCCACGGGATCCGGGCTTGTCATCAAGGGTCTGCACACCGACGAGTCGGCTGACCAGACAATGACGAAGGCCTCCGGCTATGAGCGCGGCCGTGTTGCTCGGGTGCGTCTTGGCGAAGGCGGCTCGAAGTCGCTCGTTGTGCGTGGCATCGTCGGCAAAGCCAACGTCCACTACGTCAAGGGACAGGGCATCAAGACCAGCACCAAGGGCAGCCACATCCTCGGAGTTCGCTTGTTGAACTCGACAACCGGCAACGCCCGAGTTCTGCACTTCGGTCGCGACAACGTGATAAACATCGCGGGTCTGGCTAAGTTGCAGGCTCACGTAGTCAAGAAGACGAAGTCGAGCATCCAGATCACCGAGCTTCGCATCAGCGTGCTCGGCACCGGGCCGGACGCCGCTGCTCAGATCGATCTGGGTTACGCCAAGATTGGGGTCACCAAGTCCGGTCTCTGACCGACTGAACGAACCCCCAGAAGAGGGGCTGCCCACCCGGGGCGGCCCCTCTTCTGTAGCGCACCGACCGATTCGACCGGCCCTCCTCAGGTTTGCCATGCGGACGTGGCCGAGTCCACGTCCGCACCGCGGATCTGCCCAGCTAGCGGTGCATCCGCCACGCTGACACCGGAAACCTCCCGGGGGTTGCCGTCCCCAATCGCGAGAGGTGGCGGGTGCGCGGTGGCCGGGCGAGTTAGCCTTGAGGCTGTTCCTTCCGATATGCAACGGTCGATTCGACGTGCATCCCAGACAAGGTGATTCAAGACCCGTGGCCGCCGGCTCCTCCTCAGATCAATCCCGCTCAGCCACGACGGTTGGCGCAGCCGACTTCGGAGCCAATGAGTGGCTCGTCGACGAGATGTATGAGAAGTACGCCGCTGACCCGGAGTCCGTCGACGAAGCCTGGCGCGAACTGTTCTCCGACCGGGCTTCCGGTCAGGGCGTCACTTCCGGAGATCAAGGCGCCTCCTCGGCCGACCGAGCCCCCACGAATGGCGCGCCGCAGGCTACGAAGGAGCCGGACCAGGGCGCGCCTGAGTCGTTGAGCACCAAGCCACAATCGACCCCGCTACCAAGCAGCACCCCGCCCAGCCTCTCCCCCGCCGCCGGTACAGGGTCAGCCGCTGCCTCGTCGGTCACCCCGACCGAGGCGCGCAAGGCTGACAAGTCAGCACCCATGCGCGCGATCGACGCCACCCCTCCGGTGCCCAAGGACAATCCGGTGATCCCGGAGAAAGCAGCCGCGCCCACGGAGCCGGAGCGCGTGCCGTTGAAGGGAGCGGCGGCTCGAACCGTCGCCAACATGGACGCCAGCCTTTCCGTGCCCACGGCGACCAGCGTCCGCAACATCCCCGTGAAGCTGCTCATCGACAACCGGGTCGTGATCAACAATCACCTGTCGCGCGCCAGAGGCGGCAAGGTGTCGTTCACCCACATCATCGGCTTCGCGATCGTCAAGGCCCTCAAGACGATGCCGGAGATGAACTCCGACTTCGACAAGATCGATGGCAAGCCGACGCTGGTGGAGCCCGCTCACATCAACCTTGGGCTCGCCATCGACACCCGCAAGCCCGACGGCACTCGGCAGTTGCTGGTGCCGTCGATCAAGGCAGCGGAGGACTTATCGTTCGCCGGCTTCTGGGCCGCCTATGAAGATCTCGTCCGCAGAGCACGCGACATCTCCCTCACGGTCGAGGACTTCACCGGTACGACGATTACCCTCACCAACCCGGGCACGATCGGGACGAACTCCTCGGTGCCGCGGCTGATGACCGGTCAGGGGTGCATCATCGGTGTGGGTTCCATGGACTACCCGGCGGAGTTCCAGGGAGCCAGCGAGGAGACACTCGCCCGGCAGGCGGTCAGCAAGGTCATGACGCTGACCTCGACGTACGACCATCGCATCATCCAGGGGGCGCAGTCGGGAGAGTTCCTGCGCCGCATCCACGCGCTGCTGCTTGGCGAGGACGACTTCTACGACGAGATTTTCCGCGCATTGCGCATCCCCTATCAGCCGATCCGCTGGGCTTCTGACATCTCGGCCAGTCACGACGACCAGGTCAGCAAGCAAGCGCGGGTGCTGGAGATGATCCACTCGTACCGGGTGCGTGGTCACATGATGGCCGACACCGACCCGCTGGAGTACCAGCAGCGCAGCCACCCTGATCTCGACATCGAGACGCACGGCTTGACGCTGTGGGACCTCGACCGGGAGTTCGCAACAGGCAGCTTCGGTGGACATCGCTTCATGAAGCTGCGCCACATTCTCGGCATCTTGCGCGACTCGTACTGCCGTACAACCGGCATCGAGTACATGCACATCCAAGATCCGGAGCAGCGGCGTTGGATCCAAGTGCGCGTCGAGCGCCCGCACGAGAAACCGCCGCGCGAAGAGCAGCTGCGCATCTTGCTCAAGCTCAACCAGGCCGAGGCGTTCGAGACGTTTCTGCAGACCAAGTTCGTCGGGCAGAAGCGCTTCAGCCTCGAAGGCAGCGAGACCGCGGTTCCGTTGATCGACGAGATCTGCGAGACGGCGGCCATTCATCGCCTCGACGAAGTGATCATCGGTATGTCGCACCGCGGGCGCCTCAACGTGCTCGCCAACATCGTGGGCAAGCGGTACGACCAGATCTTCCGGGAGTTCGAGGGCAACATCGACCCACGCACCGTTCAAGGCTCCGGGGACGTCAAGTACCACCTCGGCGCCGAGGGCGAGTTCACCAGCGGCAGCGGGGCCACCGTTAAGGTCTCTGTCGCCGCCAACCCGTCACACCTGGAGGCTGTCGACCCCGTCCTGGAGGGCATCGCGCGAGCCAAGCAGGACCTGCTCAACCGCGGAAGCGAGTTCCCGGTGCTTCCGCTTCTCTTGCACGGCGACGCAGCCTTCGCCGGGCAGGGCGTCGTCGCCGAGACGCTCAACCTCTCGCAACTGCGCGGCTACCGAACCGGCGGCACCATTCATCTGGTCGTCAACAACCAGGTTGGATTCACCACATCGCCGTCGGCATCCCGCTCTTCGCTGTACGCCACCGACGCGGCTCGGATGGTGCAGGCGCCGATCTTCCACGTCAACGGAGACGACCCCGAGGCGTGCATCCGAGTCGCGCAGCTTGCCTTCCAGTACCGGCAGGCGTTCAACAAAGACGTCGTCATCGACTTGGTCTGCTACCGCAGACGAGGTCACAACGAGGGCGATGACCCCTCGTACACTCAGCCGCTGATGTATGACCTCATCGAGCACAAGCGGTCGGTGCGCAAGCTCTATACCGAGGCGTTGATCGGTCGCGGCGACATCACCCTCGAGGAGGCCGAGCGGGTTCTCAAGGACTACCAGCAGCAACTCGAGCGAGTGTTCACCGAAGTGCGTCAGACCGGCGACGCGGCCGAGGACTATGTCACGGTGCCGGATTACGGCGAGAAGGGCGCGCCCGCCGGCAGCACCGACACCGCCGTACCTCTTGAGGTGCTCAAGCTGATCGCCGAGGCTCACGTCACGCCGCCGGAGGGGTTCACCGTGCATCCCAAGGTGCTGCCCCAGCTCCAGCGTCGTGCCGCCGCAATCACCGAGGGTCCGATCGACTGGGGAACCGGCGAGATTCTGGCCTTCGGGTCGCTGCTCCTCCAGGGACGCCCAGTGCGGCTGGCCGGGCAGGATTCGCGCCGCGGGACCTTCGCTCAGCGCTTCGCCACCGTCATCGACCGGCGTACCGCGGCGGAGTGGACTCCGCTTGCCAATCTCTCCCCTGACCAAGCGCAGTTCTACGCCTACGACTCTCTGCTGTCGGAGTACGCCGCCATGGGGTTCGAGTACGGCTACTCCGTCGCGCGACCGGAGGCACTCACCGTCTGGGAGGCGCAGTTCGGAGACTTCGTCAACGGCGCTCAAATCGTCATCGACGAATTCGTGTCCTCCGGTGAGGCTAAGTGGCAGCAACAGTGCGGCATCGTGCTGCTGCTGCCGCACGGCTATGAGGGACAGGGGCCCGACCACTCCTCCGCCCGAATCGAGCGCTTCCTTACCCTCGCAGCGGGCGACGCCTTCACCGTGGCGCAGCCTTCGACACCGGCGAGCTACTTTCACCTGTTACGACGGCACTCACTGAGTTCCCGGCATCGCCCGCTCATCGTCTTCACCCCCAAGTCGATGCTCAAGCGCAAAGAGGCAGCCTCACAACCTCCTGACTTCACGTCCGGAACGTTCTGCCCCCTGATCGGCGACGACGACTCTCGACCCGAGTCGGTCGAGCGCCTGATCCTCTGCTCAGGCCGTATCACCTGGGACCTATACGCGGAGCGCAAGCGCCGAGGGGCAGAGGCGGCGACGACGGCGATCGCCCGGCTTGAGCGCCTCTACCCGCGGCCCGTCGACGAGGTCAAGGCGGAAATGGGCCGCTACCCGAACCTTCGCGAAATCCGCTGGGCACAAGACGAGCCCGCGAACATGGGGGCGTGGCCCCACATGAAGCTCAACCTGGCACCGGAGCTCGGTGACATTCCGTTCGTCTTGGTGTCGCGGCCGGAGTCCGCCGCGCCGTCAGTCGGGCAGGTGTCGGTGCATCAGGGCGAGCTGAAGACGCTGCTCTCCGACGCGTTCAGCGACTGAGGCGATGTACTTCACAGACCGCGGAATCGAGGAGCTGGCCCAGCACCGTGGTACCGACGACGTCACGCTGAGCTGGCTCGCAGACCGACTGCAGGAGTTCGTCGACCTCAACCCAGAGTTCGAGACTGCGGTCGAGCGCCTGGCAACGTGGCTCGCGCGCCTCGACGAAGACGCCGACTGAGGCACGAGGGTTGAGACGCCGGCGAGGAGCCGGATCCTCCGCTGTCGCACTCACCCCCGCAGCGGGCGCCTTCCGAGCGGCTACTTTGCTAGGACGCCGCCGCTGGCGGATGCGTTGGACGCCTACCCGCATTGTTGTGGCCCTGGTTATCGTTGCCGCGCTGACGCTGCCGACTCTCGGTAGCGATCCGGACGCGCCTGCTACGGGTCCCAACATCGTCCTCATCATGACCGACGACATGCGGGCCGACGACCTGCCGTACATGCCTCATGTGGAGCGCCTCCTCGCCGACCGTGGAGTGACGTTCCGGCAGATGCTGTCGCCGTACCCGCTGTGTTGCCCGGCCCGCGCCGAGTTGCTGTCGGGCCAGTACTCGCACAACAACGGCGTTCAAAGCAATGTGTGGCCTCGAGGTGGCTACTACAAGCTCGACAACTCCAACACGCTGCCCGTCTGGCTGCACAACGCCGGCTATGAGACGGCCTTCATGGGCAAGTACCTCAACGAGTACGGCTCCCGCGACCCCCAGGCCATACCGCCAGGCTGGGACTACTGGGACGGCTCGATCGCCGGTATCTACAACTACCACGGCGTCATCACCAACAGCTTCGGCACACCGACCCGACATCGTGGCAGCTACCAGACCAGCCTGTTCGACGGCGAGTCTCGAAGCGCCTTGGACACACTCGCCAACGGCGACCGCCCGTTCTTCATGTGGGTGTCCTACATCGCACCTCACCTGGAGTGCGCGACGGAATCGGCCGTGGAGGGTGGAAGTAACTGCTGGCATGCACCGCCACCCGCACCCCGAGACGGAGGGACGTTCTCCTCCGTTCAGCTTCCGCACAATTCCTCGATCAACGAGCCGAACATGCAGGACAAGGGACGATTCATGCAGACGCTGCCACGTATCAGCGCCAAGCGACTGCAGTTCTTGCGGCAACTTCGCATTCAGCGGATCGAGTCGCTCCAGGCGGTCGACCGCGCGGTGGCGCATCTGGTGACGGAACTGAAGCAGAAGCACGAGTACCGAAACACCTACCTGGTCTTCACCTCCGACAACGGAGTGCAGCTTGGCGAGCACAGGTGGCAGAGCAAGCTGCTCGGCTACGAGCCCTCAGTACGAGTGCCGCTCATCATCGCCGGTCCGGGCCTGCCCGCGGGAGTGGTGCGTCGTCAGGAAGTCACGATGGTGGATCTGGGCGCGACTCTCGCCGAGATGGCGGGAGCGAAGCCCGGTCGGCTACTTGACGGACAGCCCCTGTTGCCGCTGGCCAAAGGAACGGTCCCCGACGGCCGAGATCGCGTCGTACCACTGGAGGCCGCCCCCCACGACGTTCCCCAGGTCGGGTGGCTTTATCGCGGCGTGCGGACCAACCGGTACACGCTGCTGGTTTGGCGAAACGGCGACGTGGAGCTGTATGACCGCAAGCGCGACCCCTATGAGGTCCACAGCGTCGCCGGCCAACCGGCGTACGCACGAGTGCAGGCCGACCTCGAACGCCAGCTGCAACGGCTCCGCTCCTGCGCCGGAGCGGACTGTATGTCCTGGTACAGCCCGCCGACCGGGTGAGAGGTCATCGCGTCTGCGCTAGACGGTGAAGACCACTTTGCCGAATAGGTCACCGGACTGCATGGCCTCGAACCCTTCCTTGGCCCGCTCGAGCGGGAGAATTCGGTCAATCAACGGTCGCACTCCGGACACGTCCAAAAGGTTGACCAACTGCTCGAGCTCGGACCGGGTGCCCATCGTCGAGCCCTGGATGCGCAGTTGCAGGAAGAAAATTCGAGTGAGCTCCGCGTTGCTTGGGGCCGCACCCGACGTCGTACCGGAGATCACCACAGTCCCGCCTGGGCGCAGCGACTTGATCGAGTGGCTCCAAGTCGCCTCGCCAACCGTCTCCATCACGGCGTCGACCCGAAGGGGCAACCGCGCGCCGGACTCGAACGCCTCATGTGCTCCGAGTTCCATGGCCCGAGCCCGCTTGTCGCCGTCTCGACTCGTGACGAATACGCGCAGGCCGCCCGCTTGCCCCAGGGCGATCAAAGCCGTCGCCACGCCTCCGCCAGCCCCTTGGATCAACACAGTGTTTCCGGCTCGCAGCCCGGACTGCGTGAAGAGCATCCGGTATGCCGTAAGCCACGCGGTCGGTAAGCACGCGGCTTGCTCGAATGACAGAGAAGCAGGCTTGGGCACGACGTTGCGACGCGGTACGACGACGCGCTCGGCCAAGGTGCCCTGGTAGCGCTCGGAGAGGAGCGACCGGCTCGGGTCGAGCGTCTCGTCGCCGACCCAGTCGGGGTGGCTGACCACCGCGTGAACAATGACGTGATTGCCCTCGTCGTCGACTCCGGCCGCGTCGCACCCGAGAGTCATAGGGAGCTTGTCGCCTGGCAGCCCCACGCCTCGCAACGACCACAGGTCGTGATGATTCAAAGCGGCGGCTTTGACCTCGACTGTCGTCCAGCCCTCGGGCAACGGTGGTTCCGGCCGCTCCCCCACGACGAGCCCGGACAGCGGGTCGCCGGCCGAGGTCGAGGCGGCGTAAGCGGCGAGCATCGCGTCAGCCTAACCAGACCGTCGCATCAGCTGCGGCGGCCAGACCCGGCTCAGCACGACCGCGATCACGTCGTCATCCGGAATCGGGCCGAAAATCCGCGAGTCAGTCCCGGCGGCGACGTTGTCGCTGCGCACATCCCAGCCACCGTGCACCCGTTGAAACGCCCGCTTCACTCCGACCGGTCGGTTTGGCAGCCGCACCACGACAAGGTGCCCTGGTCGGGGACGGGCGCCGTACCGGATGAGCAGCCGATCACCTGGCCGCAGCGACGGCAGCATCGAGATGCCGTGCACGACCGCGACGCCGAAGACTGGTGGCCGCACTTCACCCCCTGGCTGCTGCGAGTTAGTGTCGGTCTAGTCTCCCAACCGCTCTCTCCCCTGAAGGACTTCCTATGTTTGCTCGCTTCTTCGCACCTACGCTGGACGTCTCGGCCCACTGCGATCTGCCCTGCGGCGTCTACGACCCGGCTCAGGCACGTATCGAGGCTGAGTCGATCAAGATGATCATCGGCAAGGTGGCTGCCAACAACGACCCCGACTTCCGAACGCGAGCGATCATCATCAAGGAGGAGCGGGCACAGCTGGTCAAGCATCACCTCTGGGTCTTGTGGACCGACTACTTCAAGCAGCCGCACTTCGAGAAGTACCCCCATCTGCACACGCTCTTCAACGAGGCGACCAAGCTGGCCGGGGCTTCCGGCGCCAAGGGAACGTTCGACGAAGACATCGCTGACCAGCTCATTGCCAAGATCGACGAGATCGCGACGATCTTCTCCGAGACGAAGGCCGCGGCCTAAACCCGCTGGCGCCTGCCGTTACTCCCGCGATCCGTAGATCGCGTCTGTCGTCGCGGGGGTGAACACAACGAGCAGCACGACAAACGCTGGCACGGCAAGAACGATGGCGATCCAACTCGTGGAGTTTCCGTAGAAGCTCCAGGCCACGCCCAGTTGAATGAACTGAGCAAGTACGACGGGTGCTCGGCTCCAACCGCGTAAGCGGACCAGTCCGCGCGCAGCGACGGCGAGCCCACCGGCGTACACGAGGAAGAAGACACTGGTCGTCAATCCGACGACCAGTCGTGCGTTCTGGACCCGGACAAGTTCGGCGATCCCGAACGCGAGAGCAGCAAGTCCCTCGGCAACGACAATCGCGGCTGCCACCCGTAAACGCCGCATCGTCTGGCCGTCGACCACCACGCCACCCTAAGTGTTTGCTGTGGAGCACTCTTGTGATCCAACAGACAGCGCCTTAGGTCTTGTGTGCGGCTCGTTCTCTTGCCACCATCGTCTACGGGCGCGCGCGGTGCGCCCCTGCGGCAATCTTTGCGGTAAGTGCCGAATGAAGTGCGCTGTGGAGAGAGACTTCGTGAGTGAATTCACGAGCAGAGATGACTCGTCGCCCTCGACGTTGACGAACAAGGAGTTCCACGACAATGGATTGGCGCCACCGCGCCGCGTGCCTCGACGAGGACCCGGAGCTTTTTTTCCCGATCGGTAACACCGGTCCTGCCCTTCTGCAGATCAGAGACGCCAAGTCGGTGTGCCTCCGGTGTGATGTGCGCGAGCACTGCCTTGTGTGGGCGCTCGAAGAAGGGCAAGACCACGGGGTCTGGGGCGGCATGTCGGAGGACGAGCGCCGGGCGCTCAAGCGTCGCAACGCCCGCACCCGCGTTCGCGCCTAATTCTCGTTGACCCGTCACTTGTGGTTCGTTCAGCCGTCAGTCGTGGTGTATTGAGCCGTCACTCGTGGCTCCTCCAGCCGGCGCTCTCCGGTGCGTTGAACCGGGTCTAGTGGCGCACAGATTCTCAACGACCATGGCTGACGGCAGTGTAGTGAGCGAGCCTTACAGTGTCGCTGTGGCGACCTGGGACGACGTACGCCGAATGGCCGGTCGGCTTCCGGAGGTCCGCGAGCAGTCCGACAGCACCCTGAGCTGGCGAGTGCGTAACAAGACCTTCGCCTGGGAGCGTCCACTCCGACGAAGCGATCTCGAGGCCTTGGGTGACCAGGCACCTGAAGGGCCGGTTCTCGCGGCGCATGTCGCCGACCTTGGCGTCAAGGAGGCGTTCCTCGCCGACGATCCCGCGGTGTACTTCACCACACCGCATTTCAACGGCTACCGGGCTGTGTTGGTTCGCCTCGAGGCGATCACGGAGGCAGAGCTCGAGGAACTCCTCACCGAAGCATGGTTGGCTCGAACCCCGAAACGCCTGGCCAAGGAGTACCTAGAGTCGACCTGAGCCTCGCCGACACCTCAATTCGTGGCCGACACCGACAAAGTCGGGCGTTTGGGGAGGGTGCAAGAATGGTCGTCATGAGCAAGACCGGACGCAAGCGGCGGGCACGTCGCAAAAAGGCCGCGAATCACGGCAAGCGCCCGAACTCTTAGCGGTACGACGAGGCGCGGCGGCCCCACTCACGGTCCCGCAGCAGTCAGCTAGGCCACCCTCCAGTGGCCCGGAACGGCGGCTCCTGCGCGGGTGACCCCCCACTCACGTCGAATGGGAGCCCGCCTAGTCTTGAAGGCCGGCTCACGTCGAACGGCGCACCCTTGGACCCGACTGAGGAGTCATCTCCGACATGGGTCTCGCCGAAGCTTGACTGGCAATGTCGGATCGAAAACAGCACGCGCTGCCGAAGCTCGACCGGCGCCTGCTCACAGCAGGCTCGGGCGACGAGCGACTTGACCAAGCGCTCCAGATCGACTCGGCGCAGGCACGGTGAGCACTCATCGAGGTGGGCTTGCAGCTTGCGCCAGTAGTCTTCGTCGAGTTCTGAATCGACGAACTCGTACAGACGCTCCAAGATCTCTGCACAGTTGACGCCGGCTGCACGCCCACAGCTCATGGCGTGACCTCCGGCTCGCGCAGCGAGGCTGTGTCGGCGGGGGCGCGAGTCACCCCGCGCTCGGCGGCATAATTACTGAGGCGATTGCGCAGTTGGGCACGACCACGATGCAGCCGGGACATGACAGTGCCGACCGGAGTGCCCATGATGTCGGCGATTTCTTTGTAGGCGAAACCCTCAACATCCGCCAGATAGACAGCGAGCCGGAACTCCTCAGGAAGGGCCTGTAGCGCCTGTTTGACGTCACTGTCGGGCAGGTGCTCAAGCGCTTCCATCTCAGCCGACTTGAGGCCGGAGGAGGTGTGGGTCTCCGCTCGGGCTAGCTGCCAGTCTTCGATCTGCTCGTGGGGGTCTTGCGCAGGCTGACGCTGCTTCTTGCGATAGGTGTTGATGAACGCATTGGTCAGGATGCGGTAGAGCCAGGCCTTGAGGTTGGTGCCTTGCTTGAACTGGTGAAAGGCAGCGAACGCCTTCGTGTAGGTCTCTTGAACCAGATCTTCTGCGTCTTGGGGATTGCGCGTCATGCGCAACCCCGCTGAGTACAGCTGGTCAAGGTGGACAAGCGCATCCCGCTCGAATCGAGCCGTGCGCTCCTCGAGTGACTCAGATGTAGGAAGTGAAGTCATCACACGAAAGGGTAGCGACCAGGGCCGACGATGTTCCGCTTTTGCCGGCGCGTGCATAAGCCTCGACCTCGGGCGCTCCAAAAGGTGGCAGGTCACACAGGCTTTAACCGACGACGATGCACAAGAATTCCCCGGCTCAGGTTACCCGCGCCGTGACCCACTCGAGGACGGCTTCGGTCACCAGCGTGTACACCTCCGTCTGAGACAGCTCGGCTAGACGCGGTACGGCGAAACTATGGTCGGCGTCAGGTATGACCGTCATGTCGACTCCGTCAGGGAACTCGCTGGGACGTCCCATCCGGTCTCGCTCACCCTGCACCACCAAGGTGGGGACTTGCGCCTGCGTCAGCTCATCCACACGAGAGGTCTCGCTTCCGGTGACATGCAGAGGAAAGGCCAGCGCAATGCACCCGACCGCTCCTAGGGAAGCGGCGAGCCGGCACGCAACCCGAGCTCCGGCGCTTCGGCCACCCAGCACGAGGGGGCAGCGCACACGAATGGCGTTGAGGCAGGCGATCGTGGCGACGTCGAGCGTCTGCGGGGGGCCTGCCACCCGTCGGTCCGCGACCCGCCACGGCTGCTCGATACGGAACACAGTGATCCCGGCGCGGGGCAGATCTCGAGCCAGTGACACAAGGTCCGGAGCGTCCACCCCTCGTCCAGCACCGTGACCGAGCGCCAAAGCTGCCAGCGGACGCCGAGCGCGGTCGGTGTGCAGCCGGGCGTCGCCGTACGGCGTGGCGATGGTGCGGACTGTCGTGGTCACGCGTCGAAGAGCGCTGGCGAACCATCTTCGACCGGAAGCGGCTCGATCAAACCGGGTCCGTTGTTCTTCACGAAGTTCACCTCGGTGGACACTGGAAATGCCTCCAACCGGTCGGGGGTGGCGGGACTGAGAAGGTGGCGCAGTTGGTCAGGGTCGGTGCGGTTCGGATCAAGCCACTCGGCGTAACGATCCGGCTCCACGATCATCGGCATTCGGTCGTGGATGTGGCCGAGCGCGTCCTCGGCCGTCGTGGTGATCACGGTGGTCGTCCACACAAACGCCCCCTGATCATCCTCGGGCACATCTGGATCGCGCCAAATCTCGTAGAGACCCGCCATCGCCAGCCCGCTTCCGTCAGCAGGTCGGATGAAGAAGGGCTGCTTGATCGGCTTGTTGCTCTTCGACAGCTGCGAGGTCGGGTACCACTCGTAGTAACCATCGGCGGGCAGAAGGCATCGGCGTTTCACGAAGGCTCGTCGAAACGACGGCTTCTCCGTCAACGTCTCGACTCGCGCGTTGATGAGCCGTGAGCCGATGGAGCGGTCCTTTGCCCATGACGGCACGAGTCCCCAGGTGACAACCGAAAGCCGGCGCTGTTTTTCCGCTGCTGTCTCGGCGTCCTTCGGCGCGCGCTCAAGGACGACGTAGACCTCTTTGGTCGGAGCGACGTTGTAGTCCGACTGCAGCGGTACGTCGACGACGACTCGGTCGACCTCGAACTCCTCGACCAGATCTTCCGGCTTGCGGCTGGAGGCGTAGCGCCCGCACATGACGCCAACCTTGTCATACAAGTCATGCGTGTCATACGAGTCAAACGACAGACCGCCAGAATGCCTTGGGGGCCCTAGACTGGCACCCGCAGCGACGACGGAGACGAGTAGTCGCAGGGTTCGGCCAGCCCAGAGAGCCGCCGGCAGCTGAGAAGGCGGACTGCATGCCTGGCGATGAAGACACTCTCGAGCTGCACCTGATTGAGGCCGACGCGTCGTTGGCGTCGACAAAGGTGTGGTGGCACCGCGAACTTGCCCGTCGCCCGCACCTCCTGGGCAACCGCCCCAGGAGGTGGCCATGCTTACCCCCCACGCATCCCCAGGACTCCCCCGCACGCTCACCGTTGACGTAACGTCCGGAGCCCGCTCACCGGGTACGCAGGTGCGGCTTTGCGGTTGGATTGCCCGACGCCGCAGACTGTCCGGACTGGCCTTCGTGGTCCTGCGTGACCGCTCCGGAAGCGCTCAGGTGGTCGTACGCGGGGAAGCCGCGCTCACCGCGCTGGCGGACCTCCCAGAGGAGACACCCGTCGATGTCACCGGCGTTGTGAGCGCCAACCCTCAAGCACCTGGTGGAGTGGAGATCATCGACCCGGTGTTCACGCCGCTCTCCGAGCCAGCCGCGACGCCTCCGGTTGAGCTGTGGCGGCCAACGCTGACCACCAGCCTCCCGATGCTGCTGGACGCCGCACAGGTGACGTGGCGCCATCCGCGCAGGCAGGCGCTATGGCGAATCGCGGCAGCGTCGCTGCACGGCTTCCGGCGAGTCCTGGACGCTGCGGAGTTCACCGAAGTGCAGAGCCCCAAACTCGTCGAGTCGGCGACAGAGTCAGGCGCCAACGTGTTCGCCGTGGACTATTTCGGCCGGCCGGCGTACCTCGCACAGTCGCCGCAGTTCTACAAACAGGTACTCGTTGGCGTCTTTGAACGGGTCTACGAGGTCGGACCGGTGTTTCGCGCCGAGCCGCACGACACAGTGCGTCATCTGGCGGAGTACGTCTCCCTCGATGTCGAGCTGGGCTTCATCTCCGATCACCGCGAAGTGGTCGCCGTCCTGCGGGACGTGGTCGCGGGAATGCTCGCCGCGGTCCTGGACCGAGCCTCGTCTGCAGTGCACCTGCTCGACATCAACGTTCCGGTCGTGCCAGCGGAGTTCCCGATCGTGCATTTCCGCGACGCCTTGCAGATCATCGGGGCGCCGGCAGATGAACCCGACCTATCCCCTGGCCATGAGCGCGCCATAGGTGCCTGGGCGAAAGAGAAATACGGCAGTGACTTCGTCGCTGTCGAGGGTTATCCGACAGCGCACCGGGCGTTCTACAGTCATCCTGACCCCGACGACCCGCAGTGGTCACGCTCATTCGACCTCATCTTCCGCGGCATCGAGCTGGTGAGCGGCGCTCAGCGCCTGCACCGGTACGGCGACTACGTGCGAGCGCTCAAGCAGCGCGGGCTGGCGCTCGACCCGTATGCGAGCTACCTCGAGGCGTTCCGGTACGGGGTGCCACCGCACGGCGGCTTCGCCATCGGGCTCGAACGCTGGACCGGCCGGCTCGTGGAGGCGGAGAACGTCCGGGAGGTGACGCTGTTCCCTCGGGACATGCATCGGCTGTCTCCCTGAGGTTGTCATGAAGCCCGGGCGAGACCGTACGGCGTAGGTGTTGAGGTATGGGGTAAGAATGTCCCATGTCCTTGGTGCGAAGAGTTGCCCGACCGATGCTCGCGTCGATGTTCATCAACGGTGGAGTCATCGCGCTCAAGAACGCCGATCAGATGGCTGTGCGCGCGGACCCGGTTGCGTCCCGGCTCACTCCCTTGGTGGAGCGAGCCACCTCGGTGCCGATGACCCTGAACACCAAGCAGCTGGTGCAGATGAACGCGGCGGTGCACATCCTCGGTGGCTCAATGCTGGCCGCCGGAAAGGTGCCGCGGATCACCGCCTTCGCACTCGCTGCAAGCCTCGTGCCGACCACTCTCGCCGGTCATCGCTTCTGGGAACAGTCAGACCCGCAGCAGCGCACCAATCAGCGCCTGCACTTCTTGAAGAACGTCTCGGCGATGGGCGGTCTATTGATCGCCGGCGTCGACACCGAGGGCAAGCCAAGCCTCGCCTGGCGGGCACAGCGGCAAGCCGAGAAGGCGCGTCGGCGAGCCGCTCGTGCAGACCGCACGGGCCGGGTCAAGCAGCGGACCTCGAGGCGCAAGGCTGGCTGAAACTCCGCGCCTCGATGATCCGTGTGCTTCAGGCGTCCTCCTCCGTTGCGCGCGAGCACATGACAAACCCTGACCTCGGGGCAACAACGAGCGCTGAGCAACCGTGGCCAGCGCCGTACGCCGCACACCCGGTCGACGCTGTGGTCTCGCTGCCGGGCTCTAAGTCCATGACCAACCGGGCGCTCGTGCTCAGCGCTCTGGCTACCGGCCCGTCGACGATTCACCGGCCCCTGCTTGCCCGTGACACCCAGCTGATGATTCAGGCGCTGCAAGGGCTCGGCGTTCGGATCGAACGGCATGTCGAGTCGCTGACCGTTACGCCAGAAGGGCTGCACGGACCCGCAACGGTGCAGTGCGGTCTGGCCGGAACCATCCTACGGTTCGTGCCGCCGGTCTCTGCTCTGGCGAGCGGCCGAACCGCGTTCGTGGGGGACGAGCAGGCAGCGAGGCGACCCATTGCCGAACTGTTGGCCGCGCTGCGCACGCTGGGAGTGACCGTGGAGGCGGCCGCACGCAGTCTGCCCTTCTGGGTCGAAGGGACCGGCCGAGTCCGAGGCGGAGCGGCGACGCTAGACGCCTCGGCGTCGAGTCAGTTCGTGTCGGCACTACTTCTGGCGGGGAGTCGCTTCGACGACGGAGTAGATCTGCAGCACCGCGGTCAGCCGGTTCCGTCTCAGCCGCACATCGACATGACGGTGGCGATGCTCGCGGAGCGGGGGGTCGCCGTTCTCCGGTCTGCGCCTGACCACTGGGCGGTCGAACCGGGTCCGATCGCGCCAGTCACGATCGACGTGGAGCCCGATCTCAGCACAGCGGCACCGTTCCTCGCTGCCGCTGTCGTCACCGCCGGCCGTGTGACCGTGTCCTCATGGCCTCGATCCACCTACCAACCGGGCCACCGGCTCGCAGCCATCCTTGGGAGCTTCGGCGCCGACGTGTCTTGGCGCGACGGAGAGCTCACCGTGACCGGACCCGGTCGCATCGCCGGAGTCGACCTCGATCTGCAGGAGATCGGCGAGCTCACGCCGGTCGTCGCCGCGGTCGCGGCGCTCGCGACGGCGCCGTCGTACCTGCGTGGCATCGGACATCTGCGCGGCCACGAGACGAACCGGCTAGTGGCTCTGGCGACCGAGCTCTCTCGGTTGGGCGCCGAGGTCTCGGAGCTGCCCGACGGACTGCGCATCCGACCGCGACGGCTGCATGGGGCCGTCGTGCAGACGTATGGCGACCACAGACTCGCTCAAGCGGCGGCGGTGCTGGGCCTTGCGGTGCGCAACGTGGAGATCGTCGACGTAGCGACCACCACCAAGACGCATCCGGACTTCGTCTCAGCCTGGACCGAGCTGGTGGCGTGAGCCCGGCCCGGGACCTGGAGGATCCTCGCAGCTACGAGCGGCCCCGCCGGCATACCCGTCCCCGCACGAAGTTGCGGCCCACCCACGACGAGGCGGTGGCGGGTTTCGTGATCACTGTCGACCGCGGACGGTTCACAGTGCAAGTCGATGACACCGATGCCGTTGCGGGCACCGTCGTGGTCACCGCGATGAAGTCACGGCCCCTCGGCCGCAGGGGGGTCGTCGTCGGTGACCGCGTCCGCTTGGTCGGCGACGTGAGCGGTTCGGCCGGCTCTCTCGCCCGCATCGTCGACGTCGATCCCCGAACGACCGCACTGCGCCGCACGGCCGACGACAATGATCCGGTCGAGCGAGTCGTGGTCGCCAACGCGACCCAACTCGTCATTGTCACGGCGGTGACCAACCCCGAGCCACGACCTCGTCTCATCGACCGCGCGTTGGTCTCGGCGTACGACGCCGGTCTTCAGCCGCTGCTATGCATCACTAAAGGCGACCTCGGCCACCCCGCCGAACTGCTCGACGCCTACCGGCCACTGGACGTGCCGCACGTCGTTGTGGAGCGCGACAGCGATCTGGGCACGCTCAGCGGCCTGCTCAATGGCGAGACCAGCGTGCTTCTCGGACAGTCCGGCGTCGGCAAGTCGACGCTTGTCAACGCCCTGGTGCCGGGAGCGGGACGTGTGACGGCAGGCGTCAACGAGGTAACCGGCCGGGGCCGACACACCTCCACGTCTGTGTACGCACTCGCGTTGCCGTTCGGCGGCTGGGTGATCGACACACCGGGTATCCGGTCCTTCGGACTCGCACATGTCAAGCCCCCCCAACTCATTGCGGCCTTCGACGACCTCTACACACTGACGGTCGACTGCCCACGGGGATGCACCCACGCCGCAACAGAACCGGAGTGCGCTTTGGACCAAGCCGTTGCCAACGGCCGGGCGGAAATTCGGCGGGTCAACTCCTACCGGCGGCTGCTCGAGTCCCTGAGTCAGTGAATCGGCGCCGATCCGTAGTTCGTCTGGCCGGTGGGATTCCAAACGGCTCGCGCCCCCAACTCACCTACCCGGTAGGTCTGAAACGCGAGCCCCAGTGCCGCGAGAACCAAGAACACGGCCGCTACCGTAGTCAGACTGCCGGTGCTCGGTCCCCGTCGGGTGACCAGGAACGCCACAACGGCGAGCACGGCATAGGCCACGGTCGCCAAGAACAGGATGTTCGCTTGCTGCCCGTGTTGGTGGACCAACGTCGTCGTCTGCCGCGGTAGCGATGACTGCAGGAACTTCTGTAGTGCCTGTCCGCTCTGCTTCGCGACGAACACGGCACCTACCGCGGCCAACGAAACGAGCACGAGTGGGACCCGAGCCCAGGCGCGTGTGCGAGGTAACGCGAACAGAAGGCCGAGAAGAGCGGCGAGCGGGACCAGCACCACAGCTGCATGCAGAGCCAGCGGGTGCAACGGCAGTCCGTTGATTTGATTGAACACGTGTCCCTCGCTCCGCCGCACATTTGTGCTCAACCTCGGTGAGAGCACCTGTTCTCTCCAGTAAGACACGCGGCGCGAGGCGGTGAAAGTGTCCCATCGTCCTACGACCGGCCGGCAACCCCTGTCGGGCTAGCGAAGCACGGCTCCCGCAGTGAACGAGGCACGGCGACGAATGAGCCAGAAGTGGCGTCGGTCAGCCCATACGCTGACGAGCATGCCCTCGGCGTACAACGACGACTTGCGACTGGCGCACGTCTTGGCCGACGACGCAGACTCTCTGACGACCACCCGCTTTCGGGCGCAAGACCTGCACGTAATGACCAAGCCAGATCTGACCCCCGTGACGGACGCCGACCGCAGGGTCGAAGACGCCCTGCGACGCGCACTCGGCCGAGCGCGACCACGCGACGCCGTACTCGGTGAGGAGGGCGGCAGCAGCGGCCGGGGGCCACGACGATGGGTGATCGACCCGATCGATGGCACCAAGAACTTCGTCCGTGGGGTCCCCGTCTGGGCGACGCTGATTGCGCTGATGGTCGAGGACGACGTCGTGGCCGGAGTGGTCTCCGCACCCGCGCTCGGGCGCCGGTGGTGGGCAGCCCGCGGTGACGGCGCCTGGGCAGGCAAGTCGCTGCACGCCGCGACCCCGTGCCATGTCTCCGACGTCGCCAAGCTGAAGGACGCATCGATGTCGTACTCCTCACTCGAGGCGTGGGAAGATGGCAGCCAGCTCGATGACTTCTTGGAGCTCACCACTCTGTGCTGGCGCACCCGGGCGTACGGCGACTTCTGGTCGCACATGCTCGTCGCTGAAGGCTCGGTGGACCTGGCCCCCGAACCCGACGTCAAGTTGTACGACGTCGCCGCGCTTGCCGTCATCGTGGAAGAAGCCGGGGGGCGCTTCACCAGTCTGACCGGTGCGGAGGGTCCCGCAGATGGCAGCGCACTGTCCAGCAACGGTCGTCTGCACGATGCTGCACTGGAATACATCGGCACAGAAATCTCCTGAGAGGGCACTTGCCGCCGCCTTGGCTCTAAGCCCCCGCCCAACGGCTCCTTATCGAGAAGACACGTGGTGTTTTATCACACTGAGTGATCAGTTAACTACAATTTTGCTCTTTTCCCAATTGTGAGCTTCCCGTATTCTTGTGTCCGATTGGTACATTTATCGAATGATTTGCTCGGGGGCCTTCCTTTCATGCGTTCGCGGGTTCTTGCCGCCCTTCTCGTCGCCGTGACCATGCCTGGGGTCACGCTGGCTGCCGCCGAATCGGCGACCGCAAGTGGGGCGACGATCAAGGGGGCGTCGGACGTGACGGCGGCTCCGTGGACTCCCAGCCTCGCCACCAGCGGCACGGACGGCTCCGTTGAGCAGGTGCGCCAACTCGTGCAATGCAACGACACGATGTACGCGGTTGGACGTTTCAGCCAGGTGAAGCAGGGTGCGACGACGTACACGCGCAACAACGCGTTCAGCTTTTCCGCAACCGACGGCACCGTCACCAGTTGGAACCCGAACGTGAACGGCGATGTCAACTCGGTCGCCCTGTCGTCGGACTGCCAGACGGTCTACCTGGGCGGCAGCTTCACCTTGATTGGCCGAAACCCGGTCAGCAACCTCGCGGCGGTTGACTCCACCACGGGGCAGGTCCTGTCGAACTTTCCGACAGTAGCCAACCGCAAGGTCAACACGTTGGTGATGGCGGGCGGTCATCTCCTGGTCGGCGGCGCCTTCACCACGATCAACGGTTCTGGCACGGACTACATGGTCAGCCTGAACCCGACGAAGGGGCGTAACGACGGCTATCTCAACCTGAGCATCTCCGGTCATTACGTCTACAGGGACCAAGGAGGAGGTGCCAGCGCGAGCAACTCCACCCAGGTCTACAACACCGCGCTGAGCCCTAACGGCAGCAAGCTGCTTGTGATGGGAGTGTTCACATCGGTTGGGGGGGTCGGGCGTCGGCAGATCTTCATGCTGGACCTCGGCGCCACCAGCGCCAGCGTGGACTCTTGGTACTCCCCCGAGTTCGACCAGAACTGCAGCGTGCACCAACCGTTCTGGCTACAGGACGCAACGTGGTCACCGGACGGGTCGACGATCTACACGGCGGCCACCGGCTACAAGCCTGCGACTGACTCCGATCCGAACGTGGTCACCGGTTACTCGACGTACGAGTCGCGCGGTGGACTGTGCGACTCCGCTGCCGCCTTCCCCAGCGCTTCGAGCCCCACGCCCTTCCACCAGTGGGTGAACTACACCGGGTGCGACTCGCTCTACTCCACGGCCGCAGACGCCACCCACGTGTACGTCGGCGGTCACGAGCGCTATGCCAACAACTTCGATGGCTGTAACCAAGCCGGGCCCGGGTCGGTGCTCGCCCCTGGGATGGCCGGACTCAACCCCTTGAGTGGGCAGCTCGACTACAACCCCACCCGAGCGAGGGGTCTTGGTGCCGACGACATGCTGCGCACGACAGGCGGGCTCTGGATCGGCAGCGACAACGCGCAAAACTCCTCCGCCTGCGCCGGCGAGAGCAACCACGCGGGCATCTGCCTCATCCCTGCCGACCAGCTGTAGGGGGCGCGACCGCCCGGAAACGGTCTAAGGTCAGACGTAACCAACGGGCAGACGGCAGGAGCGTAATCATGCGGATCGGGGATGTGCTACAGCGAAAGGGAAACTCAGTCGTCACCATTGCGCCGGAGGCTCGCGTCGCCGAGCTTGTCGCCCTGTTGACTGAGAACAAAATCGGTGCAGCGGTGGTGAGCACACCGACCGAACAGGTCGCTGGGATCGTCTCCGAGCGCGACGTCGTCCGAGGCCTGCGCGACGGCGCTGACGTGTTGGACGCCGCCGTATCCCAGATCATGACCGCGCCAGTCCGCACGGTGACCCCCGACGACTCCATCGACGCGCTGATGCTGCTGATGACCGAGCACCGCATCCGGCATGTGCCCGTCGTCGTAGACGGCGAGTTGCGTGGGCTCGTGTCGATCGGGGACGTGGTCAAGTCACGCATCGGCGAGCTCGAATTCGAACGAGACCAGTTGTCGTCGTACGTCACCAATCCGCACTGAGACATCCTGTTCGGCGCCCGTGGCCCGCATCTTCACTGCACTGCTGCTGCCCGAGGACGTCGTTGCTCACCTCGACGAGCACATCGACGGCGTCCGCACAGCACACCCGCATCTGCGTTGGGTGCACCCCCGTAGATGGCACCTGACGTTGGAGTTTCTCGGCGAATGCGGGCGGCATGAGGTCGACCGTCAGGTTCGCCGATGGAGCGTACGCGCTGGGCGCTGCCCGCCGTTGAACCTGCGGTTGCGAGGCGCTGGCACCTTTCCTGAGAAGGCCTGGGTCGCGCGCGTGCTCTGGGCGGGTCTCGCGGGAGATCTCGACGCCTGGAACAAACTTGCCGGATACCGGCAGGAATCGCACGTGACTCTCGCCCGGACTCGCGAGCGCACGGACCTGACCAACCTCGTTTCAGAAATGGGCTCATACGCCGGGCCCTGGTGGCGCGCAGAAGACGTCGTCTTGATGGAGTCCCACCTCGGCCGCGGTGCACGCTACGTGCCGGTCGAGACGTTTCCCTTCACCGGCTCATTCGCCGCGCCCAGCCACTGAACGCCGTATCTCCACTGCCAACAACACCCCGAAGATCACCGCCACGAGCACCGCGCCACCCACCGTGACCACGGCAGCCGCTACTCCGGCGAGGAACGTTCCGGCGGCAACACTCAGCGTCAAAACCACCGCCACCGCGATTCTTGGATCATCTCCGACAACCAGGTCCACCACGACCCGCCACACAGCCGCCAATATGTTCATCCGGCCACGCCGACCCGGGTCGCCGTGCGCGGCTGTTCCGCCGGCCGGCGAAGCAGCCGGATCAGTAGCTGGGTCCACAGAGCCCACGCGGCGAGCAGCGCAAGAAGCGCCCAATCACCACCCGGCCAGCTGGACGTGCCGTCACCGGTCAGGGAAGTGAGCCCCTCAAGCGACCAGAACGTGCCGAAGGTCGCAAGCAAGAGACCGACGACGTACTTAAGCGAGTTCTCGGGTACGGCGCTGAGCGGACGGTGCAGCACCAGCCCCGCCAGCACAACGACCACCGCCGCTGCACCGCCGCCGACAGCCGCCAGCGGAAGATTGTGCGCGTTGACACCGAAGGTGACCACGATGAAGACCACCTCGAAACCTTCAAGGAGTACACCCTTCAGCGAGACGACGAACGCAAAGGCGTCGAAGCCGAAGATTGTGGCTGCCGGTGCCGTCTGAGCAGCGGACGTTTGCTCGGCGTACTCGATCTCTTCGTCGTGCAACGACTTGTGCCCGGTGGAGCGGAGCACGGCCTTGCGTAGCCACTGCAGGCCGAAGATCAAGAGGAGAGCACCAACGCCGAGCTGAAGCACGGCTGGGGAGACGAAGCGCACCAGCGCAACTCCGGCGAGCGCGGTCAACAGTGACAGTCCCACGAGTGCCGTGGCCGCTCCGGCAAGAGCAGACCGCCAACCGCGGGTGACCCCCATGGCAAGCACAATGGTGAGAGCCTCGACGCACTCGACGAAGGCAGCCACGAACGTGGACAGCAATAGTCCCCAAGCGGCCGGGCTCACGCAGGGCAGCGTAACTCGCCACCCGTGCCAATTCGGGCCAACAGCGGTATCGTTCTCCGCAGGGGAAAGCAGTCGGCCGGCTGTCGCGAGGAGGAGCCGGACGCTGGTGCTTCTGTCAACCGTCGGCTCGCCCGCGTCCCTTGAATGAGAGGCGGCAGCCTCGACAGGAGCGGGTGCCCTAACATGAACCAGCAACCATCGGCCCCCCCGAATTCGCTCACGTCGTCTGACGGCGGCATGTCGCTCAGTCTGCAAGCGACTCTCGACCTCCTGGCTCAGACCATCGTCAACGCGCTCGGCTTCGAAGTTGCGGTCGTGAACCTGGCCCTTCCGGATGGATCCTTGAAGGTGGTCTCCTGTGTCGGACCGCCAGAAGTCCGTGACACCTTGCTGGGGACCGTCGAAAGCAATGACACCTGGAACCGCATTCTCGCGGCGAGCGGCAAGTGGGGGCTTCTGTGTTTCCTCGACCACGCCGAGGTAGTGGACGGCGCGGACATGCTCAGCTGGATCCCCGACATGGAAGTCAGCGACGAGCCTGACGCCTGGCATCCCGAAGACGCCCTCTTCGCCCCGCTCTACGCCTCGGACAAGTCGCTGCTCGGCGTGCTGTCGGTCGACGTGCCCCGTGATGGCAAGCGTCCCGACAAGATGACCTGTGATGCTCTTGAGGCGTTCGCGTTATCGGCCGCTCTCGCGCTGGAGCACGCGACACTTCGTTCTCGCACCGAAGAAGCGGTCGGGCTGCTCCGGCACCTGGCGACGCACGACACCGTGACCGGCGTCGGCAACCGCTCCCTGCTAATGGAACGGCTCAACGCAGCGGTCGAAGCACGCGACGCAACCGGGTCTCCGTTCGCTGTGCTGTTCATGGACTTGAACGGCTTCAAGCGGGTCAACGACGCACACTCTCACGCGATGGGTGACCGGGTGCTGCGAGCGGTGGCCCAGCACCTGCAATCGATGACGCGGCCCGAGGACATTGTCGCCCGCTGGGGCGGAGACGAGTTCACTCTCCTTGCTGACAACGTTCGCGATGATGCCGCCGCCCGAGAGCTGGGCGAACGTGTGGAGTCGGCGATCTCCACACCGATCGTGCTCGGAGACGACGAGTTCGAAGTCACCGCGAGCATCGGCGTTGCGTTCAGTTCCGCAAACGACAAGGCAACCGCAGACGACCTGCTTCACAACGCCGACGCGGCGATGTACCAGGCCAAGCGCCACGGGCACGGTGTTTGGGTGTACGACGAGTCGCTTCGTGTGGCCGCTCAGCAGCGCCTACATGTCGAGGCGCTGCTGCGGACAGCCCTCACCCACTCCCGTCTCGTGCTGCACTTCCAGCCCATCATTGCGGTACACGACGGCTCTGTAGCGGCGGTGGAGGCATTGCTGCGTCTCAAGGACGACGATGGCAGCCTCCTTCATCCCTCTGCGTTTGTCTCAGCCGCCGAAGAGCTCGGCCTGCTTGTCGACATCGAGCACGCCGTGATTTGGAAGGCATGCCAGCAGGCCAAAGCCTGGGAGCGGGCGGGCCACGATCTGCGCTTGTCAGTAAACATCAGCGTGCGACAACTCTCCGACATCGACGCCTTCGAGTCGGTCCTGTTGGGCGCTCTGGAAGACAATGGCCTGCCTGCCCGGAAGCTGACTTGTGAGATTACTGAGCACGCCTCTCTGGACGTGAGCGCTCATACTTCGCAAGGGATGCGGCGTCTCGTGGCCGCGGGAGTCAGTTTCAGCGTCGACGACTTCGGAACTGGCTTCGGCTCAATGACTTACCTGCGAGCCATGCCGATCCAGGAGATCAAGATCGACCGCAGTTTCATCACGCATGCCCCCACTGAACGCACTGCTGCGGCGATCGTTCGGGCGCATGCGATTCTGGCCAGCGAGCTCGGTGTGCGGTGTGTCGCCGAGGGCGTTGAGTCTTCGGAGCAGCACACGCTCATCGCTGCAGTCGGTGTCGGGTTCGCGCAGGGGTACCTGTACCAGGAGCCTGTCACGGCGGATCAGCTGCTTGACCGCCTCGACGCACTCACGTTGACCAGCGAGCCGGCGCAGCTGACCGGAAGGTAGGGGGCAGCTGACCGGAAGGTAGCCGGCCGAGGGCAGGTATGTTCCGCGACACGGCCGAGCTGGGTTGACCACGGCGCGCAGCGCCCGTACCGTCGGTACTGGTTGCAGGTTGTTGTTGGGTTCGTTTGATCGACGCCCGCCAAGACTGACAGCGGGCGCTTTTGCTCACGGGCGAACCACCCGAGCGCGAAGTGTCTCGTAGAAACCCGAGACCAGCAAAGTGCCGGTCCCGTCTTGACACTCTCGCAAGGAGAAACACGCATGGCGCAAGGAACCGTCAAGTGGTTCAACGCAGAAAAGGGCTTCGGCTTCATCGAGCAGGACGGCGACGGCCCAGACGTCTTCGTTCACTACTCGGCGATCGAATCGTCGGGGTACAAGTCGCTCGATGACGGTCAGCGGGTGGAGTTCACCACGACGCAGGGCCCCAAGGGACCCCAAGCGGAGAACGTTCGCCCGGTCTAGACACCTGCCCCTGGCGCGCGGCCGATCCTGACCGCAGCGCCAGGGGTTTCCATGGTCTTGCCAAGAACCGACGTGCAGTGCCACATGTGACATCGCACGCACGTCCCTCCCGAGGCGCCGCCTCAGCTGAGCGTGGCACCCCACATAGTGGTCACCGTTTGCCCGGGTTGTAGGACAAGCAGCCCGTCTCCGCTGTTGTAGGCGTCCGGTGCGCAGGTCATCGGCTCCACGCCTAGTCCCCGACGTCTTCGGTCGGGAGCCAGTGTGTCGGCAGTAAATATCTCGAGGAACGGATAGGACTCGTTCACCCAAACGGCGGCGGTTCGGCCGTCGTTTCCTGACAGCTGCACCCAGGCCAGCCCCTCGCCGTCTCGGATGAGGTCGGTGAATGCGTAGTCGATTTGGCGGTCTGCCAGCCGCGAGGCAGTTCGCAGATCGTACGGCGTGTTCTCGACCGGCTTGCGTCCAGTCGGCAGCTGCCGTTCGGCGTCTGTGTCGATGCGAGTAGCAGCCGTCACTGTCACCGCACAGTCGTCGATGACACCGCTTCCGGGGGAAAGATACGGGTGCTGCCCAGCGCCGTACGGGCAGGGATCATCCCCGATGTTTGCGGCTGTAGTGCGCACCATGAGACCCGCGTCGCTCATCGAGTACTCGACGGCGACCTCCAGGGTGAAGGGGTAGCCAGTCATGGGATACAGACGATTGCGCATCACCACCCGGTGATCGGTTCGCTCGTCCGCTTTCCACGAACGCCATCGGAGCAACCCATGAATGGCGTTGGCCTTCTCAGGCTCGGTGATGGCTACCTGGAGGTGCCGGCCGCCGAACTCGTATCTCCCGTCGCGGAGTCGGTTGGGCCAGGGAATGAGCGGAGCGCCATGTGCCGCGTCGCACATCGCATACAGGTCATAGTCCTGCAGTACCGGTCGGTCGCCGACGTCGTACCGGCGGATGCCGCCACCCACCTCCACGATCGTCGCCCTGTGATCCCCGGAATGGATATGGAACTGCTCCCCTGACGGTGGATAATGCACGGTTCCTCCTGTCGTCCCTGATTTGTGCCGCGAGGTTACCCCGCGCGACCAGCTACCCGCGGTTGACAACTGTCCCGCTCCCTACACTTCCAGCGTGCTCACTCGAGCGCTGAACAGCGATGAAGCCGCCGCCGTTGCGGCGTTGGTGGCGCGCTCCCGTCGCGCCGCAGGTGCGGCCGCTTACCCACAGCCAGACGATGTCCCCAGCATGCTCGCGCACCCCGACACCAGCGACAACTCGTGCGGATGGTTCGACAACGTCACTCTGGTGGCCTGGTCGCTCGCCCAGCCGGCCTTCAGCAACGTGTTGTTCGACGTCGAGCCGACAGTCCGTACAGCAGAGTTGGGTCGCGAGGTTCTGCGGTATGCCCTGCGGCGGTTAAGCGCACGGGATGTGCGGACGGCTGACACGCCGGTGGAGTCCGACGACCCCTGGCGAGAGTCCGTACTCCGTGTCGCCGGATTCACCGACTCCGGCGACTCGGTGATCCACCTCGCCACACGCTTCCCCGTCGACATTCCCGGTCTCGGCATCTCGGCGGGATACCGCGTTCAGGAGCTGGGCGGCGACCGCGTAGGCAAGTACGTCGCCGCCCACCGCGCGGCTTTCGGCACCGAGTACGTCACCTCAGAAGTACGACATGCATGGCAGGAGGAGGCGGGCTATCGACAAGAGCTCGATCTTGTGCTGGTGGACGAGGAGGACGGGATTGCGGCGTTCGCAGTGTCGTACCTGCACGGACGACGAGGCGAGATCGGCACCGTGGGCGTACTGCCCGAACAACGTGGGCAAGGCCTCTCACACATCGTCGTCGCGGCGGCGCTTGACCGGCTGAAGTCGTTGGGCGCCGACTCGGTCACCATGAGCACGTCCAGCACCAACGGTCCCATGCTCGCCACCGCCCGCCGCTTCGGGTTCGTCGAGATCCGTCGGACCTCCTGGTGGAGTCTTGCGAGCATCGGTGCGGCCGTCCTCGACTGACCGGTACCGGCTGGCTCAGTCATCAGGAGCATCTGGCATCCCGAGAGCTCAGTTCTGCGGCCAGCTGATCCATCTCCGCGTCGGAGACTCGAACGCCGTCAGGCTGGCCTAGGTAGGCGAAGACCCGCGGGCCACGCATGCTCTGCGGCTGATCGGGCATTCGCGGTACCACGTGAAAGTGCACATGGGAGAACCCCTCAGCCTCGGCGAGGAGCATCACGTACGTCTTCTCGCACCCCACCACGGCTCGAAGGGCGGCCGTGAGGTCGCGGAGCAGCGGACCCAGCTCAGCGACTTCGTCCTTGCTCAGCTCATCGAGTGCTGTCACGTGGCGGGTTGGCAGAACGACCAGCCAGCCCAACAGACTCGAGTCAAAGGCGTGCGCCACTCGCCAGTGGTCGGTGCGACAAATCCGCTCGCGGAGTGGCAGGTGCGCTGCCTTGGTTTGTCGGCACGTCAGGCAATCAGCCACTGTCGCGGGCATCCGAGGACGGGCCATTGAGTCTCCCAGAGCAGGGTGGACTACACGGTAGCCCTGACCCTCTCATCCGGACTGCAAAAGGTCGGATCGGTCGGCGTGCCGGCAACGCCAAGATCTACGCACTGCTGTCGTCTGTCAGCCAATGTCGTGGTTGAGGCCGGCTAGGGATGCCGGTAGTTCGTTGAGCGATGCGAGTCGAAGGTCAGCCTGATCGACCTCCGACCTGCCTGCGTGGATGTACGCCCAAGGGCCACGGTGCACCAGTGCGGTGGCCAGGCCGGCCGCACGGGCCGGAAGAAGGTCGTTCTCGAGTCGGTCACCGACGTAGATCGCTCGAGCCGCTTGCACACCTGCGTGCTGTACGACCGACTGGAAGAACGAGATTGCCGGCTTCTCGATGCCGCCCAGGTCCTCAGGTGTGAGGATGAAGTCGGTGTTGAGGTGGAGTTCGCGCAGCAGCCCCTTCGACCGCGCCGTCTGATTCCCGGCCAGGCCCACCACGTACCCCTGCTGCTTAAGCGTGCTGAGGCAGTCTCGAGCGTCCGAATACAAGTCCCGGCCGTCGAAGTGCTCACCAAGGCCGGCCTCCAAGCGACGCTGGCGTTCCACGGCAATGTCGAAGCCGGGCTTGAAGTATTGGAACACCTCGTGGTGACGCTCGCCGCGCGCGAGGACAGCACCGAACACGCACGAGAACGTATGCCGGGGTACACCGAGCCAATCTGCCCATGCGGCCCACTCGGTCGTCTCGTCGACAATCACCTCGCCAACGTCGAAGACGACGGCTTCGATGGGTTCGCGTCGGACAGCGGGCACAGGATTCCTTCCCTCCGACAGCAAGACTCTCAGCGCCAGAATCTAGCGGTCGAGACCTTCACGCGCATGCGGATGTAGTCGTGAAGGCGTTGATGATCTGCTGACCTGGAAACGCTGCTACGGTGCCGAGACATGAGTTCGCCCACGGACCTCGATCTGGATGTGCGCTGGATTCACGGGGCGAGATCTCGTCGGCGGTCGACCGACCCGCCTCTGCAGGTGCACGAATGCGAACCGGACACCGTCATCCTCCGGCAGAGCAAGGCGGTCAGTTACGAGGCGCCGTTCGTCTACTTGTTGTTCGGGGAGCAGCGAGCGTTGCTCCTTGACACCGGTGCCACGAAGGCGGAGTCCCGGTTCCCGCTCCGGCGCACGGTTGACGGACTGATCTCTGAGTGGCTGAGCGACCGCCCAGTCGATCCGTCACACCCATATGAGCTTGTCGTTGCACATACGCACGCCCACCAAGATCACGTAGCGGGCGACGCGCAGTTCATTGATCGCCCTCACACAACCGTCGTCAACCATTCGCAAGCGCAGGTGGCCGAGTATTTCGGCATCAGCGACTGGCCCCAACCAAGTGGGTCGGTCGATCTCGGAGGTCGACAGCTGACGGTGCTGCCTACTCCGGGTCACCACAAAGCCGCCATCAGCGTGTACGACCACCGGACTTGCCTGCTCTTCACCGGGGACACCCTCTACCCGGGCCGGCTGTACGTCGAGGACTTCTCCGCCTTTCTCGACAGCCTGGACCGCCTGGCGGCCTTCGCTGAGGACAACCAGGTCAGCCACATCCTTGGCGGTCACGTTGAAATGACCCGAACGCCGGGTCGGGACTACCCCATCGGCAGCCACTACCAGCCGCTCGAGGCCTCCTTGCCCATGAGCGTCACCCAGCTGCGTGCGGTCCGTGACGCCGCCCACCAGATCAGCTCTCAACCCGGCGCCCACCAGTTCGACGACTTCGCCATCTATCACGGGCCGTGCACGCGAGCTCGCATCCTGCAGGGGTTACGGCTGCTCGCCGACGGCTTGCCGTTCAGGAAGTGAAGACACTCCGCAGTCACACTTCTCCGTCCCGACTCTCATAACCTGCTTGTTAGATCGCTGTCCTAGGGCGCCTGGCTGCGACGCTGAGATGCTGACCTCGCTGCTGCCCCCAGACGTCAAGAAAGCGAGCAGCCGCCTTCCTTCCTGACCACCTCCTCGGCCTCCCGGGTCGACAAGGCAGGCTTGGGTCGCACGGTAAGGCTCGACGACCCGGCGGAGGTGTCGAGGTGCCAGGTGGCCCGGAGGTCTCCGTCGACGAGGACCGTGCCCGCAGGCAGGCGATATCGTCGCGCGTCCCAAACTGCGAGAGAGTGCGTTCTCAATTGGTCTAGGGCGAGCGGCTTGGTCAGTTGTTCCGAGTGCTCGCGGGGAATACCAGATGGGTGACCCCGTGTCCCTGGATGCAGACCGTCGGGTCGCCGAGCCAGACATCCTCGAGCGACAGCGCCCCGAAGAACGGGCGACCCTTCCCCATCACAACAGGCACCAGGTCTATCGCGACCTCATCGAGCAGCCCGAGCTCCAGGCACTGCCGGGCGATAGTACCGGCGGTCACCGCGACGATGCAGTCCCCGGCGATCGCCTGCGCCTTCGCCACCGCCGCCTCGACCCCGTCGGTGACAAAGTGGAACGGAGCGCCTGGATGGGCCTCGACCCAGCTCGTGGGCACCTGGTGGGTGACGACGACGACCGGCCCGTCCATGGTGTGCCGCCCGCCCCACCCGTCGGTGAAGTCAAACAGTGTCCGCCCGCACACCAGCGCACCGAGCCCGGAGACCCACTGTTCCCAATGCTCGGCGCTCTGCGTGCTCAGGTGGAACGTGATGTCTTCTGTCGCCGTTGGAATCTCAACTTCCCCGTTCTGATACCAGTCGAACAGTCGGCCGATCGTGTTGTCGTCCTTCGCGATGTAGCCGTCCAGCGACACCGACGCCGATGCGATGACCTTTCCCATGCCGTCCTCCTTCGAATCGCAAGGGTCGTTGCGTACTACGACACGTGGTGCGGCGCTAATCGGGTTGCCTGATCCTTCACACCACCGCTCTCCCGTCGTTGGCGACTTGTACCCGTCAAGCCGAGCAGCGTACGCGGTTCGGGTGGTCTCATCGCCTCGCCCGAATGCGGGTCGGCGGCTTCCTAACGTACGGCCGGGCAGCGGCGCTAGCTGTGGGCCGCGGCTGCCACTTCGCGCCGGTCCTCTACGGGTGGCCCGAACCAAGTCGTGAGGGCTTCCCTGAGACCCGTCTGCGTTCCATCGCCTACCCACGCCACATGGCCATCAGGCCGAATCAACACGGCGGTCGGACCGGTGACGGCTCCGAATACGGGTAGATCCCCGGGCCGATGTAGTCGCCATCGATGTGCCGGACGCGGTCCGCCCACGGGGTGATGTCGATGCTGCCGGGCTTGCCGAGGTTGAGCAGCACCGGCCGGGCATCACGGAGCAGCGCGAAGACCCGTAGCCGGCCGTCGGGCGTGATGAGGTCGAGGTCGGGCATGCGGCGTCCGAGCAACGGGTGTCCCTCGCCGAGGTCGTACACGACGTCGAGCCCGGAGATGAGACCGGCGACCAGCTTTCGCGGCCCGTCGAAG
>JBBSHN010000001.1:0-136067 GCA_038252945.1 Propionibacteriales bacterium | reverse complement strand
TCGCCGTGAGCTCCCGCGAGCCGCACGGCGGTCTCCAGCTCACGCTCGGTGAGGAACCGCAACTCTGGTCGGGACTGCTTGACGCGTGACTGCTTGGGCGCCGTACCGATCGCCGGGTTGGCGACGAGATAGCCGCGCTTCACGGCGTAGGCGAAGACCC
The DNA here is from genome assembly GCA_038252945.1 of Propionibacteriales bacterium. Lineage (GTDB taxonomy): Bacteria > Actinomycetota > Actinomycetes > Propionibacteriales > Nocardioidaceae > JAUJOE01. The sequence continues at coordinate 135,907 of JBBSHN010000001.1, read as the reverse complement.
CGTGGATCAGGCCGTGGTAGTTGGCCTTGGTCTTCAGGGACCGGTCCCAGTCGATAAGCCAGTCCTTGATGTCGGACTCGTGGATCGAGGTGACCGGTCGGGTGAAGATCAGCGAGCCGCGCACCCGAGTGCCAGCGAGCACGTGAAGATGCCCGAGATACCGCTTTCGTTGACCGGGCGAGAGGTCCACGATCTGGCGCACGTACTCCTCACCGATGTCCACGAACCTCGGTGGCGCAGTCAGCGGGTCGCTGCCGGCCGGCCGAACGAAGCCCTCGCCCTTCATCCACCCGTCGGGCCAGCGCTGACCAGCAGCGTCGACCATCTTCTTGAAGCCGTCGGCGCGAGCGAGGTTCTGCGCATCGCTTCCGGCGCTGAACGTCTCCGCCTGATAAGCCCCGTTGCGGGTGCCTTGCAGGCGCCACACCACCCGCGCGGAGACGCCTCCGTCGCCGCGCCTGCGCTTCTCTATCCAAGCCATAGCTACACCTCCCGAAAGGGGCTGGTGCTACCACCGTGCTACCACGAGCCAACAGGCTACGCCCAGAGGTGGACAAAGCCCCAGGTCAGACCTGGGGCTTAGATGGTGCGCGAGGGGGGAGTTGAACCCCCACGCCCTCTCGGGCACACGGACCTGAACCGTGCGCGTCTGCCTATTCCGCCACTCGCGCGTGACGCCGCAACGTACCGGTTGGCTCTTAGCGAGGGAGCACGGGTTCCCTGGCCACGGCGGCCAGCCATGCTAACACGCAGGCTTTGCGCGACCTGGCCGGCGACCACCGCAGACCGGCGGTGTTGACGGCGTTTCGGGCTACCATCAAGCGCTAAGGCAGGCGCTTCGTTGACGTAATCGCCGGCAGCGCTCGGGGTGCCCAGGTTCACGGCAGGAAGCGAGGCGAGGCGGCCATGGGGTCCCTTCAGCGCTTCGAACAACGCCTCGAACACATGGTGACCGGCGCCTTCGCCCGCACCTTCCGCAGCGCCGTTCAACCCGTAGAGATCGCAGCCGCGCTTCGCAAGGAAGTCGACAACTCCGCTCAGATCCTCAGCCGCGACCGCCGGCTGGCGCCAAACGACTTCGCCATCGACCTATCCCCGACGGACTTCGACCGGCTGTCAGGTATCGGCGACACTCTGTCGCAAGAACTGGCCGGCATCCTTCACCAGCACGCCGCCGACGAGCACTACTCCTTCGTCGGGCCGGTGCGGCTGAACTTCCAGCAGGTGGGCGACCTGACCACTGGTCGCTTCCGGGTGCGCAGCCGCGCCACGTCAGCGGTGAGTCAGCCGGCAGCACCGCGACAGCCTGTCATGTCGTCCCGTCCCCAGGCTCCTCCTGTCGTGCTCGAGGTCAACGCGGAGCAACACTCCATCGAACCGCCCGGCGTCGTCATCGGGCGTGGCAGCGCAGCAACACTGCGAATCGACGACCCTGGCGTGTCACGGCGCCACGCCGAAATGTGGGTGCAGCCGCACCCCATGGGGCCTCAGGTCAGCATCGCCGACCTTGGCTCCACCAACGGCACCCTCGTCAACGGGCACCGCGTGGAGCAGGCAGTGTTGCGCAACGGCGACACAGTGCAACTCGGCAGCACGTACGTCGTCGTTCGCATCCCGGTGCCGACTGGCCCCCCCGCGTCTCCGCCGGTGAGCTCTCCGCCGCCGTGGAACGGGTGAGGCAGTGTCCGAGCTCACCCTCACTCTGCTCAAGGTTGGATTCCTCGCGCTGTTATGGGTGTTCGTTCTTTCATCGGTCTCGGTCATCAAGTCCGACATGTTCGGTGAGCGCGTGGACCCAGAGACCGTCGGTCAGCGCGTCAAGCCGGCGCGGTCCCGGCGGCCTCGTCGTGGGGCACCCACCAAGTTGGTGATCAGCGAAGGCGTCAACGCCGGTGACTCCGTGGTGCTCGACGGAAGCCCCGTCGTGCTAGGTCGCGGCGGTGATTCCAGCATCCGGCTGGACGACGACTACGTCTCCACACGTCACGCCCGCTTCGCGCCCCACGGCGACGAGTGGTACGTCGAGGACCTCGGTTCGACCAACGGGACATACATAGGTAGCCAACGCGTGACCACCCCCACCCGGGTCGCCACGGGAGTGCACGTCCGGCTCGGCAAGACGATCGCTGAGCTCAAGAAGTAGGCATGGCTCTGTACTGGCGAATCGGGGCGTGCTCCGACATTGGTCGCACTCGGAGGAGGAACGACGATTCCGCGTACGCCGGGCCTCATCTGCTCGTCGTCGCCGACGGAATGGGCGGAGCAGCGGCGGGCGACGTGGCGTCGACCGTGGCAGTACAGACGCTGCAGCGGCTCGACGAAACCCCGCCCGACGACCTCCTCGAGGCCCTTGCGGGCACTCTTCACCGGGCGAACGACCGATTGGCAGAGCTCATCGAGGATGATCCGTCGGTCGCCGGGATGGGCACCACAGTCACGGCTGCGCTCTTCGACGGGGAGCGCATCGGCGTCGCCCATCTCGGTGACAGCCGAGGCTATCTGTGGCGAGATGGTGATCTGCTGCCGCTTACCGCGGACCACACGTGGGTGCAGACGCTCGTGGAAGAAGGTCGCCTCACCGAAGCCGAGGCCAGAGTCCACTCACACCGGTCACTGCTGCTGAAGGTGCTCGACGGTCAGCACCACCACGACCCAGATCTTGCGCTGTACGACGTTCAGCATGGCGACCGGCTCCTGCTGTGCAGTGATGGCCTCACCGGATTCGTGGAGCCGGATCGGATCGCGCGGACCCTTCGCAAGGTCACGTTTGACTCCGCTCCCCGCGAGCTGACCCAGCTGGCGCTGAGTGCCGGCAGCAACGACAACATCACGGTCGTAGTGGCGGAGATATTCGACGGCGATCCTGCGTCGACCGCGCCGATTCTCGTGGGAGCAGTGGCCGAGCCTTCTCTGACTCCTCGCTCTCGGTTGCGTGGCTGGCCACATCGAGATTCCACGCCAGCGGGCAAGTCGCTGCTCACCGACCCAGACTTCGACCCAGAGGAGATGCGCTACGCACCCCGGCCGCCTCGCCGCTTTGCAGCGCTGCGGCGCCTGGCCGTCGTACTGGTGCTCGCAGCGGTCGCCGTTGCCGGCGGCCTGGTGGCCTACCATTGGTCGCAACAGCAGTACTACGTCGCCGCATACGGCCGGCAGGTGGCGATCTACCGCGGCGTGCAAGCGAGCCTGCCCGCCGTCACACTGCACTCGGTGTTCCAGGCGGAACCACTGCGGTTGAGCGAGTTGCCGAGCTTTCGCCGCAGCCAGGTCCTCGAAGGAATGCCAGCAGACAGCCTCAAGCAAGCGCGTCGCATCCTCGTTAACCTCAACTCCTTCGCCCGCGCATGCGCAAAGCTCGTCACCCAGACCTCCGTCCCGACGAGCCCTTCACCTCGACCTCCGACGACCCCCACGACTGCGACGGCGCCCACCACATCAGCACTGAACGCCACGAGCCGGTCCGCAACCAGCGGCCAGGCGCATTCCAGCCGGCAGTCGCCACGGCGGCGACCGGCGGTCGCCAAGACCACCACCCGTCGACCAACCGTCGGCAAGAAGACGACTCCTCCACGTACCCCAACGACAACTGGCACAACCGCTGCACCGACCGTCACCACCCACGGCCCAGCCGCGGAGACGGCCAAGGAGTGCGCGGGCGCGACGCCAGGACCGACCCACTCCTCCCCTGCGGAGACGACCACCCCATGAGCGCGGCCACCAGCGCGGCGCCGAGTCGGCTGAGCGGAGTCTTCGCTCCGCGCAAACGGCGATGGGCCGAGTTCGGGTTACTCATCATCTCGCTTCTCGTGGGAGTCAGCTCCTACGCGCTGGTGGGCATCGGCCGTAGCGGCAAGGTGCCGAGCGACCTTGGTACCTACAGCGCCACACTGGTCGGGGTCGCACTCGTCGCGCATCTTGCGGTGCGGTTCAGGACGCCGTACGCCGACCCGGTGCTGCTGCCTGCAGTCGTCACGCTCAACGGAATCGGTCTGGCCATGATTCGGCGCATCGACTTCGCCAGCAACACCGAGTACGGCCAGCAGCAACTCGTTTGGTCCGTGACCTCTGCGGTGGGATTCGTGGCGACACTTGTCCTCCTCCGTGACCATCGGCGACTGCAAACCTTTACCTATACGGCCGGTTTCGCAGGTGTCGCGCTGCTCTTGCTGCCGCTCACGCCGGGTTTGGGCGTCGACATCAACGGCGCGCATATCTGGATACACGTCGCCGGCTTCTCGTTCCAGCCCGGAGAGATGGCCAAGATCTGCCTGGCGGTCTTCTTCGCCGGATATCTAGTGGTCAAGCGTGAAGCGCTTGCCCTGGCCGGACGTCGGATCCTTGGCATCGACCTCCCCCGCGGACGTGACCTTGGACCGATCCTCCTCATGTGGGTGATCAGCCTTGGTGTGCTCGTTTTCGAGCGTGACCTTGGTTCGTCACTGCTGTTCTTCGGCCTGTTCGTCGTGCTGTTGTACGTCGCCACCGAACGCGCGACCTGGCTGGTCGTCGGCGCAGTCCTGTTCGGCGCGGGCGCGTACCTCGCTTACTTGTCCTTCGCTCACGTGCAGGAACGGGTAGCCGGATGGCTGCACCCGTTCCACGATCCGGCGGTCTTCGGCCAAATCATCCAGGGTCAGTACAGCCTGGCCTGGGGAGGGATTCTCGGTCGCGGATGGGGCCAGGGCAGCCCCTATCTCACGCCCTACTCCTGGTCTGACTTCATCGCGACGTCGCTCGGTGAGGAGCTTGGGCTCACCGGCCTGATGGCCGTGCTGATGATCTACGCGCTGATCGTTGAGCGTGGCCTTCGCACGTCACTGATCTGCCGAGACCCCTTCGGTAAGCTGTTGGCCGTCGGCTTGTCGATCGCCTTGGCCCTGCAGGTCTTCGTCGTCGTTGGCGGCGTGACGCGGCTTATACCGCTGACTGGGCTGACCACGCCATTTCTCTCCTACGGTGGCTCGTCGCTGGTGGCGAACTGGATCATCGTTGCTCTCATTCTTCAGGTGAGCGACTATGCACGCCGGCCGGTCCCACAAATGCCCCCGCCGACGTCTGACGATGACACTCAGGTAGTAAGGCGGCCACGATGAACCAGCCGATCCGGACGCTGGCCATGGGATGCCTGGTCATGTTGACGGCGATACTGCTCAACCTCAACTACATCCAGGTGCTGCGCGCGAGCGACCTCAACTCCGACTCCGCGAACGCACGCGCACGCGACGCCGAATGTGCCCGCGAGCGCGGCCCCATCTTGGTCAGCGGGGACGCCGTCGCGCGTAGCGTGCCTTCTCACGACAGCCTCAAGTACGTACGGAAGTACACCCAACCTCTGCTCTACGCGCCGGTAACTGGTTTCTTCTCCTGCGTCTACGGCAGCGGCGGCATGGAGAATTCCGAGAACTCCGTCTTGTCTGGCACCGACCAACGGCTTCTCGTCAACAACCTTGTCAGTCTCGTCGGCAATGACCAGCCGAAGGGCGGCAGCGTGCTGTTGACCATCAACCCGGCGGTGCAGAAGGCGGCATACAACGGTCTGCGGGCATTGCCAGGTCGTACTAAGGGAGCCGCGGTCGCACTCAACCCGAAGACGGGCGCGATTCTCGCCATGGTCTCCACTCCGTCCTACAACCCCAACCTGATCGGCACCCACAACGCCAGCGCTTCCAGGCGCGCCTGGAAGCGCCTCACCTCCGACCCCGCACAACCGATGCTCAACCGCGCGACGCAGGAGATCTATCCCCCCGGTTCGACGTTCAAGCTCGTCGTGTCTGCTGCTGCTCTGCAACACGGGTTCAACCCCGACACCCTGGTGCGAGGTGGCTACTCCCTGAACCTGCCACTCACCACCACCGACATGCACAACGAAAACGGCGGCAACTGTGGCGGCGATCCGATCACCCTCACCCAGGCACTGGTGGTGTCGTGCAACGTGTCGTTCGCCAGCATCGGCCTGCACCTCAAGGCACCCCGCCTTCGGCACCAGGCCGACGCGTTCGGCTTCAACGATGACTACCTCGACCAACTGCCGCTTGCTCCGAGCCGTTTTCCCGCGCATCTCAACGCACCGCAGACCGCATTGTCTTCGATCGGTCAATACGAAGTAGCGGCAACACCGCTCCAGATGGCGATGGTGGCGGCAGGGGTGGCTAACGGTGGTGCCGTGATGCGGCCATACGTCGTGCAGGAGGTGCGCTCCCCCGACCTCAACGTCATCGACCGGGCCCAACCGCAGCTGCTGCACCAGGCGATGCCGGTGTCGGCGGCTCGCGAGCTGACGTCGATGATGGTCGCCGTCGTGCAGTCCGGCACCGGCACACCGGCGCAGATCCAGGGCGTCTCGGTGGCCGGAAAGACGGGTACGGCGAACACGTCGACTGGACGCGCGCCGTACGCGTGGATGCTGGCTTTCGCTCCGGCCGACAACCCGCAGATCGCTGTGGCGGTACTGGTGGAACAGACCGGCGTCAGTAGAAGCGAGATCACCGGAGGTGGTCTCGCCGGTCCGATCGCGAAGGCCATGATGCAGGCGGTGATCCACTGATGAGCGCGACTCGGTGCCCGTACGGCGACGGCCACGAGGGGGCAAGTTGAGCATGGAGGGGCCGCCAATCATTTTGGGAGGTGGCCGCTACGAGGTCCACGGGCTGCTCGGCAGAGGCGGCATGGCGGAGGTCCGGAGGGCTGTCGACGTCCGCCTAGGGCGCACCGTAGCGATCAAACGGTTGCGCAGCGATCTGGCGAGCGATTCGACATTTCAAGCACGGTTTCGCCGGGAGGCACAGTCAGCGGCCTCTCTCAACCATCCGGCCGTAGTCGCGGTCTACGACACCGGAGAGGAAGAAGCGCCCGACAGGTCGGGGCTGATGCTGCCCTACATCGTCATGGAGTACGTCGAGGGCCGCACGCTGCGGGAGATTCTTCGTGAGGGCCGCAAGATTCTGCCTGAGCGCGCGCTTGAGATCATCTGTTCGGTCTTGACCGCGCTCGACTACAGCCACCGGGCGGGCATCATTCACCGCGACATCAAACCGGCGAACGTCATGCTGACACCCATCGGCGACGTCAAGGTCATGGATTTCGGGATCGCCCGAGCCGTTGCGGACGTCTCGGCGACCATGACGCAAACCGCCGCAGTCATCGGCACCGCGCAGTACCTTTCGCCTGAGCAGGCGCGCGGAGAGTCGGTCGACGCACGCAGCGACATCTATTCGACCGGATGCCTGCTCTACGAGCTCCTCACCGGACGTCCGCCTTTCGTCGGCGACTCACCTGTGTCGGTCGCCTACCAACACGTGCGTGAAGACCCGGTGCCACCATCGACCCTTGACCCTGAGATTTCGGGAGACATCGACGCCATTACGGTGAAGGCGCTCGCCAAGCCAGTGGCAGAGCGATATCAAAGCGCCGCCGAGATGCGTAGCGACGTCGAGCGTGCGCTCGAGGGCACGCAGGTGTTGGCTCCCCCGGTGGTCGGGTCGACCGAGCTCGAGACCGAGCACTTCTTCGGCCAACCGCCCTTAGGACCCGCTCCCACAAGACTCAATCCCGCGTTGGTTGCCGCTGAGCAGGAGGACCCCAAACGTCGGCGCACCGGGCTCCTGGCTGGAGTGCTCCTGGGACTTGCTGCGCTTGTGGTCGCAGCGCTCGTCGTCGTTCCGCAACTGCTGGCCAGTAGCCCGCCGTCCCAAGTCCGGGTTCCCACCATCAAGCACCTCACCGTGGCGGCCGCTCAACTCCTACTCAAACACCACGGTCTACGACTCGGCCACCAGAGGCAGGATTACAGCTCTTCGGTTCGCCGGGGCCACATCATGCGGCAACTGGAGGCTCCAGGAATGTTCGTCGACGAGGGCAGCTCGATCCGCGTCGTTGTGTCCGCGGGTCATCGCCGCGTGCAAATCCCGCCCGGCATCGCCACCATGACGCTCGACCAGGCCAGGCAGGCGTTGAAATCACTGGGGCTCAACGTCAACGCTCAGCCGAACAGCCAGAGCCTAGAGCGACGCAACGAGGTGACCAGCACCAGGCCACTTCCAGGAATTCGCGTCGACGTCGGAGCGACAGTCACCGTGTACTACTCGACGGGATACGTCACCGTGCCGTCGGTCATCGGCTATTCCAAGCAGGTGGCCGAGTCAACGCTGCGCGCTCATCATCTGCGCTGGGCGATTTCGCACATCGTCTCTTCCGAGCCTGCCGGCACAGTTACGGCCCAGAACCCTCGGCCCTTCAGCAAGCAACCCCCCGGGACGCTCGTGGTGATCAAGGTGTCTCTCGGACCGCCGACACCGACGCCGACACCGACGCCGACACCGACGCCGACACCGCCCACCACGACGGCACCGACGCCGACAACGCCCACCACGACGGCGCCGACGACCACTCCCACCCCGAGCAGTACGCATCCGACCTCGCCGACCACACCCACGACCACGACCACGACCTAGCCACCCGAGCCGGTACCACGTGCGGGCGGAGGTGATGGAACGGCGTACTGAAGCGTCAGTGGGCCTGTGTAGGCAGGCACGCTCAGTCGGCGTTCGAGACGAAGCGACCAGCCGAGGTTGTACGGCGGACGCACGTAGTCGCGGTAGTTCTGGACCTCTGGCGAGGCGAGCACGGCGGCGTACATGGTGCGGGGATTGCCGACCGCAACGATTCTGTAGGGCGGCGAGTACGGCACCCCCTGAAGCACAACGGTGTTTCCTACGCACTTGACGCCGGTCGTGGCAATGATGCGCTGGCCCTGCAGGCTGATGCTTTCAGCCGATCCGTCCCACAGCGCATTGATGACTGCCTGCAGGTCCTGCTGATGCACTATCAACAGGTTGGGGTCGGTGCCTTGCGGAACTGCCTCGTCTCGCGGCGCGTCCTTTAGCGTCACCACCAAGCCCGGGCCGGTGAGTCCCCGGAGCCCGGCCGCTATGTCCAGCCGGTTGATGCTCCGCTGAAGCTGGTCGCCCTGGGTGCCGGCGACTGCTGAGGTCAGGGAATCGACCTCGGTCTGAAGTACCCTACTTTCGCGGCGCAGACCCTGCACGCGGGCTCGCTGCTCCCCCACCAGCCCAACCAGGTCGGTGTATCGACCTGGCCGCAAGTCGGTGCCGTGCGCGTTCACCATGCTGGTCGTCGCCAGCAGGCCAGCACAAGTGCTCGCCACCGCGACGCCAACCCGCCAGTTCCACGAGCGGTTCGCTGAGATCACGTTGCTCTCCTCAGCGCAAAGGACGCACGGCCGCGAAGACCCTAGGCGCCCACGCGATACCGGTTACGCTATCCGACGACACCACCCTAAAACACAGGAGAACGTGTGCCGGAGTCACGAGCGCGCAAGCAGGCGGCGTACACGCCTCCGAACGCATCCAAGCGCCGCCCCGTCAGAGTTGGTGGGAGCCGCTGGGTGGCGCCCGTCATGGTGGGCTGCTGGGTGCTGGGTCTTGCCTGGATCGTCGTCTTCTATCTGGCGCCGAACTTGCCTTACCTGCGTGATCTCGGTAACTGGAATCTCGCCATCGGAATGTGCTTCATCGCCGTCGGCTTCGTGTTCTCGACCAAATGGGAGTGATCGCGAACTACACCGCTGTGGTTCTCCACACGAGTTATCCCCAATGTGGACAGACCTTTCAGGTGAGTGCCGCCGTTCGTACGGCGACGAGCCCGACGCACGCGAGCAGGACGATTCCCATTCCGCCGAGCTGGGTGACCGTGCGAGCGCTGCGCGGGGCGTAGGCGAACGCGGCTCCCAGCCCCAGCCCCGCGAGGAGACCGCCGACGTGAGCCTGCCAGGAGACGGCGGGAACCGTGAACGAGATCAGTAGATTCACCGCCAGCAGAATGAGCAGCTGTGAAACATCACGGCGCTGTCTCAGCAAGACCACGAGCGCCGCACCGAACAGGCCAAAGATCGAGCCTGAGGCGCCCAGCGAGAAGCTGGTCGGCGGCGCCAAAACGTACACCGCGACAGACCCGACCAGTCCGGCCAGCAAGTAAAGCGCAAGATAGCGCCATCGCCCGAGAACCGACTCCAGGAACGAACCGAAGATCCACAAGCCGATCATGTTCATTACGATGTGCAGCACCTGCAGGTGCAGGAACGTGGTGGTGATCAGCTCCCAGTAGGCCCCCTGAGCAACCCCTTCCAGGTGGAGCCTTGGGTCAAATCTCGTCGCATCCGGCAGCAACCCGGTCGATTTCGTGAAGGCGCCAGTCATCCCGCCGGTGGCGTTGGCAACCAAGAAGACGACAACGTTGATGGCGATCAGGGCCATGGTGAGGACGGCCGAGCGGGCCGTGGCTCTTCCACCAAACGGGGTTCTCGGTGTCCGCACGGTGGCGGCGCCGGCCCGCACGCAATCCGGGCACTGGAAACCCACAGACGCCTGTCGCATACAGTCCGGGCAGATGGGACGACCGCAGCGCTGACAGGAGATGTAAGTCTCACGCTCGGGGTGCCGATAGCAGTGCGGAATGGTTTCCGCTGGGGCTGCGGGTGGGCTGTGCTCAGTCATGGCAGCTCAATCAGGCGCACGCCTCAACGGCGCTCAATGTTGACCCGCTCAAGAACGACGTCTTGCTTGGGTCGGTCGCGTCGGTCGGTTGGTGTCCGAGCGATGGCGTCGACCACGTCTCGGCTGGCCTGATCCGCAACCTCGCCGAAAATGGTGTGCTTGCGGTTCAGGTGTGGAGTAGCCCCGACCGTAATGAAGAACTGGGATCCGTTGGTTTCCGGACCGGCGTTCGCCATCGCCAGCAGGTAGGGCTTAGAAAAGCTCAAGTCCGGATGGAACTCGTCTTTGAACTGGTAGCCAGGACCACCAGTGCCGGTACCCTCGGGGTCGCCACCCTGGAGCATGAACCCGCTGATCACCCGGTGGAAGATCAACCCGTCGTAGAAGCGCTCGTGTGAGCCCGCACCGGTCTTCGGATCGGTCCACTCCTGAGTGCCCTCCGCCAGATCGACGAAGTTGCGCACCGTGGCGGGAGCTTGATCGGGAAACAGCTTGATCATGATGTCGCCGTGGTTGGTCTTCAGCGTTGCGTATGTGTCGCCGGCCACCCGTCACCTCATCTGCGCTCGACTCGCCGCCTGGAACAGGCGTCGCTTATACATCAATCCTTACACGCGCGGTCGCCGGCCGACCCCTTGGCAGTCTTGTGCCAGACGGCGGACGAAGTCAGTGTAGGGAGGCGCCCAGGGGGTACCGCAATTATCGACGGACCGAAGATCCACAGAAACGTTTGAGATGAAGGAGTGCATCGTGTCGATGCTGAAACCCCGAGAACGCCTTGTTCTTGCAGCCGATGAGGCTCGTGCCGCCATGCGGCCCGCTGCCGACAATGCTCGAGTCAGGATGGGCACGGCGACCGACCAGGCGCTTGCAACTCTGACGACAGCTGTTCTGCCGGCGCTGGTCGAAGCGCGCGAAAAGCTGGCTCCGTACGCAGACCAGGCGATGACACAGGGACGTACACGCGGCCGTCAGGCGGCTCTGCGCTGGGGGATTATCGAGGAGCCACCGCCACCGCCACCCGAAAAAGGCCACTGGTTGCGCAATCTGCTCGTCACGCTCGGCCTCGGTGGGGTCGGAGCGGTCGCCTACAAAGCGCTGAGCGGCAGTAACGCAGACCAGAGTTGGACCTACAGCGGCAACGACACGGCGGCACCGACCTCACCTGCGAGCGCTGAGCCCGCTGGCGGTACCGATAACGACAGCGTCCCATGGGGTGACACACCGGCTGTGGACCCCGTGGTCGCCGAGCCGGCCGGAAGTGATCCGCTCGACGCCGAAGTGCCGTCGGCAACAGCTGGTCCCATCGACGGCTCAGACACGGCTCCCACTGCCCCCCTTCCGTCACAGGAGACCGTTGAGTCCGCCGTTCCCACGACTCCCGACGAGCCGCTACAAAAGCGCGACGTTACGTAACGGCGGGGCTTCGGGGCCGCCGGCCGGAGCGAGCATGGAACTGGTCAGCCCGCCTGAGCGGGCTGACTGCTGAGCTCAGGTCGAGTTCTGCGGACTCGCGCCGTCGCCATCCGTTCGGCGACAAAACTGAAGAACGGCACCGTGCCGAGAAGCAGGATCATCGCTGCGAACACCAGCGGGAACCTTGCTCTACGCGCCATGTCGGCAGCCGCCACGAGAAAGACCATGTACAGGAACCCATGAGCGGTGCCGACGTACGTGGTGATCGTTTGACCGATGTCTTGAGGTGTCGTGCCGGCGGCGGTGCCATACTTCAGCACGACGCCTGCCATCAAGACGATGAGCAGGGTACCCACGAGATAGGCCATCGCTCGATATCGCAACAAGGCTCCGCTCACGGGGACCGACCGTACCCCACGACCTGGACGGTTGTGCTTCGGAAGTCTTCGGAGACGATGCGCCACCACATGAAGCCCACGAAGCATGCGAATAACCACCACTGAATCGCGTAGATCAGGTTCCGGAGACCCGACCAGGGCGACGGCTGCGGAGTGGCCGGCCGAACGGGCGGAAGGCTTTCCGGCGGGTGGCTATCCGTCAGCACGACGTAACCGGCGTACAGATCGCGCGACATTGAGTTGAGCACTGACGCAATGCGTATGCCGTTGGTGACTCGACGGTGGTCAAGCGGCGTCCCGCTCGCCTGCGACGGCTCGAGGACCCCTCGAACAGCGACCCGGCCGGTGGGCACCGACGCGGATGGCGTAAGGCTTCCTCCACGGAGGACCAGGATCATCGACCCACTGTCGGTCTTCAACGGGGTCACGACCGCGTAGGGCTTCGAGGTTCCGGACATGCGACGCACGTAGAACTGGTGTGCCGCGTCGTACCTCCCGGTTGCTGTCACGGGTTTACCTACGCCTGCAGCCGGAAACGGCGCGTCCCGGCCGAGCACTTGGTCAAGGCGAACCGGCTGAGCGCGAAGTGTGGCTTGACTCGCATCGACTTGGTGCTGCCGGTACGCCGTCAGTTGCCACCAGCCCAGCCCACTCATCGCCGCCATGAGGCCGACGGCCACTACACCGAGCCCGAGGGCGCGCGGCGTCAGCCAGCGGCGCATACCGTTCAGTCTGCCAGTGGAGACGAAGGGACTCGAACCCTCAACCCCTGCCTTGCAAAGGCAGTGCTCTGCCAGTTGAGCTACGTCCCCGAGACATTGCCCGGGCGGCAGAAGCCGTCAGCCTGCGGACGCGACGTCGTCGGTGGCCTCGGCCCACAGGTCCGCCTCACGAGTGCTGTTTCCGGAGACCTTGTCGATTACTACTTTCGCCACCGCACCGACGATCGCGGCGGTGAGAATCCTCTTCAGCACGGCGCCCCCTTCAGGCATTGTGACGACCCGGTTGGCCGCGTTGCGTGGGCCTAAGAGGACTTGAACCTCTGACCTCTTCCTTATCAGGTATTTTAGGCCACTCCCCTGACCTGCGCCAATGTGCCGTACTCCATCTCTGAACTGGCATTATGCCGTTTGCTGTAGTTGGCAGGCGTTGACGGTTTGCGGACTTCTTGCGGACTAACGGAGTTTCCGCCCCGCCTCCCTGGCCCCCTCCTCAACCGCCCCGCGTTTCCACACCGGCCCGGCGGACAGTCGCGCCACCGGCTCGGGGAAGTCCGGTTTGGCGGCGAGCTGGCTGACACGTTGCCGGCTGACCCGAGCATCGCGGCGACAAGGCGTAACGTCAGCAATGTGAGCCGTCAGAAAGCACTCCTGATCGGTGTGGCTGCGTTTGTAGTCGTCGCAGTCCTTTCCATGGTGCTGAAGGTGGATCTGAGTAGATTCGGGTTGCTTTTTCTCATGGCCGGTGGGGTCATCGTCGGTGTCGGCCTGTGGCTCGCAACCAGGCACCGAAAGACTTAACTGCCAGTCGACCAGCCTCTAGAGTCGACGCATGCCGGGTCAGTTGTGGTTGCTCATCCAGGCCCACATCGACGCACAGCCGTCCCCACCGTCGGACTGCGAGGTTGCGCGGCAGATGGGGGTCCACACCTCGGTGTTTTCCCGGTGGCGGCACGGGCAGTCTCCACACCTGAAACACATGCCGGCGATTGCACGGGTGACCGGACAGCCGTTGGAAACGGTGGCTATGGCCGCCATCGCCGACGCGGCCGAGAAGGATCAGCCGCGTAGGTAACTGGATGCAGTAACAGCCGAGCACCCGTAGCCTGTTGGCATGTCGAGTTTGTTGAGAGTTGCCCTTCTGGCATGCATTGGATTGCTTCTAGTTGGGACTGTCGTGACTGGCGTGGGCAGCGACAACACTGGTGGTGGAGAAGGTCGTGCCGAGCAGTCTTGGCGGTGTTGTGGCTTAGCGGCGGTTCTGTGGCGTTCTGCGGCTCTTGTCTCCAGGCAGCGGCTCGCATGGCGGACTGAGTTCAGGACTCGGCGCGCTCCTGGGCCTCCCGGGCACCGGCCTCCACGCGTTCCCGGTACGCCGCCCAGTCATAGCCGTCGATGATGTTCCCGTCGCCGGCGTACCTGCCGACGGCACCGTCGATCGACTCCCGCACGATGTCCATGTGTCCCGCGTGGCGGGCGGTCTCGTCGACCATGTGCACCAGCATCTCGCCGAGTGTGACCTCCGCGTCTGGCCTCCTCGGAATCTGACCCGGCGAGTCCAGGTCGAGCGTCGCGAATGTCTCCTTCGCGTGCTCCCAGGTCGCGCGGTACAGCCCGACCACCCATTCCGACGTCGCCTCCGGCCGAACCCACAGGTCGTCCTGCGGGTCGGCGTCCTCGTCGGTGAGGAAGTAAAACTCGCCTTCCCGCGGGAAGGGACGGCCGAACGTCTTCCCGAAGTACTCCGCCTCCAGGCTGGCCAGATGAAACGCCACCCCGAGCAGGTTGGTCGCGGTCGGCGTCATCGGTCGGCGCAGTTCGTACTCCGAGAGGCCCTCGAGCTTATGCAGGACAGCCTCGTTGAGCCGGTCGAGATGACCGACGAGGTCGGACTTCAGGTCCAGTGCCGTCACCCTGTCAGGGTAAGCGGGGAGATGCCGTCGGGCAACGAGAATGCCGACGCCTCGCGCGGAACCCGACCGGCGGCTCCATGACGGCCCTGGCCCGGGTTCAGCGCGCGAGCGGTTGCAAGGTGCCTATCTCACATAGCGACAACGTCGGAGATGGAGCGCCGCAGGTCGAGCCAGGCCTCAATGTTGGCGGCGCTGCAATGGGCCATACGGAGAAGCCTCGCCCTGGCCCTGTTTCAGTTCCCTATGTGTGGTTGCCGAGGTGGTTATCGCGGCGGCGCTGTATGAGCCCACGGCGTTCGAGCACCACGGCCTTTTTCCGCTCGCCGCGGTCATTGTGATGTTGGCCGGCACACCAGCGACCTTCGCAGCGCTCATCGCCATGGCTAAGCACGCGCCGCCGACTGTAGCGGTCAGTCACCTGTCGCCCTAGCCGCCTAGCGTCGGGTGATGCGAACCGCCGACCCCCAAGCCTGTCGAGGTGCGCCACGACGGTCAGTGGTAGCCCGGCTGGTGGAAGCGTGGCGACGCGACGACGGGGGCTGGCGGGCATACGGCCGGTAAAAATGCCGCGGGGTACGACCCACCTCGCGTCGGTGTGACATTGGCAGAGGGTGGGTGGCTGACTTGCGGTTTTAGGGTGGGCCTAAGAGGACTTGAACCTCTGACCTCTTCCTTATCAGGGAAGCGCTCTAACCGTCTGAGCTATAGGCCCCTGAGCTCCGACCGCCGGGGAAGGCTATCGCATGGGCAAAAGCGTCCCCAACTGCCTTTGCTGAATGGCTCTACCGCTTCGGCTCCTCTGCCAGTGTGACCTCGATGCCTCCGAGAAGCGTCGCGGCGAGATTGTAAAGGAAGGCGCCGAGGGTGGCGAGCGCAGTCATCAACACAACGTCAAGCGCTGCGATGAGCATGGCAAGGCCAACGACGCGCTGGGTGCTGACGTAATCGTTGATGTTGAAGGAGCTGGAGGACCCCTGGTTGAGCACACTCTGAACCGACGAGTTGATGTGGTTCCACAAGCCGGCAGCCGACATGACAGACATGATCAAGAACACCGCGACGACGACCATGATGCCGAAGGCCACGGAGAGCAGAAAGGCGGTCTTAGCTACCGACCAGGGTTCAACGCGAACAAGTCGCAGGCGGGCTCGGCGTATACCGGAACTCTTGCTGGGCACGGGTCTTGCCGCCGCAGTAGCGACCGTCGTCGTTGCGCCGGAGGGCGCGTCGGCGGTCGCGTCGGGGAATCCGGAATTTCCGGTAGCGCGCGGTGCTTTTTCAATGACTTGGGCGGCGGCGGCACGCCGTTCAGGCGCCTCCCGGGAGGGCTGAGCGGCCAGCTGTGCCGTGGGCTCCTCCAGCGTCGGAGCCTTGCGCAGAGAACGGCGCGGAGCCAACGGCTCGTCGTCGCTGGAACGGCTCATTCTGGCTCCTCCTCCAGCACTTCTTCTACCTCTCGCTCAGTGTTTCGGGCAATGGCGACAACGGGATCAGCGTCGCCGACCATCACGAAGCGCACTCCCATGGTGTCACGCCCCTTTGCGGGTACCCCGCCAGCGAGGGAGCGAGTCACTTGCCCACTTGCGCGCACCGCCATCACCTCGTCTCGTTCGGTGACAACCATGGCGCCGACCAGCGAGCCCCGGTCGTCAACCAACCGCATTGCCTTGATGCCGTAGCCACCGCGAGCCTGCCTGCGGTAGTCCGAGACTTTGGTTCGCTTGGCATAGCCGCCGTCAGTGACCGTGAAGACGTAGTACTGCTGATTGTCGTCGCGCGTGTCCTCAAGATCTGCGGAGACCACGGACATGGAGAGCAGTTGGTCGCCGGGTCGGAACCTGATGCCGAGGACACCCGATGTTGCGCGACCCATCGGTCGCAGCTGGGTGTCGTCAGCGCGGAAGCGGATGGACTGTCCCTTGCGCGACACAAGCAACAAGTCGTCGTCCGCTGTGACGAGCTCGGCGCCGATAAGCTCGTCGTCACCCTCGCGGAAGTTGATGGCGATGACGCCCGCTTGGCGAGGAGAGTTGTACTCAACGAGGCGAGTCTTCTTCACATAACCGCGCCGAGTTGCGAGCACAAGGTACGGCGCGGACTCGTAGTCGCGGATGGCGAGCACCTGGGCAATCTGCTCGTCCGGTTCGAATGACAGCAGGCCCGCGACATGGCCACCTTTGGCATCTCTTGCCGCCTCCGGCAAGTGGTAGGCCTTGGTCCGGTAGACCCGCCCGGCTGTGGTGAAGAAGAGCAGCCAGTGATGATTGGTCGAGGCAAAGAAGTGTTCGACCAAGTCGTCGCCTCTCAGCGCCGCACCCCGCACACCCTTGCCACCGCGATGCTGCACCCGGTACAGGTCGGCTTTGGTGCGCTTGGCGTACCCCCCTCGGGTGATGGTGACGACAATGTCCTCGTCGGGGATGAAGTCCTCCATCGACAGGTCACCGTCGGCGGGAATGATCTGCGTGCGGCGCTCGTCGCCGTACCTGTCGACGATTGCCGCGAGCTCCTCGCTGACGATGCTGCGCTGCCTTGACTCGCTGCTCAAGATGTCGTGCAGATCGGCGATCACCCGTTCGAGCTCACCGAGTCGGTCGACGATGGCCTGGCGCTCCAGAGCAGCGAGCTTGCGCAGCTGCATGTCGAGAATCGCGCGGGCCTGAAGCTCGTCGATATCAAGCAACGCCATGAGGCCGTTCCGGGCTTCCTCGACTGTCTGGCTGCGCCGAATCAGAGCGATCACGTCATCGAGCGCATCGAGTGCCTTGACGAGACCGCGGTAGATGTGTGCTTCTTCTTCTGCCTTGCGAAGCCGGTATCGCGTGCGTCGCTGAATGACGTCGATCTGATGGTGGACCCAATTGGACACGAACGCGTCGAGGCTCAGCGTTCGCGGCACATCGTCGACGAGTGCCAGCATGTTGCAGCCGAAGTTCTCCTGCAGCTGCGTGTGCTTGTAGAGGTTGTTCAGTACAACCCTTGCGATCGCGTCGCGCTTCAGCACGATCACGAGCCGTTGACCAGTGCGCGATGAGGAGTCGTCGCGCACGTCGGCGATGCCCTGGACTCGACCAGAGTCAGCGAGCTCTGCGATCTTCAGCGCGAGGTTATCGGGGTTGACCTGGTACGGCAGCTGTGTGATCACCAGGGTCGTTCGCCCACGGTTGTCCTCCTCCACCTCGACCACCGCACGCATGGTGACCGAGCCGCGGCCGGTGCGATACGCCTGATCGATCCCCTGGCGTCCGACGATCAGGGCACCCATCGGGAAGTCGGGACCCTTGATGCGCTCCAGCAGCGCCTCTAGCAGCTCAACCCTCGAGGCGTCGGGATGCTGCAGCGCCCACTGCACTCCGGCGGCCACCTCGCGCAGATTGTGCGGCGGAATGTTGGTTGCCATGCCCACGGCGATTCCCGCCGACCCGTTGACCAGGAGGTTCGGGAATCGAGCCGGAAGCAAGACCGGCTCCTGGCTTCGCCCGTCATAGTTCGCGCGGAAGTCGACAGTGTCCTCGTCAATGTCGCGGACCATCTCCATGGCCAGCGGCGCCATCTTGCACTCGGTGTATCTCATGGCGGCCGCGGGGTCGTTCCCCGGTGAGCCGAAGTTGCCTTGTCCGGCAACCAGAGGAGCACGCATCACCCACGGCTGACTAAGCCGCACCAACGTGTCGTAGATGGCGGTGTCGCCGTGGGGGTGGTACTGCCCCATGACATCTCCCACGACACGCGAGCACTTGGAGAACCCTCGGTCGGGCCGGTAGCCCCCGTCGAACATGGCGTACAGCACCCGCCGGTGCACGGGCTTGAGGCCATCGCGGACATCTGGCAGAGCTCTGCCCACGATGACCGCCATTGCGTAGTCGATGTACGACCGCTGCATCTCGGTCTGCAACTCGACGGGAACTATCCGACCTACCGGCCTCTCAGGACCAGCCGTCATGTCCTCCGTCACACCGGAGCTCCTTCGAGATTCAGGGCGTGAGACAACTCACGCCACGCGAGGCGAGAGTCGATGTCAGATGTCGAGAAAGCGAACGTCTTTGGCGTTGCGCTGGATGAACGACCTTCGTTGCTCAACGTCCTCCCCCATCAGGATGGAAAAAATCTCATCCGCGTGAGCGGCGTCGTCCAATGTCACCTGCAGGAGGACACGATTGTCTGGATCCATCGTGGTGTCCCACAATTCGTCTGCATTCATCTCACCAAGGCCCTTGTAGCGCTGAATTGCGTTGTCTCGCGGAAGCCTTTTGCCCGCTGCGACCCCTGCCTCCACCATGGCGTCGCGTTCTCTATCCGAGTACACGAACTCGTGGGGGTGAGGGTTGTTCCACTTCAGCCGGTACAGAGGCGGTTGCGCAAGGTAGACGTACCCCGACTCGATAAGTGGCTTCATGAACCGGAACAGCAAGGTAAGCAGGAGTGTTCGGATGTGGTGGCCGTCGACGTCCGCGTCCGCCATCATCACGATCTTGTGATACCGCAACTTAGCGACATCAAAATCCTCATGAATACCGGTTCCCAGTGCCGAGATGATGGCCTGCACTTCCGTATTGGCGAGCACTCGGTCAATTCTGGCTTTCTCCACATTGAGGATCTTGCCGCGAATGGGAAGAATGGCTTGCACACGCGGATCTCGGCCACCTTTTGCCGATCCCCCGGCCGAGTCGCCTTCAACCACAAACAACTCGCACTCTTCGGGGTTGGTGGACTGGCAGTCAGCCAGTTTTCCAGGCAGACCGCCGCCGCCAAGAAGCCCTTTGCGGTTGCGAGCCAGGTCACGCGCCTTGCGCGCCGCAATGCGAGCCGTTGCGGCAGCGATTGACTTGCGGATAACGTCTTTGCCTTCGCCGGGGTTCTTCTCGAACCACTCCCCCAGCTGGTCGTTCACGACCTTCTGCACAAACGACTTGGCCTCGGTGTTGCCCAACTTGGTCTTCGTCTGACCTTCGAACTGTGGCTCAGCCATCTTGATGGAGAGGATGGCGGTGAGACCTTCGCGGACGTCATCACCGGAGAGTCGATCTTCGCGCTTTTTGACCAGGCCCCACTGTTCCGCCCAGCCATTGACGGTCGAGGTCAGCGCAGCACGGAAGCCTTCCTCGTGTGTTCCGCCCTCATGCGTGTTGATGGTGTTGGCGAACGTGTGCACGGATTCGTTGAAGCTGATGTTCCACTGCATGGCCACTTCGAGGCTCGTACCCATCTCGGCGTGGACGGCCTCGAATGCAATCACGCTGCGGTGCGCCGGCTCCTTCGTCGAATTGAGGTGGTGGACATAGTCCACCAGCCCTCCGTCGTAGCGAAAGCGACGCTCGAGGCCACTGGTGCCGACAGGCGAAATACCGTCGGGGCCTTCATCGACTGGTGCCGGCACCGTCGGGTCGGCGACTGCCTCAGCTATACCTGCGGCTCGTTCTGGGCGCTCGTCCCGGACAACGATCTCGAGCCCTTTGTTGAGGAACGCCATCTCCCGAAACCGAGTAGCAAGCGTCTCAAAGGAGTACGTTGTCGTCTCGAAGATCTTCCGACTGGCCCAGAACGTGATGGTGGTGCCCGTCTCGTCAGTGGGCTCATGGCGTTGCAAATCGTGGTCGGGAACGCCGTACCTGAAGGACTGTGTCCAGCGGTATCCGGCGTTCTTGACCTCGACGAGCAGTCGCGTGCTCAATGCGTTGACGACGGAGCTTCCGACGCCGTGCAGACCGCCGGAAACTTTGTATCCGCCTTCTCCGAACTTGCCTCCCGCGTGCAGCTCGGTGAGCACCACGGTGACCGCAGGAACGCCTTCAGTGGGATGGATGCCGGTGGGGATGCCTCGTCCATTGTCGATAACGCGGACGCCACCGTCGGCAAGAAGAGTGACGTCTATTTGATCGCAGTATCCAGCGAGAGCCTCGTCAACGGCGTTGTCAACGATTTCCCACACCAGGTGGTGAAGTCCGCGCTCCCCCGTTGAGCCGATGTACATGCTGGGCCGCTTGCGCACCGCGTCGAGGCCTTCGAGAACCGTGATAGCAGCGGCGTCGTAGGACACTTCGGGGGCATGGGCGCGCGCTGCTGTGGATGCGGCGGGCGAGTTTGGGGCGGCGCTGCCGTCAACCATTGCCGTCCTGAAATCTGGCTCTGGCGGCACGAACAGACCTCCTAGGTCGTAGGGGCGCGAGCCGTGGTGACGGGCTCGAACTCCGGCCCAGGTTGGCAGCAGATGGACCGTTCAGCAGCGACCCTCCCCATGGCCGCCTCACACAAAGCTGCGAGCCACTGCTTAAGTCCATTATAAGTGATTACAACGTCAATCCCGGGATCCTGATCCACAAGTTCGGTGCCCGACCGAAGCCGAAAGCACCGTGGATGGCGTCCAAACGCCTTTCATAGCTTCGTACATGCGTCGGCGAAGGTCCCCATACGGGACCGCGCTGTCTGGACTGGTCTACGCGCAGGCTGTGGTCTGGCGGCACGGGCGCCACGCGGTCCGACTTCCTCGAGGTTTCCTAGCCATAGGTATCGCGAGGGCCTCGTCCGTCTCTGACAGACCGACGTCCGCGACGCCACGATGGAACGAGCGGGCCGCGGACGTCGATCCGCGACACGGTGCCGTCACCTAACTCCTCATTGAGCCGACGGACGACGGTGGGAGCCAGCAACTTCAACTGGGTGGCCCAGGCTGTGGAGTCAGTACGCACCTCCACGACTCCATCGCGAAACGATTCGGGTGTGCAGTGTGACGCTACTTCGAATCCGACGATCGCCGGCCACTTGGCAAACACGCCCCGCACCGCAAGATCAACCGACCAGCCTCTGTCTGCAACAAGCTTGTCGACGACGGCGCCGAGCGGCGCGGGGTCGCGATCGTCGGGATGTGCCCCGGAGGCTTGCGGCTCGGCTCGCCGGCCTGCACGTCGGCTGCCCTGCCGCGGCCGCCGACTGCGTATCCCGCGCAACGCGCCTGCGACGGAGCGAGCAAGGTCCAAGCCAGCGGCCTCATGGGAGGAGGAGTTCCCCGGGAGGTCAGGCACGGCGCACGTCTCCGTCCCGGACATCGAAACGAGCTCCGTGAAGCGTCGCCGGCACATCGGCTGCAACGGCCGCAGTGATGAGCACCTGTTCGGCGTCAGTGATTCGATCAGCCAGCCGCTCACGACGTATGTCGTCCAGCTCGGCGAACACGTCGTCGAGCACGAGGACCGGATCGTCGCCATCGCTGCGGAGCAGCTCGAAGGCCGCCAGCCGCAACGCCAGCGCGAGTGACCACGATTCCCCGTGACTGGCGTAGCCGCGAGCTGGCGACCCGCCGAGCGTCACGACGACGTCATCTCGGTGAGGCCCTACAAGGCTCACACCGCGGTCCAGCTCTTCCGGGCGCCGCTTCGCCATCGCTTCAAGCAGGAACTGCCGAAGATCGGCTCGGTCGGGCGCGGCATCCGACACGTTGACCGACGGCGCCGAACTGTTGTAGGTGATCGAGGCGGCATTTCCGTCACCTGGCTTCGGTGTTCCGGCCGTGAGCGCGCGGTAGTACGCCACCATGTGTGGACGCAGCTCACCGACAAGGGCGAGTCGCCCCGCCAGCAACTCTGCTCCGGTCTCCGCGGCATGAACGTCCCACACATCCAAGGGTGAAAACTCTGGGTTGAAGCGACCACCCGCACGGCCAGCCGTCTTGAGAAGCGAGTTGCGCTGACGAATTACCCGGTCGAACTCGCCCCGTACAGCCGCATACCGTGGTTTACGGGCAACCAACAAAGTGTCGAGGAAACGACGGCGACCATTGGGGTCACCTTTGACCAGGTCGATGTCGCCGGGCGCGAACACCACCGCCCGGAGGATCGACAATACGCTGCGCGGCCGGACGAATGCGCCACGATTCAGCCGCGCTCGGTTTACACCTCCTGGGTTGATCTCCAGCTCGATGACGGCTTCACGGTCGACTTTGTGAACGACGGTACGCAGGACGGCGCGGTCGGCTCCGGAGCGAACCAGCGGCGCATCCGTGGCCACTCGATGCGACGACTGAGTGGCCGCGTACTCGACCGCCTCCACCAGATTGGTCTTTCCTTGCCCATTCGGCCCCACGAAGGTCGAGACTCCACCGTCGAGTTCGACGTCGACGTCCGTATAAGAGCGGAAGTCCTTCAACGAGAGCACGCGAACGCGCACCTACTCAGGACTCGGGGACGTCCGCCGAAGGGGTCGCGGCCGGGCCGCCACCGGCACGGACTGCATGGCCGCCGAACTGGTTTCGCATCGCCGCGACAGCCTTCATTGCGGGAGAGTCGTCTTGGCGAGAGAGAAATCGAGCAAACAGAGCCGACGTGATGGCGTACAGCGGTACGGCGTTCTCGATCGCGGCTTCAACGGTCCACCGACCCTCACCTGAGTCTTCGGCGTATCCAACGATGTGGGAGAGCTCGTCATCCTCGTCCAGCGCTGCAACCAGTAGGTCGAGCAGCCACGAGCGAATCACCGTGCCTTGCCGCCAAGACCGCAGCACCTCGGTGACGTTGTCGACGATCACCATCTTCTCGAGTAGTTCCCAGCCTTCGGCGTAGGACTGCATGATGCCGTACTCGATCCCGTTATGAACCATCTTGGAGAAGTGACCGGCACCAACGCTGCCCGCGTGAACGAAGCCGAATTCACCCTCGGGCTTCAGCGCGTCGAACGCCGGCTGCACCTTGGCGACGTCGTCCGGGGCACCTCCGCACATCAGTGCGTAACCGTTGTCCAGCCCCCACACTCCGCCGGAGACCCCACAATCAACGAAGCCGATCCCCTTCTCCTTCAGGCTTGCAGCGTTGGCTTGGTCGTCAGTCCACCTCGAGTTTCCGCCGTCCACGACCACATCACCAGCGTCGAGGAGGTCCCCAAGTTCTCGAATCGTGCCTTGCGTGGCCTCGCCCGCAGGTACCATCACCCACACCACCTTCGGGGTTGGAAGTGCTGCGGCGAGCTCCTTGAGACTCCCTACATCGGCGAGCTCAGGATCGCGGTCGAAGCCGACGACCGTGTGGCCGTTGCGTCGCAACCGCTCCCGCATGTTGCCGCCCATCTTCCCAAGCCCTACTAGGCCGATGTCCATCGAGAATTTCCCTTTCGCGTCGTCGTCGACTATCAGCCCTGCATGCGCAACGGCATCAGCAGGTACCTAAAGTCCGGATCAGGCTTTTCATGAGCTTCGGGCATGCTGGTGAACGCGGCGGGGCGGCCGGGTTCCGTCATGGCAATGTGGACGTGCGACCCTGCAACAGCGCCGAGCCCGTCAAGCAGGTAGGTCGGGTTGAAACCGATGGTGATGTCCCCACCTTCGACTACCGCGGCTAGCGACTCCGAGGCCTGAGCCTCCTCACCATTGCCGGCCTCCAGCGTGACGACCTCGTCGCTGAAGGTCAGACGAACCGGAGTGTTTCGCCCCGCGACGAGAGAGACCCGTTTGACGGAGTCGACAAGCGCTGACACGTCGAGTTCGGCGGTGACGGTGGAGGTACTCGGGAAAAGCTGCCGGACATTGGGGAAGCCACCGTCGATCAGCCGAGTCGTGGTGAGCCGCGTGCCCTCTTGCCCCTTCGTGGTGAAGCCGATCAAGCCGTGGCTTGTACCGACCGGAGACAACGCAATGTCCAGGGAATCCCCTGTGGTCATCGAGCGAGCGGTCTCAGCCAGTACCCGCGCCGGGACGAGCGCACTGTTGTCCATGTCGGTCTCTAACGGTCGCCAGGGAATTTCGCGCAGGCTTAGCCGGAAGCGGTCGGTGGCGACCAACGACAGTGTGGTCCCTTGCATCTCCATCTTTACTCCGGTCAGCACAGGCAGCATGTCGTCTCGCCCCGCGGCCGTGACCGCCTGCGCGACTGCCGCAGCGAAGATGTCGGCATCCACAGACCCGACGACATCAGGCATCTCCGGAAGTGCCGGATAGTCCTGAGTCGGCATCGTTTGAAGGCTGAAGCGCGAGCTGCCGCAGCGCAACGTGAGCTTTTGGCCGTCCAGCGCAAGATCGATAGGACGGTTGGGCAGGGAACGAGAGATGTCTGCCAGGAGTCGGCCGGACACCAGCACATGGCCATCATCTGCAACATCAGCCGGAAGCGTCGCCGTGGCGGACGTTTCGTAGTCGAAGCCGCTGAGAGTCAGGCCTTCCTCGCTTGTCTGCACCAGGATGCCAGCGAGCTGCGGCACTGTTCCGAGACGAGTGGGAATACTTCGAGCGGTCCACGCTACGGCGTCCGCGAAGACGTCGCGTTCGACTCTGATCTTCACCGCGAACCTCTCTCTACGCCAGCCGGACGGGTGAATCCGGGTGCGACCTGGAGCGGTCGCCGGGTGTCACTGAAGGTGGCGGACTTTCGTGCCCGGGGTGGTCTTCCCCAGCATTCCGCTGCGAGAACTTGAAGAAAAGATGTAGATCTATGGATATTCGTCGTCTTCATAGCAGCGGTGGAAAATGTGGGAAGCACCGTTATTGGCCAGGTCAGCCTCGGTCCGCGGGGGGTGGACGACGTGTGGGGAGCGGTGCACTCACTGTGGGTGTCACCAGCCAGCCGGGGAATGCGACGGAGTTGCGGGCACCGGCTTCCCCAGCTTTCGACCAGAGACTTCCGACCTTCCACAGAGTTGTCCCCAGGGTGTGGGGATACAGCGTTACGTGGCGGAACTCGGGAACTCACTGCTGGCGAGCCTGCTGCTTGATCCGGTTGGTGAGCTCGCGCACCTGGTTGTAGACGCTTCGACGCTCTGCCATCAGCTGCCGGATCTTGCGGTCCGCGTGCATGACTGTGGTGTGGTCGCGGCCACCGAACTGCTGGCCGATCTTCGGCAGCGACAGGTCGGTCAGTTCCCGACACAGGTACATCGCGATCTGGCGTGCCGTCACCAGCACGCGGCTTCGGCTGACGCCACAGAGATCGTCGATCGAGAGACCGAAGTAGGCAGCGGTCTGAGCGATGATCAGCGCGGCTGTGATCTCCGGTTCCCCGCCTTCAGGAATCAGATCCTTCAGCACGATCTCTGCCAGGGTGAGATCCACAGCCTGGCGGTTGAGACTGGCGAAGGCAGTCACCCGGATGAGTGCACCTTCGAGCTCACGGATATTGGTCTGGATCTTGCTGGCGATGAACTCCAGCACGTCCGGTGGCGCGGTAAGGCGTTCCGTGGCCGCCTTCTTGCGCAGTATTGCGATGCGTGTTTCGAGGTCCGGTGGTTGTACGTCGGTGATCAAGCCCCACTCGAAACGGTTACGCAAGCGGTCCTCGAGCGCCGCCAACCGTTTCGGCGGACGGTCAGAGGTAATGACGATTTGCTTGTTGGCGTTGTGCAAGGCGTTGAAGGTGTGGAAGAACTCTTCCTGAGTCTGGATCTTGCCCTCGAGAAATTGGATGTCGTCGATCAGCAGCACATCGACGTCGCGGTAACGGCGGTGAAAACCAGCGGCGCGATCGTCACGTATGGCGTTGATGAAGTCGTTGGTGAACTCCTCACTGCTGACGTACCGAACACTCGCACCACTGAAGAGACTGCGGACGTAATGGCCGATGGCGTGGAGCAGATGGGTCTTTCCCAAGCCGGAGTCGCCGTAGACAAGTAGCGGGTTATAGGCCTTACCGGGGGCCTCGGCTACAGCCACGGCCGCAGCGTGCGCGAAGCGGTTGGACGAGCCGATGACGAACGTCTCGAAGAGATATTTCGGGTTGAGGCGGGCTTCGCGAGCCCCATTGACCGAACTCGTTGCTGCTGTGCGACCAGCGGATGAGGAAGCCGACAGTGGTCCGAGGGCGAGGTTCTCACTTTGGCCCTCGAGTTCGAGACCTGTCTCGGCCAGCTCCTCGTCGTCCCCCAGAGCTGGGTCGACGGTGACGGCAAGCCGCACGGCGCGCCCCAGAGTCCGGCTGAGGGCGTCTTCCAGCCGCGGTCGAAGTCGGCTCTCCAGCTGCGTGCGGGTGAAGTCATCCGGTACGGCGACGATCGCCGTGCTTTCATGCAACGTGACGGGCTTGGAGGCTGACAACCACGCCCGGTGGCTGGCGGGCAAGTCCTCAACGAGTGAGCTCCAAGCTGAGGCGAGGTCGGCCACCTGGGTCATAGGATGCGTGCACCTACTCCTTCTCGACGGGGTGGACAACTGCATCCACACAGTTATCCACAGGCTGTGCAATATGTGCGGTCATTGCCGCCCGAGGTACCGGAGACGGGAGGGAAAACCTCGCCCGCGGGGGACGCTAACAACATCTCATCCCCTACATCAAGCGCGCGTCCACAGCTTCACGGGGCGAAAATTTCAGATACGGCGAGTCGGCGGCGTGTCGGCTTGCGTGGGTCGCCCTGAACGGATCTCAACCGCAGGACGCCCACCGGAACCCGTGACCCTGACAAAGGGCCGACGGGCGACGAAGGGGCCGAGGGCTAGTTTGACCTGCTCTGGGGCGCCCCGTACCGTGAGAAGACGTGAGCAAGCGCACCTATCAGCCCAACAACCGCCGTCGGGCTAGAACGCACGGGTTTCGCTTACGCATGCGTACCCGAGCTGGGCGAGCCATTCTGGCTGCTCGGCGACGCAAGGGCCGCAGCCGCCTCGCCGCCTGACAGTCGCCTTGCGCTTTCGTGCTTCCTCGTCTCTATCGGCTCCGGTCAAGCGCTGCGTTCAGCGCGACCATCAAGCGAGGGAGTCGCTGCTCCACCCCCCTCATGACGGTGCATGCACTCCGCGACGTCGAGATGACGCAGGCTCAAGCTGGCGTCATCGTCAGTAAGGCGGTCGGTGGTGCGGTGGTCCGCAACCGGGTCAAGCGGCGCCTTCGAGCTGGACTTCACCAGCACGTCCGGGCATTGTCGTCGGGTCGCATCGTCGTCCGGGCTCATCCAGCAGCAGCACGAGTGCCCTATCTTCGTCTGCTCGGGGACCTTGAGTGGTGCCTGCGGCAAGTAGACTGCCAGCGAAAATGAAGCATGTCCTGATCTGGGTACTGAGAGCGTATCGACTGCTGATCAGCCCGCTGTATGGCCAGGTCTGCCGGTACTATCCGTCCTGCTCCGCCTACACGCTAGAAGCGGTGACTCGTTTCGGCGCCGGCAGAGGGCTGTGGCTAGCGGCACATCGCCTGAGTTGCTGCCATCCGTGGGCAAGCGGAGGATACGATCCGGTGCCCACCACGTTCCACTGGTGGCCGTCGCGGCGACGCGAGAGTGAGGAGTTGGCGTGAACTTCTTGCTCAGCATCGGCGAGGCGATCATGAAGCCGCTGTACTACATGACCTCCGGCGTGCTCATTGTCTTCCACCGCCTGTTCGCCGGGATCCTCGGTTGGAATGCGGGCGTCTCCTGGGCCCTGTCCATCATCGGCCTCACCGTCGTCATCCGCACCGCCTTGATTCCGCTGTTCGTGCGGCAGATCAAGAGCAGCCGAAATCTGCAGATGCTGCAGCCGAAGGTCAAAGAGCTGCAGAAGAAGTACGGGCACGACCGAGAGCGGCTCACCCAAGAAACCATGAAGCTGTACAAGGACACCGGGACAAACCCGCTGGCCTCCTGCCTCCCCCTACTGCTCCAGATGCCTATCTTTCTGGCGTTGTTCCGAACCTTGAACAACGCCGCGAACGGGCAAAAGGAGGGGTTCCTGACGGCAAGCGATGTGACCTCGCTCAAGGACAGCACGATATTCGGCATCGCGCGGATTTCTGACTCCTTCACCAAGAGCGGTGACGGAATTGGCTGGCCCTGGGCGTGGAACGGCACGCAGTGGCTGACTGCTTTTCTCGTCGTGTTGATGACAGTGACGACGTTCACCACGCAGCGGCAGTTGATGCGCAAAAACATGCCCGAGTCGGCGATGACGGGTCAGTACGCGCAGCAGCAGAAACTACTGTTGTACGTACTCCCAGTCGTTTTCGCAGTCGGCGGCATCGCCTTTCCATTGGGCGTTTTGCTTTACTGGTCGACCTCCAACCTGTGGACGATGGGTCAGCAGTTCTACGTCATCCGGAACAATCCGACACCCGGAACCCCGGCATTTGCGGCCAAACAGGCTCGCGAGTCGCATGGAAGCAGCGTGGCCGGTTCCACCACGCCCGACACCGCAACCTCGCCTCCGTCTGCACCGCCGGCACAAGTCACCCCACGTGCTCAGCCGCGCAGACAGTCCCGAAGCCAACGGAAGTCCAAGTGAGCACGGCTCCCAGAGAGGGGGACTTGCCGGTGGCACAGGAGAGTCTCGAGACATCTCCCGAGGTCCCGCCCGAAGGCTCCGAAGCCGAGCCTTCGCCGGTTGCGGAATTGGAGGCAGAAGGCGACATCGCTGCGGACTACCTTGAAGACCTCCTGGACATCGTCGACCTCGATGGCGACATCGACTTAGACGTCGAGAACGACCGCGCGGCGGTTTCTGTTGTCGGGACCAGATTGGAGGCGCTTGTCGGGGCCGACGGTGAGGTTCTCAACGCCCTTCAGGAACTGACCAGACTCGCCGTGCACCGAGAAACCGGACTGCGGTCGCGGCTGATGCTCGACATCAGCGGATACCGGCAAGGCGTTCGACGCAGGCTCGTCCAGCTCGCCGCAGAGGCCAGCGAAGAAGTGCAGGAGACCGGCGAGGCGGTGAAGCTGGCGCCGATGTCGCCCTTCGAGCGAAAGGTCGTTCACGACGCGGTCGCCGAGCGCGGGTTGCGCAGTCAGTCCGATGGAGTTGAGCCGAAGCGCTGTGTCGTGGTGCTACCCCCCGACTGAGAGTTCGGGCCGTCCTGGGACTCGTTTCGTATGAAATCAGACGAGCCTCCTGGGACCCTTGTTACTAGTCTCTTTGGCGCCCGTGTCGCCGCGGTCCGGAGATATGCCGATCTGCTGCGAGGTGCGGGGGTGGACCTCGGATTTCTCGGGCCCCAGGAGCGAGACCGCATCTGGCAACGACACATACTGAACTGTGCGGTGACGGCGCCGGTGTTCCGACAGGGCAGCACTGTGTGCGACGTCGGCTCGGGCGCCGGACTCCCCGGCATAGTGCTTGCACTGAGTAGACCTGACTTGCGCATCACTCTGATTGAGCCGCTATTGCGGCGTTGGAAGTTTCTGAGCGACATAGTGACCACACTGGATATTCCTGTAGAAGTGGTACACAGCCGGGCCCAGGAGCTTTCGAAAACTCGTAAGTTCGACTACGTGACAGCTCGAGCAGTTGCCCCTCTTGGCCGACTAGTGATATGGACTCTTCCGCTGTGGAACCCCGATGGCGAACTGGTGGCTATCAAGGGGCAGTCGGTGGAGCAAGAAATAGCTAGCGTCTTTCCGAAGCTGCGCAGACTTACGGTGAGTGAGCCGACAATTGAACGGTGGGGTCGGGGCGTCGTTACACCGCCCACGACTATTGTTCGGATACAGTCGCGAGCGAGTCCATCGATATGACGAGGGGTTGTTTCGCTTGCAAACTCGGGTGCAGTCCGGAGTGCAGTCCGGGCTCGGGTGGCCAAGCGCGACAACGGGAGCGTCACCGGGATTAGGCTGGCCGACGAGTCGTTCCGACGAGGCGCATGTGCCGACCGCCGCCGAAATCGCTGCCCGTGAGTCAACAGCGGAAACATCAGCGCTCCCGTTAGCAAGAGCTGCCGAGCGATCTGTGAAGCAGTCAACCAGCGAGTCCGCGCGACAGTTGCGTCGCCCGAAACAGACCCGTCTCATGGTCGTGGCCAATCAGAAGGGAGGGGTCGGCAAAACGACGACGGCAGTAAACGTCGCTGCTGCCTTGGCGAGTGGTGGACTGCAGGTCCTCGTTATCGACCTCGACCCCCAAGGGAACGCCTCCACGGCGCTTTCGGTGCAGCACTCGGAGGGCACACCGGGCACCTACGACGTCTTGACGGGCGAGCGTGCCATCGAAGATGTGGCGGTGGAGAGCCCAGAGCTACCAGGCCTCCGCGTCGTGCCGGCGACGATCGACTTGGCCGGAGCTGAGATCGAGTTGGTGTCCCTCGAACGGCGAGAGTCTCGTCTACGGGAGTCGCTGCAAAACCTTTTGGAGAGGCAGCAGACAGCTGCGTCGAAGTA
Organism: Propionibacteriales bacterium; assembly: GCA_038252945.1. Classification (GTDB taxonomy): domain Bacteria; phylum Actinomycetota; class Actinomycetes; order Propionibacteriales; family Nocardioidaceae; genus JAUJOE01. Next base: position 104,924 of record JBBSHN010000001.1, on the reverse strand, counting down.
CGACTTCGTGGTGGTCGATTGTCCGCCGTCCCTTGGGCTCTTGACGCTCAACGCACTGGCAGCCGGAGACGAATTGCTCGTGCCGATCCAGTGCGAGTACTACGCGCTCGAGGGACTGAGCCAGCTGCTACGCACTATCGACTCGGTGCGTGAGCACGTCAACCCCAGGCTGCGGCTCGGAGCCATCGTCTTGACGATGTATGACGGTCGCACCCGACTTGCGACCGGCGTCGCCGATGAGGTGCGCAGTCACTTCGGACGATTGGTGCTTCGCACGACTATTCCGCGCTCGGTCCGCATCTCCGAGGCACCTAGCTATGGCCAAACAGTGCTGACATACGACCCCGACTCTTCTGGCGCTCTTGCGTACCGGTCGGTAGCCCTAGAGCTGACGGAGCGAGAGGACACCCGATGACGACCACACGAGGCCTTGGGCGAGGACTTGGATCGCTCATTCCCGCGGCGCCCGCAGGTCCTCCGTCTCAGCGTCAGGCGTCGCCCCGCCAAGCGTCGGACCCGACGGACTCTCTCTCACTCGACACCGTAGTCCGACGCGAAGATGGGACGGCCAAGGTCGAGGATTCGGGTCTGTCTGCCGACGGCTCTAAAGGTCAGCTGCCGGACGGCACCTTCTTCGCCGAGCTTCCGGTGGTGGCGATCTCACCCAACCCAAGACAACCTCGCGCCGTGTTCGATGAGCAGGCGCTCGACGAGCTGGCGCAGTCCGTCTCGCTCGTCGGGGTTTTGCAACCCGTCGTAGTTCGACCAGCGAGCTCTGGGCGCTTTGAGCTGGTGATGGGGGAGCGCCGCTGGCGCGCGGCCCAACTCGCCGGGCTCGACGTCATCCCTGCATTGGTACGGGAAACCAGCGATACATCCTTGCTTCGAAATGCGTTGTTGGAGAACCTCAACCGCGAGGACCTGAACCCGCTCGAAGAGGCGGCCGCGTACCAACAGCTGCTCGAAGACTTCGGCGTGAGACAGGAGGAATTGGCGAGCCGACTGGGCCGTTCGCGTCCGCACATCTCGAATACCCTGCGCTTGTTGCGGCTCAGTCCAGCCGTGCAACGCAAGGTCGCGGCGGGTGTGCTCACAGCTGGTCACGCGCGTACTCTGCTAGGTGTCGAAGACCCCGAGGTACAGGATCGGCTCGCGACCCAGGTGATCGCCCAGGGGATGTCCGTTCGGGCGGTCGAAGAGCTAATCGCCACCGGTCGCTATGCCGACGGAAAGCAACTGAGGCCACCGAGGAGCAACGAGAAACCTCGGCTTCCGGAGTTTGACGAAATCGCCCAAACGTTGGGGGAGCGCTTCGATACCCGCTGTACCGTCGAGATGGGTCGACGACGGGGCAAGATCGTCATCGAGTTCGCCACCTTGGAAGACCTGCACCGGCTTGCAGACCTGTTGTCCGGCGATCCCTTGTCCGTCTGACAGCCAGGTCAACATGTCGACACACTGACCGACCGGCGGTGATGCTGCTGGGGCCGGATCGCATCCACGGTCCGCCGCCGCCACGACTACGATGCACAATGTGCTGCCTCATGCTCTGCGCGCGGTGCCAGCAGACGCGCGTCGACCCATAGCGCTTTTGCGTACGCCGGTGCCACCCGGCGCGAGTGGTCCGAATGGCGACCAGTGGAGCCTTCAGTGAGTCGTCGAGTGGTGCCCCTGACGCTGGACAACATCAGCGACCTGCCGCACCCGTGCCGAGGCTGCATTTTCTGGGAGACCGGCCGAAGGGGGTTTGACCCAGCCGCGAAGGAGAACTGGCTATCTGCCGTCTTGCTGGAATGGGGCAGCTGCGGGCGAGTGCTGTACGTCGACGGGCAGGTCGCCGGCTTCGCGATCTACGCACCGGCCGAGTACGCCGCAGGAGCGGGCCTGTTGGGGGCGGGTCAGATCAGCGCCGACGCTGTGCTGTTGATGACGGTGCACGTTGTTGCGCAGTACGCCTCCGGTGGGCTCGGTCGTGTGCTGGTACAGGGTGTGGTGAAGGATCTGATGAGCCGCCGCGGGGTGAAGGCAGTCGAAGCGTTTGGTGACTCCACCGCCCGGGAGTTGGAGTGCGCGCTGCCCGTTGGCTTCTTGACGTCAGTGGGCTTCAAGACAGTGCATCCGCATCCGCGCTACCCCAGGCTGCGCCTGGAGTTGCGAAGCGTGCTGTCGTGGGCTTCAGACATGGAGGAAGCCCTAGAGCGCTGGCTTGATGCTCTTCGTCCCGATGTCACCGCTGGGCCGGTGCAGGCGTTGCCCCGGGGCCGGCCCGGCGGCTGACTAGTCGAGAAATTCAGATAGCTGCTTGAGCAACGCCGCTTTGGGCTGGGCGCCGACTATCGACTTGACCAGGTCGCCGCTCTTGTAGACGTTGAGTGCTGGAATTCCAGTGACTCGGTAGCTGGCGGGTGTCACAGGGTTCTCGTCGACGTTCATCTTGACAAAGCGCATCTTGTCGCCGTAGTCACGGGCGATCTCGTCGATGATCGGTGACACCTGGCGGCAGGGGCCGCACCACTCAGCCCAGAAGTCGACAAGTACCGGTGTATCTGACTCGAGCACCGTTGCCTTGAAGTCGTTGTCGGTGACAGCGGGAATCGCGCTCATGTGTTCTCCATCGGGTTGTTGTTCGGGCGGATAGCAGCAGGCTAGGTCAGTGGTCCGACAATGCCGTGAGGTAATGCTCGGCGTCCAAGGCCGCGGCACAACCGGAACCGGCAGCTGTGACTGCCTGGCGGTAGGTGTGATCGACGAGGTCGCCACAGGCGAAGACACCGGGCAGTTTGGTCAGAGTTGACCTATCCTGAACCAGAACGTAGCCCTGATCGTCCACGTCGACTTGACCACGCACCAACTCAGAACGGGGATCGTGGCCGACGGCGATGAAAATGCCTGTGACGTCGAGCCTCCTGGTGGCACCCGTGGTGACGTCCTCGACGATGACGCCGTCGAGCTGGTCGTCGCCAACTAGATCCCGCACGACACTGTTCCAGGCGAACTCGAGTTTGTCGTTGGCATGGGCTCGAGCGGCCATGATCTTGCTCGCGCGAAGCTCACCGCGCCGATGAATCAACGTGACTTTGTCGGCGAACCGCGTGAGGAAGGTCGCCTCCTCGACCGCTGAGTCACCGCCGCCCACGACTGCAATGTGCTGATCCCGGAAGAAGAATCCGTCGCAAGTGGCGCACCAGCTGACTCCGTGTCCGGACAGTCTGTCCTCGTCGGCGAGGCCGAGCTTGCGATAACCCGAGCCCATGGCGAGCACCACGGTCAGCGCCTGGTGGACGCCGCCGGCTGAGTCTGTGACGAGCTTGATGTTGGACGTCAAGTCGACGTCGGTGATGTCGTCAGGAATGAGCTCAGCCCCGAACTTCTCCGCCTGCTTGCGGAAATCGTCCATCAAACCGGGACCCATGATGCCGTCGGGAAAGCCCGGATAATTCTCCACGTCGGTGGTGTTCATCAATGCGCCGCCTGCTGTGACCGACCCCTCGAAGACCAGCGGGGACAGGTTCGCTCGTGCGGCGTAGATCGCCGCGGTGTATCCGGCGGGACCTGACCCGATGATGATGACGTTGCGGACTTCGGACGGCATCATTGCCTCTCTTAAGCATCGGTCGGCGGGCGGAAGCGCGCCGCGACAGTCTCAACCGATTTTATGGTGAAATACTTCCGCCAGCCGCCTACTTGCCTTCAGTACGAGGTGGCGTACAGGACCCGAGCCGCCGTGCGGCAGTCGAGTACCTGCACCTGACGCGTCGACCGGCGCACCACCACTACCGCTGGCACACCGCGCCAGCGCACTGCTGAGACAACCGTAGAGGCCGAAGTGTCGGGCAAGGCACAAGACGTAGGCGAAGAGCGTTGCCCGGTGACGGTGGAGGCGGACCGCTTCGCCGGCCGGCCGCCACGACCGATGCTCCGGGCGTACAACGGCAAGGTGGCAGGAGTGAGCGCCGGAGCAGCCGAGCGAATGGTGAGTCGTCCGTCTGAGGCAGCAGCCCGTCGGTCTGCCGGTTGCGCTCCGCGGGCTTTCGCGGCGGCCGACGCGGCGGTCGAGGCAGCCGTCGCGGCGTGGGAGGAGGACTGCACAGCGTGCTGGAGCGCCACTCCCGCCCCTGCCACCGCCAGTGCTGCCGCTGCAGCACTCAGCACGACGCCGCTGGGCCGTCTGCGTGCTGGCGACGGTGGATTGCGGCCCGGCGACCGGCGATTGAGGCTCAGTTCCTGCTCCAGAGCCGACTCGATCCGCAGCCACACCGCGGATGGCATGCGGAGGGGTTGCTTGCCGCCGGTCGACAGAGTCGTCTGGACCTCGCGTATTCGCGCGGCAGCGGCGGAGCAGTCAGGGCAAGACGTCAGGTGTTGCGCGACGGAAGCCTGTTCATCAGCAAAGAGCAGGCCAGCGGAGTAGTCGCCGAGCATCTCCCAGGAGACGTGGTCGGCGGTCACGGCGGAAGTCCTTGGTCGGCGGATGATCGCTCGGTCGGCAAGCTGGGTGGGGTACTCAGATATTGGACGTCCACACCTGGCGTGCGGTTCCCTCCGTACGACGCCAGCAGACGGGCCAGTCGGGCGCGTCCGCGAGAGCACCGGCTCTTCACGGTGCCCGGAGGACAGCTGAGAATGCGTGCGGCCTCGTTCACGGAGTAGCCCTGCACGTCGACGAGAACCAAAGCGGCCCGCTGATCTGCCGATAGGGAGTTCAGTGCTGCCCATACGTCGACCCGGCGTGTGGCTGTCTCAGCGACAGGCTCGGTCTTCGCCGAGTTGTCGAATCGGTCAGCGTCCCGCTCGTCGTTCGGCTGTTGCAAGGGATAGGCGAAGCGGGATGACCGTCGCCTGAGCCGGTCAAGACAGGCGTTCACGACTATGCGGTGCAGCCAGGTCGACACCTGAGCTTCTTCGCGATAGGAATCCGCCCGCCGGAACGCAGAGATGAGGGCTTCTTGCAGCGCGTCAGCGGCGTCCTCAGGATCACCTGCCGTGCGAAGTGCGACCGCCCACAAACGGTCGCGATGCCGCGTCACGAGCTGCGTGAACGCGTCGGGGTCACCCTCGACATGCGCCCGGAGCAGGGCAATATCGTCGAGGTCGGCCGAGGTCACCCTAGGACTTTCACCTCGGCCACGCGCCCGCGGTAGGCCTGTGGGCCCTCCGGTGGCAAAGACGTGAGCCACACGAGAAGAAACCGGGTGGCGACGGCGTGGCTGAGTCGAAATGCCGCCGAGGCACGGACGTCCCGGAGCTCGGCCAGAAGTCGGTACTGCTGGGCCGCCTGAGTAGGCGCCTGGGTCGCTGAAGCCGGCGCCCCACGTAGTTCAAGACTCGTCGGCGCTCCTTGCAAGCTGACGATCACCTCGCTGACATTCCGCACGCGGCCAAGGTCAAGCACCAAACCGACGCCCTTCTTGAGGCCCCCAAGCTGTGGACTGCCACGGTAAGTCAACGTTTCCCAGGCCGTAGTGGGGTCTCCATCGATGGCGAACGGGACGAGGGAGGGGTTCTCGCTGCCCGAGCCCGGGTAAGGATCGAACGACTGAGCTCCCTGAATGCGAAGCTGTCGCAGAGTTGTGGCGGTGATCGTGGGTCGCGAGGCCGGTCCCGATCTCGGCACGCTCGCCTGGTGGTGGTCTGTCAGGTATGCCAACACCATGACCGCAGCGACGAGAAGCGCCAAGCCAGCCCACAGCGCCGTTGCCGAAACGCCCAAGCGCCGGCGCCGCCGTGCTGCGGCACCTTGTTCGGTAAGCGCGGCGTCCGACGAGGCGCCGTCGGCACGAGATGGTACTGCTGGTGGTGGGGCGGTCCGAGCAGCCGCAGCCTCAGCGGCTCGGCTACGCGCCATGGATGAGCCGTTGGTCGACCGGTCCGCCGCAAGAAGGTGGGTCAGTGCATCTTTGACTTGCGCCGCACTAGTGAGGGGGGCGGCGTACCGAGGCGGCGCGCTCAGCGTGAGGATGCGGTCACAGAGGTCGTCCAACGATCGCGGTACTCCGGCCCGCACCTGCCGGGGTCTCAGAAACCGTCCTCGGATGGTCGGCGCCTCCGGCAGCGTGGTGCCGCCAACTCCTGGCCACCGAGCCGTCAGGCAGGCGTAGAGCAGGCGGCCGAGCGCACGGACGTCCTCGTACTGCGGATCAACGTGTGCAGGCTCGCAGTCCTGGAGGGCCGCGAACGTGGCCAGGCCGAGTATCTTCACGCCGCCGGAGTCGGTGAGTACCACCGTGCTCGGCATGAGACAACCGTGCTCGACACCGACCAGGTGAGCTGATGTGAGCGCCCCGGCGACTTCTTGCAGCAGCCAGGCCGCTCGACGAGCTGGAAGCGGCCCTTCCGCCAGCAGCAGATCCAGCGCTTGACCGCCCACCCACTCCCGCACGACGTAGGTGAGGACCCCGTCATTGACGACGTCCAGGACTTGAAGCACGCGTGGGTCGGGAACCCGGGAAGCGTGCTTTGCTGCCTCGATCAAGCGGTGTGCATACGGCGACGACGACGGAAGTACTTGCAAAACGACCGAGCGGGCCAAGACCCGGTCGAAGGCGCGCCACGACTCGGCGTCTCCCTCTTCGACCAGCATGTCCTGGACGACGTAGCGGCCGGCGAGCACGGTGTCGGGCTCGATCAAGCGGATGCTCACAACCGTCTCGCCTGCCTCGCCGATGACCGCCAACCGGCAACGCGCCGGATACGTGCACTCATGGTAGGTCTCGTGTGCGGTCCAAGTGCGCTGCAGAACGGGAGCGGCGAGAAGAGACAAGCATGACGATGTCGTCCACCTCGACAATGTGCAGCAGTCTGGCCGCCAGCACGTAGACCGAAAGGCCCACCAGGCTGCATGCTGCCAAGATGACCAGGGAGTCCGGTTTGCTCGCCTCGGTCAGCCCAACGGAATGCAGCCCCTTCACCACGAGCCAGGCGATAGCCGCCGCAGCAGCGGCCGCCACGGTGACGCGAACGACGAAGCGCCACAGCTGGTTGGAGTTGAGGTGGCCGACTCGCCGGCTCAAGACGGTGAGTGATACCAGCGCGCCAACGGCGTAGGACGCGCCGTACGCGATGGCAAGGACGGGTGCGACGAGATGCGGCGCGACTGCCACGGTGAGCGCAATCGCCAAAACGATGTTGGTGCCGGCGATGAGGCACTGAATGAAAAACGGTGTACGAGTGTCTTCGAGCGCGTAGAAGCCGCGTAAGGCAACGTAGTGGACGCTGAAGAGAATCGTTCCGGGTGCGAAGGCGATGAGTGTGAGTCCGAGGCTGGCTGTGTCGCCAGTGGCCTGACCCCAACTGAAAAGGATCGTGGCGAGCGGAGGACCCACCACGAGCAGGGCGAGGCCGCAGGGAACGATCACTGCCAGCATCAAGCGCAGCGTGTGCTGCACCTCGCTGCCAACGGCACTGAGTCGCCCGTGGGCAGCCAGGCTGGACACCAGCGGCATCATCGCGGTCGCCAACGACACCGTCACGATCGAGTGCGGCACCTGGGTGAGAAGAAAAGCGTTGGAATACACGGTGAAGCCGCTAGCCCCGGTGGCGCCGTGGACTACCTGCGCGGTGCCGGATGTCGCTCGATGCACCAGTACGTAGAAGGCCAGTTGGTTCACTATGACAAAGCCAACGGTCCACATCCCGAGCCGCAACGTGTGGCCGAGGCCGGTGCCTGCAAAGTCGAACCGCGGCCGAATCCGGAAGCCCGCACGGGCCAGATAGGGAAGCAACAGGAGAGCCTGCACGGCGATGCCCACGGTGCTGCCGAGCCCCAGCAACGTTTCCTGCGTGGTGGTGTATCCGCCGCCCGGAGGCTCGTCAGCGCAGACCCACAGGTACACCGAGATCACGGCGATAGCGACCACGTTGTTCGCGATCGGAGTCCACATCATCGGGCCAAATCGGCCGCGGGCATTGAGGATCTGGCCGAGCAGCACGTACATCCCGTAAAAGAAGATCTGAGGAAGGCACCAGCGGGCGAACACGATCAGCGCCTCGCGTTGCGGTGCAAGAGCCGGGTCGGTGAAGTAGCTGCCGTCGACCAGCGCGCGCAGCATCAGTGGTGCGGCGAGAACGAGGATCACGCTGGTGCCTGCGAGCACCAAGGCGCCGAGGGTGATGATCCGGTTGGCGTAGGCGGCGCCACGGTCGGGGTCGCCCTCGAGAGCCCGGACCATCTGCGGCACGAGGACGCTGTTGAAGACGCCACCGGCAACGAGGATGTAAAGGCTGTTGGGAATCGTGTTGGCGACGTTGAAGACCTCAGCCTGAAGCGAAACGCCGATCGCTGCCGCGAGGAGGCTGGCTCGCAGGAAGCCGGTCAGCCGGGACACCAGCGTGCCGACGGCCATGACACCGCTCGACGAGAGAAGCGTCGCTTGCGGCGAGGCAACAGGTGAAGTCATGTACTCGCTGGTTTGGTGCTTGCGTGCGCTCGGGACTCACGGATACGCCGGTAAATACGCACGACTGCGGCTCCGAAAAGGACAGCGGCGCCGGCGGCCATGGCAATCCAAATGATGACACCGAACTGGGTTGCTCGGACGCTGAATCGCCACGGTGTCCCAAACAGGCGGTGGTCTGGTGTCGAGAGTCGCACCCAGACCTGCGTCAGTCCGGAACCTTGCGCCCGGCTGACCACTTGCACGTCGCGGCGTTGACCGGCCGCGAGGCGGAGCTTGGAGATGGAGTCGACCTGAAGCGCAGGATTTGCCGGCCGGATATCCACTGCCACTGTGATCGGGACTCTCAGGCCGTTGGAGACGGTGAGAGGAAATCGCCCGCTCGTGCTGGACAGCGCGACGAATGCGGGTCCGGTGACGGTCACCTTGGAAATCTGTTGCGCGTACGTCGCCGCCTGCTGGCGAAGGAGAGCGGCCGCGATGCCAGGTCGTCGCCGCCATGCGTTTGACCCGGACTCAGCCAGCCTTTGGTCAAACTGATTCTGGGCGCGCTGGTGATGGCTGAGTATCCCCGTAGCGATGCGGCCCTCGTTGCGCATCTGGGGGATGGCGTTGAGCACGACGCGGGGGTACGGAGGGACCGAGGCGGGCACTGCCACCGGACCTGCATACAGGGTTGGTGATCGAGCGTCCACGGTGTTCAGGCTGGTCGTCCGAACGCTGGGGAGCCGGTAGGCCGCCTTGGCTGACGCCATGCCGGCGCCCACTCCGGGATTCCAGTTGACGGGAAGGGCGAAGGCGGCCAGCGAGTCATGCGGATTGGCGGCCAGCGCACGAACGGTCGCCTCGGCGGCCAAATCTTGTCCGAACTGCAACGCGGTCATCCCGGCGGTCAACGGCTCACCGGCGATGTCGCTCCGCGTCACCACAGCGGTCAACGGACCTGTCCGCGTATGCAGGCTCACGAGGGAAGGGGGATATTCGCTGTCGGTGGAGAGACGGGGAAGGCTTCGCTGCGAAACTATCTGGACCGACGTTCCCGACCGGCGAGCCACCGATAGGGCACGTCGAGTGCTCAGACCCTCCGGTTGCCAGCCGACGATGGCCGGGTTCAGAGACTTGCTGGTCGCGTATGCCGAGCTGGCTATGACCGCCGCCTCCACAACTCCGGGCAACGATGCGCCCGCGAGAGCGCTGGCGTCCGGGGACGCCCAGGTCATCAACGACAAGTGCTGTCGTCGCGCAACGTCCTCGAGCTCTTGTAGCCAGGCCTGAGCCTCCTGCTGGCCAGTCCCGGGATGTCCGGGTTGACCGCGCGCAGCCTGGCGAAGAGGTTGGATGACGTAGCTGCGGGACATGGCCATTACCGCGCTCCGGAGCGCCGGGTCGAGAACGACCTGCACGCTGTTTGGGGGAGCGCGGGCGGCGAAGTCCAGGGCATCTCGTAGCCGACCGCCGATAGTCAGTGCCCGAAGGAGGCTGTCGTTGAGGAAGTTTCCGTTGGTCTGCCTGAGCACCGGGGCCGTGAGAGGCAAGAGCGTCACGACCGACGTGGGGTGAAGTCGTGTGCGCGCCTTGTCCGGCAGCAACGGAATGAACGTATCGGCTCGGGCGTCAGCCTCGGCATCTCGACCCATGCGAGTTCCCGCCAAGACGCTGACGCCGACGTGATACACGCCAGGTGTGCCGGCAATCGGCAAGCGGTGAAACGGCACGCTGAGGTGATACGGCGCGCTGTCGCCGGCCGGCAGATTGCCGATCTGGTCGAACAGATTCAGCGCGATGAGTCGCGTGAAGTAGACCGGGTCAGCACTGGCGAACGCATCGAGTTCTGCCTTGGTCGTGGCCGGGGTTGCGGCGACCTCGAGGTACACCTGGGCTTCGCGCCACAGGGTCTTCCCGCTGTTGGTGACGATCCCTGACAGCTGCAACGGACGACCCTTCACCAGGGCAACTGGCCGGAGTCGGTCGATGGTGATCGTCAACCCGGTCCGGCGCTGCAGCGAGGTCGAGCGCCCGACCTGTCGTGGGCCATCCTTCGGAAGCGGCAGGGCGGCGGCCGCTCGACTTTCGGTGGCCCAGGCCGAACGCGCGGCGGCCGCGTCGGCGTGCGCCGGCAAGAAAAGGCAGGCGGTGACAGCGAGAAATATCACCGCGCTGACACCGCCTGCTCGGGAGGCGAGAGACATCAACGGCGCGGTACGTGCGGGACGGCTGTCCGCAGGTGATGCACGTGCCACATCGTATCTGTTGAGCATTCCGCGGTGGGATGCCTCATACAGTGGTGCACCGTGGAGACTCCTCAGCCGTCGGTTGACTGGGACATGGTGGCGATCCGGCGACTGGTCCACCATGCCCCGGTTGTGATGGATCTCGGTCGTCGTTTCGACGAAGCAGGCCACGAGATCGCGTTGGTCGGCGGTTCGGTGCGCGATGCCTTGATCGGTCGAGCAGAGAGTACGGATCTGGACTTCACGACGTCCGCGCGGCCGCAAGAGATTGAGCAGCGCCTCAAAGGGTGGGCCGACACTACCTGGGATGTCGGTCGAGACTACGGGACCATCGGCGCCGCACACGGGCCTTGGCGGCTGGAGATCACGACGTACCGCTCGGAGGTGTACGACGCGCGATCCCGCAAGCCGGGGGTGCAGTTCGGATCAAGCCTCGAGGGGGACCTCCGCAGGCGAGACTTCACCCTGAACGCCTTGGCTGTGCGGCTTCCGTCGCTGGAGTTGGTGGATCCCTTCGATGGCAAGGCCGACCTCGACGCGCGGATCCTGCGCACACCTGGCCCTGCGGAGGAGTCGTTCAACGACGATCCGCTGCGCATGCTTCGGGCGGCCCGATTCGTCTCGCAGCTGAGGTCCACGGTTGCTCAGGAGGTGGTGACCGCGATGCGCGACCTGGCCGATCGAATCAACATCGTCTCCGCGGAGCGAGTTCACGACGAGCTCGTCAAGCTCTTGCTTGCACCTCGACCACGGCTCGGGTTGATGTTGCTCGTGGAGACTGGGCTCGCGGACCAGATACTTCCGGAGCTGCCGGCGCTCCGACTTGAGCGCGACGAGCATCACCGGCACAAGGATGTGTACGAGCACACCCTGACAGTGCTCGACCAGGCGATCGCACTCGAGGATCGGCTTCCGAACGGCGGACCAGACCTCATCACGCGCGCCGCCGCGCTGCTGCACGACATCGGCAAGCCGCGTACTCGACGCTCCACCAGCGACGGTTCTGTCACGTTCCATCATCACGACGTCGTCGGCGCGAAGCTGGCGAAGCGCCGGCTGCAGGCGCTGCGGTTCAGCAGGGACGAAATCGCTAACGTGGTACGGCTGGTGGAGCTGCACCTGCGGTTTCATGGCTACGGGTCGGGGGAGTGGACCGACGCGGCGGTCCGCCGCTACGTCCGCGACGCGGGTCCGTTGCTGCCGCGGCTGCATGCGCTCACGCGTGCTGACTGCACAACGCGGAACTCCCGCAAGGCGGCCCGCCTGAAGCGCGCGTATGACGAGCTCGAGGCTCGCATCGCCAAGTTGGCTGCGGAGGAGGAGCTGGCGGCTCTTCGTCCAGACCTTGACGGCACGCAGATCATGGAGACACTCAGCATCCCTCCAGGGCCACTGGTCGGGGAGGCCTATCGCTTCCTGCTCGAGCTGCGCATCGAACGCGGGCCGTTGGGTGAAGAGAAAGCTCGTGCGGAGCTGCTGGACTGGTGGGCCACCGGGTCGGCTTGACGAGCGTCAGCAGGCGACCGCGAGCTCACCGCCGCTCGGGCGTTCAGCCCGCCGATAGAGCACCGCGGTGAGGGCGTACCCAGCGGCGACGAGCCCGAGGACGGCGTAGGACTTCCCGTTGTCTGGAAGGACAACAGCCCCAACCGCGGCGGCGGCCACAAAGACCACGTTGAAGGCGACGTCGTACAGCGCGAACACCCGCCCCCGGAACTCGTCGTCGACGCTGCGCTGCACCAACGTATCCACGCAGATCTTGACGCCCTGTGCAGTCACTCCGAGCACGAAGGCTGCGACGAGGACGCCGGACTCGGTGTAGAGGCCGCCTGGCAGCACCTGACAAGCAGCGGCGATCAGGAGCAGGACGGCGATCCAGGTCTGCGCTGAGATTCTGGCTGTGGCCACGGGCGTGAAAAGGGCCGCCGCAAAGAACCCGACGCCTGACACCAACACTGCCGTCGACAGACCTGTGAACGCTGCCTGAGTGGCCGCCGGCGGATGGAAGTAACCGCGGTAGAGCAGAATCGTGGCGACAGTGGAGAGGCCATATCCGAAGCGGTGTGCGGCGATGGCGGCGAGGGCGTGACTCGCCGTCGGGCGCCCGCGCAGATGGCGAAGGCCTGACCGCAAATCCCCGACGACGGCGCTTAGCCTCGACCCGATCGGCACTTGGCGGAGGCAGGGGTCCGGCCCGAGTTGTCTGACAGGAATGCGCAACGCCAAGACGGCGGCTAGAAGATAGATCAGGCTTGCCGCGGCAAGGATCGCCCCGTCTCCCCACGGCAGGATGCCTCGAGCGAGTGTTCCGGCGCCGAGTCCACCGAAGAAGGCAAGGGTGCCAGCGGTCGGCGTGACGGAGTTGGCAAGCACGAGCTCTCTTGGCTCGACGACGTGGGGGAGCGCTGCGGAGAGGCCGGCGAGAAGGAAACGGTTGATGCTGAAGGAGACAATTGCCAACGCGTAGAGCGGCACCCCGGTTCGGTGTGCGCTGATCAGCGCGGCGATTCCCAGCAGTGGGATCAAGCGCGTCACGTTGCACCACAGCAGCACCTGTTGGCGCGGCCAGCGGTCCAAGAAGACTCCGGTGAACGGGCCGAGTGCACTGAAGGGAAGCAGCACGGCTGCGAGCGCTCCGGCAATCGACAGTGCGTCGGGTTGCCGCTCAGGAGAGAAGAGCAAGTATGACGTGAGGGCCAGCTGGAAGACGCCGTCGGCGGACTGACTCGTCACGCGCACCGCGAAGAGTCGGCGGAACCTGGCGTCGGCGAGCAGGGAACGGAGCTCGACGAAGAAGCGCATGGCGCGGCTCATTCTGCCTGAGCACGCGACACCATGAGCTGATCGCGCTAGACGCGGCCCAGACGGGGGGAAGGATCGTGTCAATTCTTCGGCCGACAAGCAGCGACCACAACGCCGTCGTCGCACTCGATCGTGCGGGCCGGCAGGCTGGCAGCGCGTGCAACGGCGACTGCGGCCCTGCGCTGGTCAGCGGTGACCTGGGTGAGGACGCACCCTCCGGAAGTCAGCCATCGGTAGCACGTCGCCGTGACCTGCCGCCATGGATGAAGTCCGTCGCGGCCTCCGTCGACGGTGCAACGAGGTTCGACCGCCCGGTAGTCCCGGGGCAGCAGAGGAATGTCCGCGGTGGGCACGTAAGGCAGGTGAGCGATGACCAGATCGATGCGGTCCTCGAGTGCTGGAGGAAGGCCGCGGAACCAGTTGGTGCGGTGGACGGTGAAACCGAAGCGCGCTGCGTTCGCCTTCGCGCATTGCACAGCTGAGTCGTTGATGTCGCAGGCGTGTGTCTGCCAGTCCGGATGCCGTGCCGCGAAGGCGGCAGCCACCGCTCCAGTGCCACAGCCGAGGTCAAGCGCCACGCGGGTCGCGGAGCTCGGCGCGGATTCTTCGAACGTCCGGGCCATGCCATCCGCAACCTCGATCAGGGACTCCGCGCGGCGTCGAGGAACGAACACTCCCCGCCGTACCTCGATGGTCACACCCGCGAACTGAGCCCTTCCAAGCACCAGCTCGAGCGGCACACCCGTCGAGCGCTGGTCGACAGCGGCCGACCGATCCTCCGGGCGCCTGAACCGTGCTCGAATTCGCGCGAACTCTGCCTCCGGGTTCACGCACCCAGCCGCTTGCAGGCGGGCGATAAGTTTCGATGGAGAATCGGTCCCAGCAGGGTCAGACTGCCGCTGCGGCGATGACAGGGGACCGGAGCGCTCGCTGACGGCGATCACCAACTGATGGACATGCGAGGAGAGGCCTGCAATGGAGATGATTCAGGTTGCCCAGCGCGCAACAGACCTGCAGCGGGCGGCGGCGTTCTACGCCGACTTGCTGGGTACCGCTCCAGCGGCGACGTTCGACCCACCTGGCCTAGTATTCTTCACCCTTGGCCCGATGCGATTGCTGCTCGACCGTGCCGCACCTTCAGCGCTCCTCTACTTCGAAGTGCCCGACGTACGCGCTTTTGTCGGCCAACTGCGTAGTCGCGGTGTTGAGGTGAACACCGAACCGCACGTGATCTTCTCGCATTCTGACGACTCGCTTGGACCCGTAGGCACCGACGAATGGATGGCGTTCCTCACCGACAGCGAAGGCAACACGGTCGGTCTGGTCAGTCGCAACACCGTCAACGAGCATGGCTAACGTTCCACGTCCCCTCGGATGAACGCTTCGACAGACTCCCTGCCCTCGTCGTCCGGACGCTGCACGGGAGGTGACTTCATCAAGTACGACGAGGCGGACACCAGCGGGCCCCCGATACCTCGATCCTTGGCGATCTTGGCGGCCCGGATGGCGTCGATGATGATGCCGGCCGAGTTGGGGGAGTCCCACACCTCAAGCTTGTACTCCATAGTGAGCGGAACGTTGCCGAAAGCGCGGCCTTCGAGCCGTACGTAGGCCCACTTGCGGTCGTCCAGCCAGGCTACGTAGTCGGACGGACCGATATGGACGTTCTTGGCGCCGAGTTCGTGCTCGATGTTGGAGGTGACAGCCTGCGTCTTGGAAACCTTCTTGGACTCCAACCGCTCGCGCTCGAGCATGTTTTTGAAGTCCATGTTGCCGCCGACGTTGAGCTGGTAGGTGCGGTCGAGCACGACCCCACGGTCCTCGAACAACTTGGCCAGCACACGGTGGGTGATGGTGGCCCCGACTTGCGACTTGATGTCGTCGCCGACGATCGGCACGCCGGCTGCCTCGAATTTCGCCGCCCACTTCGGGTCTGAGGCGATGAACACCGGCAGCGCGTTAACGAAGGCAACGCCCGCGTCGATCGCGCACTGCGCGTAGAACTTGTCCGCTTCCTCAGATCCGACGGGCAGATAAGACACCAAGACATCTGCACCAGCGTCCTTGAGGAGAGAGACGACGTCGACGGGCTCGACGTCGCTTTCCTCGATCGTCTGCCGGTAGTACTTGCCGAGCCCATCATGAGTGGGACCACGCTGCACGATGACGCCGGTGGGAGGCACATCGGCGATCTTGATCGTGTTGTTCTCGCTGGCGGTCGTGGCCTCGGCGAGATCAAAGCCGACCTTCTTTGCATCAACGTCGAATGCCGCTACGAACTCGATGTCACTCACGTGGTAGGCGCCGAAGTTGACATGCATGAGCCCCGGCACGGGCTCTGAGGCGTTCGCGTCTCGGTAGTAATGCACACCCTGAATCAGCGACGTCGCACAGTTACCCACACCCACGATGGCAACCCGAACCGTACTCATTCGCGACTTCCTTCTTCCCGGTCGTTCGCGGTCGTCGAGGGCTCGTCGACCGCCGTTCTCTTTGGTCGTCCGCCTGCACGGCGTCCTGAGCTGAGGGCCACTCGTTCGCTGGCGATGAGGTCGCTGAGCCAGCGCACCTCGCGTTCGACTGAGTCCACGCCGTGCCGCTGCAACTCCAGCGTGTAGGTGTCGAGCAGTTCGCGAGACCGCGTCAGCGACGTACGGACTCGGTCGAGTCGCTCCTCGAGCCGGGTACGGCGACCCTCCAGGATGCGTAGCCGCGTCTCAGCGGTCGCTGCCCCGAAGAATGCGAAGTGGACTCCGAAGCTGTCGTCCTCCCAGGCGCTTGGACCGCTTGCCGACACCAGCTCGTCGAACCGGTCTTTGCCGTCCGCAGTGAGCCGGTAGACAATTTTTCCCCGACGCGGGGGCCTGACCGCAGGAGGCACGTCTCCGTCGCCGACGTCCTCGGTGATGAGGCCGGCGCGCAGCATCAGCTTCAGGCATGGGTAAAGCGAGCCGTAGGACAGCATCCGTCCCCAGCCAAGCAGGGCGGTCATTCGTTTGCGCAGCTCATAGCCGTGCATCGGTGACTCGTGCAGCAGCCCGAGCACCGCGAGCTCCAGAACGTCGCCGCGTTTCGCCATGGGAGAAGGAAGGCTCCTTTCGCTGTAACGCCGCCACCGTAGCACCTACACCCATCACAGCGACCTATCGGCCCGATATATGGCTGGCACAATGCTGAGCGACCCGGTGTCGTACCCTCGAAGGCACTATGTGGTCGCAACGCTCGCTTATCGACTACTCGCTGCAACGGCGAGCGGTGTTGGCAACCCTTAACCGCAACGGTGCCAGCGTCGACGAGGTGTGTGACGCCGATCCGTACACCTTGCGTGCCGCCAAGCACCACGGGGAGCCCGTCGACGCACCATGCCCGGTGTGCCGCAAGCCCGAGTTGACTCATCTGTCGTACGTCTTCGGTGACGAGCTCGGTCAGTTCTCCGGGCGCATCAAGTCTCATGCCGAGATCGAGGTAATGGCTCACGAACACGGTGAGATCAGGATCTATGTCCTCGAGGTCTGCCGCAGCTGCGGGTGGAACCACTTGGTCCAGTCGTACGCCGTCGGGGACGGCATCCCTCGTAAGGCACCACGGCGCCAGCACACGGTCGACGACGACTAGACAGTTGACGGACGACTCGTGACTTCTCGCAGCGCTGACGGATCGAGCGGTTCCGTCAGCGGGACTCATAGGTCAGTCGGGACGGCGGCCGTGGTCCAGGGGCCGCGGAAGCGTAGCCGTTGGAGCGCGGTCAAGCGTTTGCTCAAGTGGTTGGTCGCCCTCGCCTTCGTCGGAGCCTTGGCGGCGGCCATCGCGGTCTATGTCGCCTACAAGATGATCGACATACCAAGTCCGAATTCGGCATTCGAGGCGCAGACCACAACGGTGTATTACGCCGATGGTCACCACAAGCTCGGTCAGTTCGCGATTCAGAACCGGCACAGTGTTCCTCTTAGACAAGTACCCAAGTATGTTCAGAATGCCGTTATCTCCGCAGAGAACCGGAGCTTCCGGACCGACTCGGGGATAGACGTCAAGGGAATTGTGCGAGCGGCGTACAACAATCTGACCTCCAACACCACACAAGGCGGAAGTACTATCACGCAGCAGTATGTAAAGGTGCTGTACTTGTCTGAGGTACAGTCCTGGAGCCGCAAAATCAAAGAAGCATTTCTAGCCGTCAAGATCGACAACACGCTGACGAAGAACCAAATCCTCGAGGGTTATCTCAACACCATCTATTTCGGTCGCGGTGCCTACGGCATTGAAGCCGCCGCCCAGGCGTACTTCAAGCGGGACGCCAGAGATCTCACGGTTTCTCAGGGGGCTGTTCTTGCAGCGATACTCAACTCGCCAGGCAATCTCGACCCTGCGGTCAGTGGACAGAATCGGAGCGCCCTGCTAGCGCGCTACCGCTACGTGCTCGAAGGCATGGTGACGATGGGAAAGCTAAGCGCTGCGCAGGCGCAGAGGTTCGAGCGCCACCTGCCGAGATTTCCGCGCATCCGGGACGTCAACATCTACGGTGGCCAGAAGGGCTATCTGATGAATCTCGTGCTGCAGCAGTTACGCGATCACGGTTTTAGCGACCAGCAGATCGACGGCGGTGGTCTCAAGGTCATCACGACTCTGAACTGGCACGACATGCGGGCCGCGGGGCATGCGGTTAAGCAAGTACGACCGGCCGGCCTGAAGCAGCTCCACATCGCAGTTGCCTCGGTAGAGCCGGGAACCGGTGCGCTGCGAGCCATGATCGGGGGTCGGAACTATCTTGCGAAAGGACCTCAGAGCCAGGTCAACTGGGCGTTGACCGGAGGGCAGCCCGGCTCCTCGTTCAAACCGTTCGCGCTAGCGGCCGCACTTCGCAGCGGGTTCACGCTTTATGACACTTTCGACGGCAACTCCCCCTACAGGTTCCCGGACGGCACGACAGTAGAGAACGAAGGGCAAAGCTTCGGATATCCGGCCGGTATCTCTTATGGATACGTCAACCTGATTCAGGCCACGGCCGAATCCATCAACACAGCGTACGTCGATATGACGATGCAGATGCACGACGGCCCGAAGAAGATCGTCCGCTCCGCCGTCGACGCCGGTATACCACGCAAATCACCAGGACTGAGACCAAATTCGGTCGTCGCATTGGGTACAGCAACCGTGCCGGTCGTTGAAATGGCGGAAGGATATGCCACCTTTGCCGCCAAAGGACAGCAGGCAGACTGGTACGTTCTGCAGAAAGTGACCGATGCCAGCGGAGTTCGATACGAGCACCATGGTGCCCCCAAGCGAGCGTTCTCTGCTGCGGTGACCAGCAATGTGACATATGCATTGCAGCAGGTCGTTCAGCAGGGCACCGGGCAAAATGCTCTGGTGTTGGGTCGCCCGGCAGCCGGCAAGACAGGGACGGCCACGGCGAAGTATCACGGATCGCAGCACGTGTCCTCGTCGTGGTTCGTCGGATACACTCCGCAGCTTTCCACCGCGGTGATGTACGTACGCGGTGACGGCAACAATCCGCTCGACGGTTACCTCGATCCGTTCTTCGGTGCCAACTACCCGACGCAGACCTGGACCACGTACATGAAGAATGCCCTGGCGGGCAAGCCGGTCCGAAGCTTTCCACCGCCAGCGCTCCTGACTGGCACACAACCGACGTACGCGCCTGTCACCACCTCAGCAGCGCCGACAACTCAGGCAACATTCTCGACACTGCCGCCCACCACGTCGGCACCGATCACGATTGCGCAGACGACGCGAACGACCACGACTGCGCCCCCTACGACGCCGCCTCCTCCGCCAAGCACCTCGGCACCCCCGACGACGACCGCGCCACCACCAACGTCGCCGCCCATAACCACGGCTCCGACGACGCCGACGCAGACGCCGACGACGACGCCGACCACGACTCAGTAGCGAGCCACGTGTCCATCGACGCCCCGGCAGCCGACCGGCGACCGAGCCAGCCGGAGCCTGAGCCGGGCAGGCCTGTCTCGGATTCGGATGCCGGTTCGTCAGCGCGCACCGCGGACGGCGTGATAGCGCCAACCCTCGACGACCCGGTTGCCCGCGCTTCGTCGGCGGCCACCGGTGGCCCGCTCGGCCGGCGCGCTCGTCCGCACAGCGGATGGTGGACACCGTTGCGCATCACGCTCACCGTTGCGACTGTCGTCTTTGGCCTCGGCATCGTGCAGAAGTCACCCTGCGTCGTGGAGAATTGGTCGCAGGCAGCATCGCCGCTGCCCTTTTCGCACATGTGCTACTCCGACATTGCCTACCTGTACGTCGGTCGTGGCCTGGCAGAAGGCATTTGGCCGTTCACACCGACTCAGGACCTGCCGCCGCTCAAGCGCCCGGACACATCTGCCACCGCCTCGGAGCTGACCGTCGAGTACCCCGTGCTCGCCGGAACGTGGATGGGAGTCACTGGCGCGATCACGCGGCTCATCGGCAAAGGACCTGACTTGTCCCGAGTGCCGCACGACCAGGTGGGGGCCAATCTCGACGTCCAGTACGACAGCGCCGTCTTCTGGTGCGTCAACTCCATGGGCTTCTTCCTCGTGCTGCTTTTGTCACTGTTGCTTTTGGTGCGTGCGCAGCCTCGGCGGCCATGGGACGCCTTGCTGATCGCTGGGTCCCCGGCGCTGGCTTTGGCGGCAACTATCAACTGGGACGTGTTGGCGTTAGGGAGCGTTGCCGGGTTCTTCTGGGCCTGGGCGAGGAGAAAACCTCTACTGGCAGGCGCGCTCATCGGCGTGGGTACCGCGACGAAGCTGTATCCGCTGTTTTTCCTCGGGCCGTTGCTGGTCCTGTGCCTGCGTGAGCGTCGACTGGACGAGTTCGTCAAGTCGTGCGCGGCGGGTCTGGTCACCTGGCTCTTGATCGACGTACCGGTGTATCTCTGGTCGCCGAACGCTTTTTTGTGGTTCTGGAAGTTCAACGCCTCACGCGGGCCCGACTACGGGTCGCTCTGGTTGGTCGCCTCAGACCTGGGCCACTCGGCAAGTGCCACCGCCATCAACGTCACCACTTTTTTCTTGTTTGGCGCCGCCTGCTTGGCCATCACGTGGTTGACGTTTCGAGCGCCCCGGCGGCCGCGTCTCGCTCAGCTCGTGTTCCTGGTGGTCGCCTCGTTCCTGCTGGTCAACAAGGTGTACTCACCGCAGTACGTGATCTGGCTCTTGCCGCTGGCAGCGCTCGCGCGGCCACGATGGCGGGATCTGCTGATCTGGCAGGCCTGTGAGATCTTCTACTTCTTCGCCGTCTGGATGCACATCGCCAACTTCTTTGTCGCCGAGGGACACTTTGACTGGGTCTACGCGCTCGCCATAGTGGTGCGCATCGGCGGTGAGGTGTTCCTCATGGTCCTTGTCGTCCGTGACATCCTGCACCCGCGGTTCGACCCGGTTCGCGCGGACGGGCTGTCGGACGATCCGCTCGGCGGAATTCTGGACTCAGGTATCGACTCCCTGCCTTCCCCCGCAGTCAGTCAGGAGACAAGCACTCGGTCAAACGTCGTCGTGGTGTGACGCACGCGTACAGGCACCTCCGCGTTTGTCTCAGGGACCGTGGCGTCTGCCGGCATGAACACCATGCTGACCTGCATGTGGGGTGGCTCGACAAACCAGCGGTACTTGCCGTCGATCAGAAAGGGCGAAAGCGCTCTGCCGGCAGCGTCCATACTCCCGCGCGCCAACGCCACAGCCCGCTGCCGAGCTGTCGAAGCGGCCGTCGGCGCGTCCAGCCCGATGCCGTGGCTCGTACCACCAGCGACAACGACTACCCAGCCGGCGCGGGCGATCAGGCGCTGCCGGTAACCCACTCGGTCTCCGCGCCTCACCTCGTGCACGTCGAGTACCGTCGCACGCTCAGCCAGGTGACTATAGTCGCCGAGCCACAGATCAGTGCCAATCCGAGGTCGCACCTCGGCCTCACGATGAGTTCGGCGAACCTGCGCAATCTGCTGTTGGTCGAGATGGGAGACGAACCACCGCCCTGGCGGTGCTCCGTCGATCCAGCTCGTGACCTCCAACTCAGGGTGACCGGCAAACGGTAGGTGCAGCGCATAGCCTTCCAGCCGTACGCCGGGTGCCGCCCGGCCAGCGGTTCCAAGCTCGCCGAGCCGCCGAAAGTCCTCCTCCGCCAGGCCGTGACGCCGCATCGACGTCAGCGCCTCCAGAACCACACGAGGACGCTCGGCAATCGTCGTCAACCCGGTGAGGTCCTCGGTCCGGCCGATTGTGTGAACGATTCTTGGACCGTACGCCGCCTCCCGAAGGGACGGTCGCCACGGCGACAAGACCATGATGTCGCCGGAGTAGCGTCGCTCAACTTCGGGCACCTCGGCGTACGTCCCCACCGCGACGAGTTTCGCTCCCAGCCACTCAGCGCGGCGGGCGAGTCTCCCGACGCCGTAGCCGTAGCCATTTCCCTTGATGACCGGGACGAGCGCAGGTTCTGCGGCGATCGTTTCAGTCAAGTGGCTGCGCCATCGCGGTCCATCGACGTACAAGGTGAGTGGCATGGCTACCGTCGCCTCATGTAGGCGTCGAAGGCTCGGTAGAGCACTCGGTTGATCGGGAGGTCCCATTCTCCGACGTACTCCACTGCCTCCCCGCCGGTACCGACCTTGAATTGGAGAAGTCCGATGTGAGGATCTTCGCTGTCCAGAGTTTCGGTGATACCGCGCATGTCGTACACAGTCGCCCCGATACTCAGCGCGTCTTGGATCATCCGCCACTGGATGGCGTTGGAACCTCGCACGTCACGGTGGGCTGTCGAGGACGCGCCGTAGGAGTACCAAACATGCCGGCCCACGCGCACCCAGGTGGTGGCCGCGATCAGGGTGTCGGTGTGCCATGCGAGGTAGAGCCGGATGCGGTCGCGGTCTTCTCCGCGCAACACCGCGAACATGTGCTGGAAGTACTGAAGAGGTCGGGGAGTGAAGCCGTCCCGCGCAGCGGTCTCGACGTACAAGGTGTGGAACGCAGCCAGGTCGCTGAAGTCACCTTCGGTGACCTTTACGCCGGCCTTGGCCGCCTTCTTGATGTTGCGCCGCCACTGCTGGTTCATGCTCGCGAGCAGGTCTGCCTCGGAGCGGCCGTCGAGAGGAAGCTGGAATACGTAGCGGGGCTGGCCTTCGGTGAAACCAGCGCGCGTGAGCGGGCGCCATCCTTCTGTGCGGAGGAGTGACTGAAGGTCCCAACCGCGGTCGGAGCTGACGTCAGCGGATAGGTCATCAAGTCGACGTTGCCAGGGATCAGCCATCGCGGCCTTCACTGTCTGCGCCGACCAGCGCCGCGTCGCAACAAGTGGCCCCATTCGAACCGCGAATGCTCCCCGATTTTGTGCATGGCGCCGGAGCGCTCGCAACACTTCGGCTGTGTCTTCCTCGCACCAGTCGAGGGTGGGACCTTCCGGAAGATATGCGAAAAATCGTCGAATCTGAGGCAGCTTGCGGTAGAGGACAAGTGCCGCCCCGACAAGACGGTCGTCGCGAAACCAGCCGATCGACTCGGATCGCCATTCGCTTTTCACGTGTCCCCATGCCGGCGTCTGCAGGAAGCTCGCGTCTGCCCGCTCCTCGAGGAATGCGAGGTGATTGGCGGCCGCGATGGTGCGGACACCGATGGAGGTCACGACCGGAAACCTATCGGCCGAGCTCCGCAACTTCAGGCAACACCGCGGGCGGCAGTAGCTCGGTTGGCCTCAGGTGTCCAGGTGCTTGCGGAGCCAGGCGATGTCAGCCGCCTGTCCTTCGGCGCCGCCTGGGGTCTCGCAGACCACCGGCGCACGCGCATCGCGGACTACTGCGAACAGGCAGTCGAGATCGACCTGCCCGTCGCCGAAGTTGGCATGTCGATCTGCGCCGGAACCGAAAGGGTCTCGAGAGTCGTTGGCGTGAACTAGGTCGATTCGGCCCGTGAGCGCCCGAACCCGATCCACCAGGCCGAGCAGCTCTTCGCCACCGGCGTGAGCATGGCAGGTGTCGAGGCAGAACCCGACCTGATCGGCGTGCTGGGTGGACTCCACGGCATCCCACAGGCGGCCGATTCGGTCGAGTCGCCGGGCCATCGCGTTGTCGCCGCCGGCGGTGTTCTCGATCAACAGTGGTACACGTAGCTCGAGGCGCTCGACGCACTTGCGCCAGTTGTCGAAACCCAGCTCAGCGTCGTCGCTCTTCAGCACGTGGCCCCCGTGCACGATCACGCCGCAAGCACCGATCTCGGCTGCCACATCGAGCGTTTGCTGGAGCAGCTTGCGGGAGGGGATGCGGATGCGGTTGTTGCTGGTGGCCACATTGAGCACGTACGGCGCGTGCACATACAGGTCGACGTCAGCACGCTCTGCGTCCTCACGAAGAGCGGACGCGCCGCCGGCGTACGCGACTTTCGGGCCCTTCCACCCCTGTGGGTCGCCGAGGAAGAACTGCGAGAGGCTCGCCTCGCGCGCTCGTGCTTCCGCAAGAGGATCGGCCTGGTCGACATGACCGCCGAGGCGCAGCTCTGTCATGCCCTCACTGTAGGACCGCCCACCGACACCGCACGCCTCGCTCCTGACTTGGATGCGCCCGCGTGGGAGAGCATCGGGATGGACTCACGCTGGCTGTTCGTCGGGAGGTCACCGTTGCGAGGGTGAAGAAGTACTGCGAGGCGACGAAGGCCAGAGAGGTCGAGGCCGCAGCGCGTGCTCACGCGCACCAGGGCGCACCTCTGAGTCGCTCGGCTAGCGTGGACCTTGCAAAGTCCCGACCTTTGTGCAGGTGCGGGAATCGGAGCGACATTTCAGGAATGCCCATGTCAGGTGCAACGGCTGCGCCACCGGACACCGCGGTGTCGTCGGGAACTGCAGCGCAGGCCGTCGACCTGCGCAAGCTGTACGGCGAAGGCGACGCCACCGTTGCAGCGCTCGACGGGGTGTCGATCGAGTTCGAGGCGGGAAGGTATACGGCGGTCATGGGCCCGTCGGGGTCAGGCAAGTCGACGCTCATGCACTGCATGGCAGCCTTGGACACCGCGACGTCAGGCGAAGTCTTCCTCGGAGATGTTCTTCTCGCCGGTCTCAACGACCGGCAGTTGACTGAGTTGCGCCGCGACAAGATCGGGTTTGTCTTTCAGGCCTACAACCTCGTGCCGACGTTGACTGCCGAAGAGAACATCGTGCTGCCGCTCACCATTGCCGGACGGAAACCTGACCCGGAGTGGTTCGACACAGTTGTGGACACCGTGGACCTGCGCTCACGGCTCAGTCATCGGCCAAACGAACTGTCTGGAGGCCAACAACAACGAGTCGCCGCCGCGCGCGCATTGGTCTCGCGTCCAGACATTGTGTTCGCCGACGAGCCGACCGGAAACCTTGACTCCGCCTCGAGCGCTGAGGTGCTCACCTTCTTTCGTCGCAGCGTCGACCAGTACCAGCAGACGATCGTCATGGTGACGCACGACCCGATCGCGGCTGCGTACACCGACCGCGTCGTCTTCCTGGCTGACGGGAAGGTGGTCCATGAGCTTCACCGGCCGAGTGCGGAGCGTGTGCTCGAGGAGATGAAGGTGCTGAGTTCACGGGTGGTTGCTAGTTCGGGCGCTGGGGCCTAACCGATGCTGCGCATCACACTGCGCAATTTGCTTGCCCGCAAGGTGAGGCTGGCACTGAGCGCCTTTGCCATCGTGCTCGGCGTCGCCTTCGTCGCCGGCTCGTTCATCTTCACCGATGCGCTCGGCGGCGCTTTCGACGGCATCATCAAGGGCACTACGGCAGATGTCGAAGTCGCTCCCAAGGGAGCAGCAAGCTTCACGGCTCAACAGGACATCCGGACCATTCCGGCGTCAGTGGTGCGTCGGCTCTCTCGGCTGCCCGGGGCCGCCCAGGCCAGTGGTACCGACCAGGTACAAGGCGTCTACGTCATCGGCGCCGACGGCAAGCTTGTCGGCGGAAACGGACCGCCGGGACTCGCCTTCAACTTCACACGCACGCGAGCCATTACCGGCGAGCAGATCATCCGGTTGAGTGCAGGCACGCTCCCATCCGGCGTCGGTGAGGTGGCCCTAGACGAAGGCACTGCTCAGAAAGCCGGCTACTCCGTCGGAGACCGCGTCACACTCGTTACGCCTGGGCGGCAGCCGGTAATGCATGCCACGTTGACCGGCCTCGTTCACTTCGGCTCCTCCGGTGGACTTGTCGGCGCGACGCTGACGATCTTCGACCAGTCCGCGATTCAGCATCAGTTCTTCGGTGGACGCGACGTCTTCACCAGTATTAGCCTCACCGCAGCCGGCGGTGTCTCTCAACAGCGGCTCGCGCGAGCAGCGAACGCAATGCTCCCAGCCGGAGTACAGGCGCGCGGCGGCGATGCAGTGGCGAAGAAGAACGAGGACGCCATCGGTAAGGCGCTCGGGTTCATCAATACGTTTCTCCTGGTGTTCGCAGCGGTTGCGATGGTGGTCGGCAGCTTCTTGATCATCAACACGTTCTCCATTCTCGTTGCACAGCGGAGCCGCGAACTTGCACTTCTGCGGGCCATGGGAGCGTCCAAAGGCCAGGTCAACCGCTCGGTCCTCAGCGAGGCGTTCGTGGTCGGACTTTTCGGCTCGACCGTCGGGATCGGACTGGGCTACCTGCTGGCGCTCGGTCTGAGGGCGCTGTTCACCGTAATTGGCCTTGACCTCGGGTCGGCGTCGTTCCCACTGAAGCTGCGCACGGTTCTCACTTCGTACGCGGTGGGCCTGATCGTCACGATGATCGCCGCCTACCTGCCGGCCCGGCGGGCTGCTCGCATAGCGCCCGTCGCGGCGATGCGAGACGACGTGGCCCTCGGCGAGTCGTCCATGCGGCGCCGAATGCTGGTAGGGGCGCTGGCAGTGGCGGCCGGGATTGCACTGATGGCGGGGGGATTTCTCGGCAGTGGTGGAACCGGCCTGCTCATGATCGGGATCGGCATGCTGTTGGTCCTGATCGGCGTCGCGCTGATGTCGCCAGTGTTGGGTCGGCCGATCGTAGGGGCGCTCGGGGTGGTGTACGAGCGGGTTTACGGCACTGTCGGAACTCTGGCGACGCAGAACTCACTGCGCAACCCTCGCCGTACTGCGGCCACCGCAAGCGCCTTGATGATCGGCCTGACCCTTGTCGCGCTGATGTCGATCCTCGGTTCCTCGGCGCAGGCAAGTACCGACAAGGCGATCTCCGACACACTGACGGCCGACTTCGTCGTGTCCAACGCTGTCGGTACGCCGTTCTCTCCCGCCATTGCGCAGCAGATTCGACAGATCAACGGCGTGCAGACGGTCGCGCAGTTCCGCCAGGCTGTGGGAAGTGTCGACGGAAACCAGGTCTTCCTTGGCGCCGTCGACCCGGCCGACCTGATGTCAACGCTGCACGTCGACATGTCCTTGGGCCACATGTCCAGTCTCGCCAACTCAGCGATTCTGGTGGACAAGACGACGGCAGGCCAGCATCACTACACGCCGGGTGACACGGTGAGGCTGCGGCTGCAGGCAGGGGTACAGAAGCTGACGGTGGCGGGTGTCTTCACCGCCTCGGCCGCTGTCCCCGCGAACTATCTGGTGACACTTGACACGCTCAAGCGTGGCGGGCTGAAACCGGCCGACTCCCTGCTTTTCGTGACAGAGCGGCCAGGAGCCAACACCGCTGGTATCCATGCACAGATCGCCAAGACATTGAAGAACCTCCCGACCGTCACGTTGAAAGACCAGCAGCAGTTCGCGGCAGAGCAGGCCAATCAGATCAACACGGTTCTCTACATCATCTACGCGCTGCTCGGGCTTGCCGTCATCATCGCGGTGCTCGGCATCATCAACACGCTCGCGCTCTCGGTGATCGAGCGAACGCGAGAAGTGGGATTGCTTCGGGCTGTCGGGCTGAGCCGGCGCCAGCTGCGCAGGATGGTCCGACTGGAGTCGGTCACCATCGCGGTCTTGGGCGCAGTCCTCGGCGTGCTCATGGGTATCGCGTTCGGCATCGCCTTGCAACGGGCGATCGCCGATCAGGGCATCGACGTTCTGGCTATTCCGGCTCTGCGTCTGGCGCTGTTCGTTGTGCTCGCGGGGATCGCCGGTGTGCTGGCGGCAGTGCTG
This sequence comes from Propionibacteriales bacterium, assembly GCA_038252945.1. Taxonomy (GTDB): domain Bacteria; phylum Actinomycetota; class Actinomycetes; order Propionibacteriales; family Nocardioidaceae; genus JAUJOE01. The sequence continues at coordinate 77,417 of JBBSHN010000001.1, read as the reverse complement.
CCGGCTCGACGCGCTGCCCGACTCGACGTGCTGGCCGCCATCACCACTGAGTAGTTCGTCCGGTGTGGACAATCATTTCTCGGACGCGACGACCGCTGCTAACCTCAAGGGGCTGACTCGGTGTGACGCCGGTCGGCACCACCCGTCGATAGTTCTGCCGTGCACCGTATGGCGTGCTGTGGACAGGCCTCCTGTCACGGAGAGCCCGTGACCGTTTGAGTCCAAAGGAGGGCAAGTTCCGCATGCGTGACTACGAGCTCATGGTCATCCTCGATCCCGACCTCGAAGAGCGCACGGTTGCCCCGTCGCTTGACCGGTACCTCAACCTGGTTCGGCAAGACGGCGGAACCGTCGGAGCGGTCGACGTGTGGGGTCGGCGGCGATTGGCGTACGAAGTCGACAAGAGAACCGAGGGCATCTACGCCGTCGTCACACTGTCGGCAGAGCCCGCTACGGTCAAAGAGCTGGATCGCCAGCTCAGTCTTAACGAGTCGGTGATGCGCACGAAGGTCATCCGACCAGACGCCGCTTGATCATGGCTCGTGAACAAGTGGCAAAGACCGATTCCCCCGGTCGTTTCCTGAATCGACCTACTTGGGAGGCTGTCACATGGCAGGCGAAACCAACATCACGGTGATCGGCAATCTTGTCGACGATCCGGACTTACGCTTCACGCCCTCCGGAGCCGCGGTGGCGAACTTCCGCATCGCCTCGACTCCTCGCACCTTCGACAAGCAGGCCAACGATTGGAAGGACGGCGACACGCTGTTCCTTGGCTGCTCGGTGTGGCGCCAGGCCGCAGAGCACGTCGCTGAGTCGTTGCAGCGCGGTATGCGGGTCATCGTCACCGGGCGGCTGAAGTCACGCAGCTACGAGACCCGCGAGGGGGAGAAGCGCACCGTCTTCGAGATCGATGTCGATGAGGTCGGACCTAGCCTGAAGAACGCCACTGCCAAGGTGACCAAGGCGAGCCGATCGGGCGGAGCCGGTGACACAGCATCGAACTCCTACGGCGCGGGTGCCACTTCCGGCGCCAACGACCCCTGGGCAACACCAGCCCCCGTGGGGGGAGGTTCGGCGGACAGCACCAACGATCCGTGGGCGGCCCCTGCCGCCACTGCCGCGAGCACCGACGAACCGCCGTTTTGATCGACGCGTCGACCAGGCAGCTCCACATCCCATCCAACTAGACCATTCCGGCTTCGGCCGGGCTCACCCAGAGGAGCTCCACAATGGCCAAACAAGTGTTGCGCAAACCCAAGAAGAAGGTCTGCCAGTTCTGCCGCGACAAGGCGACGGGCGTGGACTACAAGGACACTGCACTCCTGCGCAAGTTTATCTCCGATCGAGGCAAGATCCGCGCCCGCCGAGTCACCGGCAACTGTGTGCAACATCAGCGTGATGTCGCAATCGCGATCAAGAACGCGCGTGAGATGGCGCTGCTGCCCTACACCTCAACAACCCGCTGAGGGGCTGGTCATGAAGCTGATTCTGACTCAGGAGGTGGCCAATCTTGGGTCGCCTGGTGACGTTGTCGAGGTCAAGGACGGGTACGGCCGCAACTATCTGATGCCACGCGGTGTCGCCATCCGCTGGACCCGAGGCGCTGAGAAACAGATCGACTCCATCAAGCGGGCGCGGTCCGCTCGCGAGGTTTCCGACTCTGGTCAGGCGCAGGAGATCAAGAGCCAACTCGAGCAGCTCGACGTCTCGGTGCCGGCTCAAGCAGGCAGCAGCGGCCGCCTCTTCGGTGCCGTGACGGTTGCTGACATCGCCGAAGCAGTCAAGCGGTCAGGCGGGCCGGACATCGACAAACATCGCATTCAAGTGACCACGCCGATTAAGACGCTGGGGTCCCACCAGGTTACTGTGGCTGTGCGCGACGACGTGGCCGCCACCGTCAGTCTCGAAGTGGTCCCCGGCTAGTTCCTGGTAGCGCCGAGCACCAGCCAGGCGTTGCCGCGCTGGCGCCAGAGCAGCGTGGCCATCCGCGCGAGCATGAAGCCGGTGAATGCCCACCACAGCCAGGGGAGGCCGGCGCCGGACAATTGCACCGCCAACGCGAGTGGCACGAACGCCAACAAGTTGATGACGCCAGCCCAGGCCAGGTACCGCCCGTCGCCGGCGCCGATCAGCACGCCATCCAAGACGAAGACAACTCCTGCCACCGGCTGCTGAAGGGCGGCGACCATCAGGACCGACATGAGAAGTCCCTGCACTCGCGTGTCGGAGGTAAACACGGGTGCCAGGGCAGGACGGACCGCCATGAGCAGAAGGCCAAGTACCACTCCAACAACGACGCCCCATAGCACCATCCGGTGTGCGGCCCGGCGGGCTCCCATAGCGTCTCCCGCGCCGAGCAATCGGCCTGTGATGGCCTGGCCAGCGATGGCGATCGCGTCGAGCGCGAAGGCGAGGAACGTCCATATCGTGAAGGCCACCTGATGCGCGGCAACGGCCAGAGTGGAGATGCCCGCGGCGACGTAGGTGCTGAGCAGGAGCGCCAGCCGCAGTGTCAGCGTGCGGACCAACAACGGCACACCGCCGCGCCACGCCGACGCCACGCCAGTGCGCTGCGGCAGCACAGGCGCGCCGTGTTGACGCGCTGCTCTTCCGACGACCCAGCCGAACGCGACCGCAGCGACTCCCTGAGCGAGCAGTGTGCCAAACGCGGATCCCGCGATGCCCCAGCCAAATCCGTAGACGAAGGTCGCGTTGAGGCCGATGTTGGCGAGATTCGAGCTGACTGCGATGGCGAGGGGAGTCCGGGTGTCCTGCAGCCCGCGGACTGTTCCGGCTCCCGCCAACACCACCAGGAGTGCAGGTATCCCGAAGGCGGCGATGCGCAGGTAGGTGATTCCGTACGTCGCCACGTTGGAGTCGGTGGTGAAGATTCCGATCAGTCCGGGGGCGGTTGCCCAGGTCAAGGCTGCGACGACAGTTCCGAGGAGCACCGCCAGCCAGCAACCATTAATCCCGGCAGCGAGGGCGGCGCGCCGATCCGCGCCGCCGACAGCCCGAGCGACCGTGGACGTAGTTCCGTAGGCGAGAAAGATGAACAGGTTGACAGCTGTCTGCAAGACGACGCCTGCGATACCGAGGGCCGCGAGTTGCGGGGTGCCGAGGTGGCCGACGATCGCCGCGTCGGCGAGAAGAAACAGAGGTTCGGTGATCAGCGCAGCGAAGGCAGGTAGGGCAAGACGGGCGATCTCGCGGTCCTGGTCCCGTGAGCCTGGAGGATGGGACGCCTCTGGTGGGCGGCGAGCAGCGGAACGGCGGCGCATCGCCAACAATTTTCGTGGATAACTTTCTCGCTTCCACATCTGGGTGGAAATGAGGAGGCAGGTCACAGGGCGCATTCGTGCTGCGCCGCCGAGTTCGTCCACAGACGTATACCCAGGCTGTGCACAGTGCTTCGCTGGGTTTTTCACAGGCACATCGAGAGCGTCCACATTCCCTGTGCACGCCGAGTTTCCCTAGCCCGGTGGATAGTCCGTAGCGTCACCTCAAGCTTCTTGGGTCGGCTCTTGGTGTCGGCGGTCGGCCTTAACTTGGCTTGCGTCCGTTGGGCACGCCGCAGTCCCAACCAGGTAGGGGAGAGCCGTGAGCATCGCCGAGTTCCACAGTCCGCGTGTGGTCCGAGACGACGACTACGATCGCGCGCCTGTTGGCCGCATCCCTCCGCAAGACGAGGCCGCCGAGCAGTCCGTCCTCGGAGCCATGATGTTGAGCAAAGACGCCATCGCCGACGTCGTCGAGATGATCAAGGGAGCCGACTTCTACCGGCCTGCTCATGAGCTGATCTACAACACGGTGCTCGATCTGTACAGCCGCGGCGAGCCTGCCGACGCCATCACCGTGGCGGCTGCCCTGACCCGCAGCGGTGATGCGGCAAGGGTGGGGGGAGCGCCATACCTGCACACACTTGTGGCACAAGTGCCGGTGGCGGCGAACGCGGGCTACTACGCCGAGATCGTCCGGGAGAAGGCCATTCTGCGACGGCTCGTCGACGCCGGCACCAAGATCGTGCAACTTGGGTACGCCGCCGAGGGGCAGGTCGACGACGTCGTCGACCGAGCGCAGGCAGAGGTCTACGGCGTCACCGATAAGCGGACATCGGAAGACTACGCGCCGCTGTCTGAGCTGATGGAAGCCACGATCGACGAGCTCGAAGCCATCAGCAACCGCAACGGCGAGATGGCCGGCGTACCGACCGGGTTCGCCGACCTTGACGAGCTGACCAACGGCCTGCACGGCGGTCAGATGATCATCGTCGCGGCTCGGCCGGCTGTCGGAAAGGCGCTTGCTCTTGACACCCCGCTGCCGACTCCTTGGGGCTGGACCACGATGGGTCGGATAGAGGTCGGAGACCAACTCGTGGGTGCAGACGGCCGGCCGACTCGGGTGGTCGCGGCGACCAAGGTGATGACGGGCCGGCCGTGCTACCAGGTGAGCTTCTCCGACGGCACTTGCATCGTTGCGGATGCCCAGCATGAATGGCTGACCGAGTCAGAGTTCGTCTTTGCCGTTCGCACCACGGAGGTTCTCGCGAAAGAGGTTGAAAGAGGCGTTGTCCACTCGGTACGACGGCACGAGCCGTTGCGGGGCGACGTCGCGCTGACACACTGGACCTGCCCACGGATCGAGCGCAAGCGCAACGACGACTTCAAAATCGTGTCCGTTGTGCCAGTTCGAAGCGTTCCGGTCCGTTGCGTCGAGGTGCACAACACCGACCATCTGTATCTCGCCAGCCGGGCGATGATCCCTACGCACAACTCCACGCTAGGGCTCGACTTGGCCCGCTCAGCGTCCATCAAACATCGACTGACGAGCGTCATCTTCTCGCTCGAGATGAGTCGCAACGAGATCACTATGCGGCTGCTCTCCGCCGAGGCGCGCATTCCACTGCACCACATGCGCAACGGCAAGATGAGCGACGACGACTGGAACAAGCTCGTCCGCAAGATGAGCGAGGTCTCCGAGGCACCCCTTTTCATCGACGACTCTCCCAACCTCACCATGATGGAGATCCGGGCGAAGGCTAGGCGGCTGCGTCAGCGGCATGACCTGCGCTTGATAGTTGTCGACTACCTCCAACTGATGACCTCTGGCAGGAAAGTCGAGAACCGTCAGGTCGAGGTGTCGGAGTTTTCCCGTCAGATTAAGCTGCTGGCCAAGGAGCTCGACATTCCAGTGGTCGCGATCGCTCAGCTCAATCGAGGCTCCGAACAGCGCACTTCCAAGCGGCCGATGCTGGCGGATCTACGTGAAAGCGGCAGCCTCGAACAGGACTCCGACGTCGTCATCCTGCTTCACCGAGAGGACCTCTACGAGAGAGAGTCCACCCGACCCGGCGAGGCAGATCTCATCGTCGCCAAGCACCGCAATGGCCCTACCACCGACATCGTGCTCGCCTTTCAGGGCCACTACTCGCGCTTCGTCGACATGGCGCATGGGTGATTGCCCTGGCTTGAATGCCGAGCCGGACTGAATGACTGCGCAGCCCCTCAAAGGACGACGTCATAGCGGTGTCGTGGCTGGTTGAGAGGCCGGCGATTGACGCATCGGCCGCACAGGTCTGCCAGCACCTTCAATCTCCGCTGACGGCGGGCGCTGGGAGAAAAGCCCTCGTCTCGCCGCTCATGGGTTCACTACGGTGTGTCCATGGCAATGTTCGTGATGGTCCGCCGTGTCCGCCGGGCAACGGAGGCGGAACTGGGGCTGCCATTTTCTTCGCGCTGAGGAGGCCGCGCGCATAGTCGCGGACTCTGCCGTCAGTGCAGGTGACCTCGTCTTGGACGTCGGCGCCGGTTACGGCGCCTTGACCAGCCACCTCGTCGATGCCGGCGCGCGCGTCCTCGCCGTTGAGCTCCACCCTGGCCGAGCCGAGTACCTTCGCCAACGCTTCGCGACTCTGCCGGTCAGAGTTCTCGAGTGCGACGCCCGGGACCTTCGGTTGCCGCGGAAGCCGTTTAGGGTCGTTGCGAATCCGCCCTACGGCGTCTCCAGCGCATTGCTGCAAACCCTCCTGGGGTCCAGATCTCGCATGCGGTCGGCGGACATCGTCTTGCAACGCCAGGTCGCACGCAGGTACGCCGACGGGCGAGCGCCCGGTGCTGGACGCTGGCTGCGCACCTGGCGCTTGGATGTGCAGCGCAATCTGCCGAGAGACGCCTTTCGGCCACCTCCACGGGTGGATTCGACGGTTCTCGCCATCCGCCGGCGCCTCTACTGAGGCTCCTGTGTCTTGTCCGGACCGGCGAATCCAGGTGGAATGCCCGCGAGTGTGCAAACGGACTGGAGCCCGGCATCGGTTCCCGGCCAGTTGCGTTGTAGAGCCTCCTGCCCGGCCCGGCGTGCCACTGACCTCAGGGTCACCGCTACAAGAATCGCGTCGTCGGCGTACCCGAGAACGGGGACGAAGTCCGGGATGAGGTCGACCGGACTCGCCAGGTAGCCGAGGAGGAGCCAGAGCCAAATGCGCGCTGACCGAGGTACACCGCGGTCGCCGGCCAGTCGGCGAATCAGGCGGACCGTGTCGGGCAGCAGCCGCAACAGCTCATGCAGCCGTGGCTGCTCCGGCGCGACTCTCCATAGTGCAGCGATGAGTGCCACCCACACGACGAGCAGGCCCCCCGCGACAGCGAGGGGAATCTGCCACCAGCTAGCCGTCAGGCCGGCTCCAGCACGAACACGGGGATTTCGCGGTCCGTCTTCTTCTGGTAGTCGGCGTAGTCTGGGTACGCCTTCACCGCGCGATCCCACCACTCGGTTTTCTCGTCACCGGTGGTCTCACGCGCCATCATCTCCTGTTTGACCGGCCCGTCCTGCAGTTCGACGTTTGGATCGGCGATGAGGTTGTAGTACCACGTGGGGTTCTTTGGAGCGCCGCCCAGGGACGCCACGACGGCATATGAGCCGTCGTGTTCAACTCGCATCAGCGGCGTCTTGCGAAGCTTGCCCGACTTGGCGCCTCTGCTCGTCAGAATGACCACCGGCATGCCACGCATGTGCGTCCCCGCGGTACCGCTGGAGCTCTCGTACTCCTCGACCTGGTCACGTACCCACTTCTCCGGACTTGGTTCGTAGTCACCTGTCAGCACCATGGAGCAAGTCAATCACCCGCCGAAGGAGTTCTTCGAACAGGGACGCTGCTGTCATGAGTCAAGAAGACCGGAAGTAGGTCTGGCGCCGTGTGCGGCCTCCGATCAGGGGTGGCGGCCCGCAAGGACGCAGAACTCGTTCCCCTCTGGGTCGGCAAGTACGACCCAGCTCTCATTGCCTTGGCCGACGTCGGCGTGTCGAGCACCTAAGTCGAGCAGGCGACGGAGCTCTTCGTCTTGCTCCCTGTCGGTTGGGTTGACGTCGAGGTGGAGCCTGTTTTTGACGGTCTTACCCTCGGGCACGTGCGCGAATGTCAACGTCGGTGGCACTGGGCCAAGGTGATTCTTGCCTTCAGGCACCATAGGGGAGCCAATTGTGACACTTCTGTCGTCTTCGTCTTGCACCTCGTAGTCGAGCACCGAGCACCAGAACCGGGCGAGACCGTTGGGATCGGCACAGTCGATCGCAAGCTCGGTGAACTTACTGGTCATGTCAGGACCTCCCAGTTCAGTAGCGGGTCCGCCAAAGGCCACAGGCTAATCGCAGTGTTCGACGGCGAGGTAAGCCGCACGTGGTGTGCGTCAATGGGATTTGCCCTTTGGCCATCCGCTGATTCTCAAGGAGCGGACACCTCGCGTGCGCCCAGCGAGGGATGCGGTTCACTGAACGCGGGGTCCTTCCAGCCGCGGTCGTCGTACATCGAGTGCACGCTCTCTCGAATCGCTAGCTCGTCATCGGTGCGGCACAGCGTGATCACGCAGCCGCCAAAGCCCCCGCCCACCATCCGTGCGCCGAGCGCGCCCGCGCGGACCGCTGCGTCGACTGTCGCGTCGATAACCTTCACAGACACCTGGAAGTCGTCGCGCAGTGAATCGTGGGATGCGGTCAGGAACGCTCCGATGTCTGCCACTTGACCGTTGTCGAGCAGCTCGGCGACGTCGGCGACCCGCTGAATTTCCGTCACGACGTGATGAGCTCGGCGACGCAGCTGCTCATCGTGCAGCTGGTCCACCGCCTCGAGCGTCGCCTCCCGCAGCGAAGCCACCCCCAAGACCCGCGCCGCCGACTCGCAGTCACGACGGCGGTCGCCGTATTCGCTGCCGACCAGCTCATGACGCGCCTGCGTGTCGATGAGCAGCAGCGTCAGACCGGCAGGGGAGACGTCGAAGGGGATCTGTCGCCACTGCATGGACTGGCAATCCAGGAGCAGAGCGGAGTCGGCCTCGCAGAGCATGGAGGCCAGCTGGTCCATCGCACCGGTCGGTGCTCCAGCGAAGCGGTTCTCGGCCACGCGCGCAATGTCTGCGAGCGTGGGCTTGTCAAGGCCGAGTTCGCACTCTGCGTTGACAGCACAGGCGACGGAGCACGTGAGCGCCGCGGATGAGGAAAGTCCCGCGCCATCTGGCACCTCACTGGAGATGCGAAACTGCAGACCCGGGAGGTTGTGGCCACGGTCGCGTAGAGCCCACACCACTCCAGCGATGTACGCCGCCCACCCAGAGACATCTCCCGGAACCGCGTCGACGGGAAACTCAGCGTGCCCCGCGCCCTCCGACTCCACCGTGACCGTGTCACCGGACGACGCGGTCACGGTGGTGACCGTCGTCCAGGGGAGGGCGAACGGCAGTACGAGGCCGTCGTTGTAGTCGACGTGTTCACCGATCAGGTTGACCCGACCGGGGGCTCCCCAGGTGGCCGTCACGGTTTCCGCCGCGTTTTCATCGGCCACCTGCCTGGCGGGTGATGTAGGTCAAGGCCACGAAGGAGCTGTAGATCGCTGCACCGTCGCTGCCGGAAATGCTCACGGAGCGGGTCGTGAGCCGTTCCACTCCCTTGACCCAGGACGCGACCTCTGCCATGTCCGCTGTCTGCAACTCGACCTCCAGCGAAGCGGGATACTCGATCGATGGCGGCGACACCGCGCCGCTTGAGACTTTGCGCACAGCTTCGCTCGCTCCCTCCTCGATCAACCGGCAGGAGTCTGCGGGGTGCAGACTCGACGCAGCGAACCGGGTGATGGACTCCTTCGTCACGACGGCCACACAGTTGGGTGCAAAGCCTTTCATCTCGTCCGCGGTCACCGAGTCACCGGTAACGAGACCGATGGGGACAGAGCACGCGCTCGCCACGAGGGCGTTGATGCCGCTTTCGCCGACGTAATCGCCGTTGAGCTGGACTCCGCTGATCACCTCCGGATTGTAGGTGTGCGACAACACCGACGGGGGACCGGAGATCGAGCCGTGATATCCGACGTAGAAAATGAGGTCGAAGTCGCCGTCGAGCGCTTGCATCATGTATCCGGGCTTGTGCCGACCGGAGATGTAGCGGCTGCGGCCGTGCAACGCTGCGGGATCGAGGTTGGCCATGGTGCCGTGCGAGTCGTTGACGACGACTTCGTCGGCACCACCGGCCAGCGCACCATCGATGGCGGCGTTGACCTCGTCGAGCATCAAGCGGCAGCCGATCGCGTACGCCGCTCCACCGTCGGGCAGACACTGCGCCCAGTCCACGATCCCGGCGACGCCCTCCATGTCACACGATAGGAAAACTTTCACCTGGAGATCGTTGTCGACGGATGCCGGGTGTAGCAAGCCGCTGGGCGCCTCGCGAGAGAGGGTAGGTTCTTCGCGACGGTCGACAGATGGGGAACCGGCGTGGATTTGCTCAATCTCGGCGTGCTGGCTCGCTCGCGCAAGGAGAACGAGCGGCGGCTGCCTCTGCATCCGTCGCATCTGGACCGGATCGACGCGGAGCTCCGCAAGCACCTTTATCTGGAGGGGGGGTACGGCGAGCAGTACGGCGAAAGCGACGCCGAGTTGGCTGGGCAGGTTGGGGGAGTCCTTCCCCGAGACCAGCTCATCGAGACAGCAGACGTCGTGCTACTTCCCAAGCCGCTGCTTGATGACGTCAAGCAGCTGCGGAAGGGACAGGTGCTCTGGGGGTGGCCGCACTGCGTGCAAGACGCTGAGCTCACGCAGGTCGGAATCGACTCCCAGCTGACACTGATCGCTTGGGAGGCGATGCACGTGTGGTCCGACGATGGGTCGTTTCACCGTCACGTCTTCAACAAGAACAACCAGCTCGCTGGATATGCCTCTGTGCTTCATGCGCTGGAGCTCATCGGGAGCTCCGGGCATTACGGGCGGACTCTAAGGGCGGCGGTGATCGGATCGGGTGCGACGGGACTCGGGGCCGTCACAGCCCTCAACGGTCTTGGCCTCGTGGACGTCGACGTCTTCACTCACCGGGACGTGTCGACGATTTCTCCGCCCAAGCAGTCGGTCAAGCTGAAGCACGTGGCGAACGACCCGGGTCAACCCGGACGTGTCTTCGCCTGCTTCGAGGACCAGGAGCAGCCGCTCAGCCACGTGCTTTCGGAGTACGACGTGGTGGTCAACTGCGTACTGCAAGACACCGACGCACCGTTGATGTTCCTTCGCGAGGAGGATCTGCCGGCATTTCGGTCCGGCAGCCTGATCGTGGACGTCTCCTGTGATGCGGGAATGGGCTTCAGCTGGGCGCGGCCCACGTCGTTCGCCGACCCCTTGTTCACAATCGGGGACGGTGTCTACTACTACGCCGTCGACCACAGCCCATCACTGCTGTGGAACTCCGCCACTTGGGAGATCAGTGCAGCCCTGCTGCCGTACCTTCGCCCCGTGATGAGTGGGCCCCCCGGATGGGACGGCGACGAGACGGTCCGCCGGGCGATCGAGCTGCGGGACGGTGTCGTTCAAAATCCGCGCATACTGTCGTTTCAGCGTCGAGCCGCCGACTATCCGCACGAGCCGTCCGCCAGCTGACCGAGGTCAGCGAAGAGGCACGAACGCGTAGTGCCCGACGCGGCGCTGCCTGATCTGCCCGTTGCCGGTGTGTTCGACGACCGCAAGTCGCCCGGCCACCGGTATCACCAGCCGGCCGCCTGGCGCCAGCTGGTCGACAAGCGCCTGCGGCAACTGCCGCGCTTCGGCTGACACCAGAATCCGCTCGTATGGCGCATGGTTCGGCAAGCCGAGGACATCGGGCGCTGCCGGCGAGATCGACGCCCAGCCAATTCGCGAGCCTGCCTCGCCGGCGCTCTGCGGGCTGGCAGCGTCGCCTTCATTCGTGGATCGCGGGCGAGCGTCGGCTTCGCTCGAGGACCGCACCCCGGCCTGGTGCGCAACGGTCTGCAAGAAGTCGGCCAGATTTCGCTTGCCGAACTCCGCAAGCTCGGGCACAAGTTCTACGCCGTATACGCGACCCGTCGGCCCGGTGAGCTCGGCCAGCAAGGCGGTGGTCCACCCTGAGCCGCTGCCCACATCGAGGACTCGGTCGCCGGGCCTGACATCGAGAAGCGCCAGCATGTTGCGCACGGTGGTCGGCTGGGAGTTCGTCTGGCCGTGTCCGATGCGGATGGGCTGGTCGACCGCGGACTGCCGGCGGTCGCGCCGGGCAAGAAACGCCGCACGTGGCACGACGGCGAAAGCGGCGTCCACCCGGCTAAGGCTTTCGGGGCTGACGCCGTGCAACTCAGCTCAGCCAGGTTGGGCGCAGCGGAAACGACGAATCACCATCCGGCGCCGCCTTCACGGCCAAGACCTGATGCAGTTGCACTTCGTCGGTCTCGAATCCTCTGCGAGATCCGGCCATGTAGAGACCCCAGACCCGAGCCGTCGACTCGCCAACATCGGCGACGCAGAAGTCCCAGGAGTTGACGAGATTATGGCACCACGCGGCGAGCGTGAGCGCGTAGTGCTCGCGCAGATTCTCCTCATGCCGGACCTCAAAGCCAGCGTCTTGCGCCTCGGTGATGATGCGGCCCGATCCGGTGAGCTCCCCGTCGGGAAAGACGTACCGGTCGATGAAGGCTCCCGGTTTGGCCGAACTGGAGTTCGTGGGTCGGGTGATGCAGTGATTGAGCAGCCGGCCGCCGTACCGCAGCTTGCCGTGAAGAAACCGGAAGTACGCCGGATAGTTGCGGACTCCCACGTGCTCGAGCAACCCGATGGAGCTCACAGCGTCGTACGCCTCACCAGGCGCGTCGCGGTAGTCGCCGTGGACAACCTGTACTTGGCCTTGCAGCCCGTCGGCTTCGACAGCGGTTCTGGCCCACTGGGCTTGTGCCGCCGACAGTGTGATACCGACCCCGTTGACCCCGTAGCGCTTGGCAGCGTGTCTCAGCATGCCGCCCCAGCCGCAGCCAACGTCGAGCAACCGCATACCGGGACGCAGATCCAGCTTGCGACAGACCAGATCGAACTTCTCCTCCTGAGCCTCCTCCAGGCTCGCCTCGGACTTGGGGAACACCGCGCAGGTGTACGCCATGGAGGGACCGAGCACTTTCTCATAGAAGGCGTTCGACACATCGTAGTGATGTCCGATGACCTCCGCGTCACGGCTGCGCGAGTGCCGCAACCCCTCGGCCACGCGACGCCAGCGCGGCAGCGCTTCTTGCGGCGGCGGCTCCGGCGGTACAAGTCGGCGCCACCCAAGCTCTTTGAGCAGGGCAGCAATCTCGCCGGGGCTTGGCAGGCGCAGCCGCCACTCGCCGAGTAGCTTGACAGCTTCGTAGGGGTCACCAGGGTGGACGCCTTCGAGGTCCAGATCGCCGCAGACGTACGCCCGCGCCATTCCCAGATCGCCGGGAGCGGTGGCGAGGAAGCGCAGGCCACGCTCGTTTGTCAGCCGCAGCTTGATCGCCGAGTCCGGACCGAACCCACTTCCGTCATACGCCTCGAAACGAAGCGGCGGGGCGGAAGCAGTCAACTTGGCCAGCATGCTCGCGATGGTCATTGTCTTCTCACCGCCTTGTCATAGAGGCTGGCTAGCCGGTGCTCGGCGTCGTAGGTGGGTTTGACGGCGCGGTAGACCTCGCCACCGTAGATCGCGTCGAACGTCGCCTCATCGTAGTAAGCGTCGGAGTACAGGGACTTGTGGCCGTCAAGGACGGCCACGGCCTGCTCTATGCGCCGATTGACGTCACCGTCGGCGGCGGCGGCCTGAATTGGCACGGTGCCCCAAAATCCGACATTGACATAGAGGTCACCCGGGTGAAGCGGATAGAGAGGCCACCGGCGGGCGGAGCCGGGGCCGGCGGGCTCACGCAGCCGCAGCGGACACAACCACACCGGGGACATGCCCACCGAGGAGGTGAACCACCTGAGGAACTCGGCCGTGCGCCCCACCGGGATCTCGACGTCTTGCACGACCCGCTCGCGAGCTGAGCGCCCGCGCAGTTGGTCGATCCCCGCCATGACACCGTACCGGTTTTCCAGGCTCACAAGTCGGTGGTAAACATCGCTGCGGCGGTAGCGCGCTGGCCACAACCGTCGTACCAAGGGATGCTGGGCTCCGAACGCGCTAGAACACCAGAACCAGTCGGTGTCCCATCGCCACAGATAGTCCTGCACGCTCAGCACGTCGCGCGGCCGCTCTCGAATGGACCTGTAGTAGATGGCTCGCCCGGTGTAGTCGCTCGGACGGCGAACTTCCGACTCTCCAAGGTCGTCGCACCAGCGGCCGACGATCAGATAGGCCTCGTCGAGCGAGAACATGACGCCGTCGAGGAAGTGCACGGGTTGGCCGTCGAACGCCTGCTGGGTGCAGACCCTGCGCATCGTCTCGCTCAGCTCGTCGAGGTCCTCGAAGGGCACGTTGCGAAGCGCAACGTACCTGTGCACTGGCTCGAGCTCGACCCGGAGCCGGACGGTGTAACCCAGCGTGCCGTAGGAGTTCGGAAAAGCGGTGAACAAGTCGGCGTTTCGGCCGGGTGACGCGGTGACGAGGCGGCCGTCGCCGGTGATCACGTCGAGCTCGAGAACCGATTCGTGCGGCAGTCCGTTGCGGAAGGACGTCGACTCGATCCCGAGACCAGACACCGCACCACCCACAGTGATCGTCTTCAGCTGGGGCACGACAAGCGGCATCAGCCCGTGCTGCAACGTTGCCTCAACAAGGCGCTCATAGGTGCACATGCCCTGGACGTCGGCGGTTTGGGCACTTGGGTCGACGGCCAGAACGCCGTCGAGCTGGCGCACGTCGAGCCCGGCGCCGCCTGCTGCGGTGCGTGGTCGAAAGAGGTTAGACGTCCGCTTCGCCAGTCGTACCCGCTGCCCGGCTGGAATGGCGGCGTACGACGCGAGAAGTGCCTCAACCGCCCGATCGTGAGCGGAGTTCATCGCAGCGCTCGCTGTCATCGCGCTCACTGTATTGGCGCCGAGTCGCTCCGTCACTCAGCAGCGGCGAAGTCAGGTCTCCAGGCCGAGAACATTGTCCAGATCGGCTTGCAGTTCTTCCAGTGAGTCGTACACCTTGGCGGCGCCCGCCTCGAGCAGCTCGTCAACGGAGAAGCCACCGGTCCGTACGGCAACCGTGGGAATTCCCGCGCGCTTGGCTGCTTCTATGTCCCACGTCGAGTCCCCCACCATGACTGCGGAGTCGGCGTCCACCTTTGCCATCGCGGTCTCCACCAAGTCAGGAGCCGGCTTCGTCTGCTCGGCATCCGCAGATGTCGTCCACGCCTCTGCGAGCTCGCGAGCGTTCAGCAGGTCGAGGTAGTGGTCGACGTGCTTACTCTCCCCTGAGCTCGCGAGCACCAGGCGTAAACTGCGCCGGCGTACCTCCGCCAACAACTCCCGCGCCCCCTCGAACGGCTGCACCTCCGGCAGAAACTTGTCGAACTCTTCACTCCACGCCGACCGAAGATCGTCTCCGTACTTCTCCTCCACTTCTCCTCCACTTCTTTGCCAGCCACCGCCTCGACGAGCTGGTCGCCACCCATGCCGACCGAGCGGTGAATCCGCCAGATCGCCGGTGAGAGGCCGAACGGCCGAAAGGCGCGGTACCAGGAAAGAGCGTGCTGATAGTTGGTCTCGACGAGCGTGCCGTCGACGTCGAAGATGAACGTGTCGATCATGGTGCGACGCAGTACCCCACCCATGCGGTTGGCATGCCGGCGGCGGGCTTGGTCTCGACAGACTCGACCGGAAGGGAAGTACGGTTCCCCTGTGGTGAGCGAACGCGAAATCGAGGTGTGCCCGTGACGCTTACCGAGCGCCTGGACGGCTTTCAGCAGCGACACCCGTGGGCAGGCTTCCCCATTGCGGTGGCCTACAAGTTCGCCGACGACCAGGGCAGCTACCTTGCGGCCCTCATCACGTATTACGGCCTTCTCGCTATTTTTCCAGCCTTGCTGCTTGCGTCATCGATCCTGGGCTTTGTCCTCCAAGGTAATCAGGAGCTCCAGAAAGACCTCATCTCCTCTGCGCTGCGTCAGTTTCCGGTCATCGGAGATCAGCTCAGCCATCCCCCCGGCCTCACCGGGAGCGGCACGGGAGTCACCGTCGGTATTCTCGGAGCGCTGTACGGCTCGCTCGGTGCTGCCCAAGCGACGCAGAACGCGATGAACGTCGCGTGGGCGGTTCCCCGCAACCGACGCCCGAACCCACTTCTCGCTCGTGCGCGGAGCCTGTTGCTGCTAGGCACCGCGGGACTCGCGATTCTCGGTACAAGCCTGCTGTCGGCGCTGGGCGGCAGGGCCGATGCCTTTAGCGCGCGAGGCCTTGGTGTGCAGTTGCTGGTGTGGCTGCTTTCCGTTGCATTGAACGCCGTCGTCTTCGTTCTCCTCTTCCGGCTGGCGACCACTCACCGGCACAGCATCAAGGAGGCACTGCCAGGAGCCTTGGCCGCGGCGGTCATGTGGCAGCTGCTGCAGATGGTCGGCGCTGCGTATGTCGGCCACGTGGTCCGTGATGCGAGTGCTACCAATGGCGTCTTCGCGTTGGTGTTCGGACTCTTCGCGTGGCTCTATCTCGGGGCCATGATCATCGTTCTCGGTGTCGAGGTCAACGTCGTACGCGGTCGCCAGCTCTATCCGCGCGCGTTGCTCACGCCGTTCACCGACAACGTCGATCTCACCGAAGCCGACCAGGAGGCGTACACCGACTACGCGGAGGCGCAGCGGACCAAAGGCTTTGAGCAGGTTGAGGTGACGTTCGAGCACGACGGTCAAAACGCCAGCCGTGGGGACGGCAGCTCGACCTGATGGGCTGACTAGCATGACGGCTCGACCCCGTGCTAGCTGTCAATGTGAGGAGCTTCGTTATGTCGACCGTTCATCCGGCCAGTCCCCGGTTGGTGCTAGCCGACATCGTTCCAGGAGCCCGCGCACGCGATGCGGCACTGGTCGTCGCGGGGGCGGCATTGACGGGGCTCGCAGCACAGCTGTCGATCGCCACGCCGCTGTCACCCGTTCCGTTCACGCTGCAGACCCTTGCGGTACTCGTCACCGGCGCAGCGCTCGGATCGCTTCGCGGTCTCCTTTCCATGGCCCTCTATGTGGTGGCCGGTGTCGCTGGCGTCCCATGGTTCGCAAGTTCTGGTGCAGGGTGGGGAGGGCCGACCTTCGGCTACATCCTCGGATTCGTGATCGCAGCGGCAGTGGTCGGAGCGCTCGCCGAACGACGAGCTGATCGACACATCGGATCTACTGTGGCCATGATGCTAGCCGGCAACGTGCTCATCTACGCGATCGGGACAATGTGGCTGGCGGCCGATCTCGAGCTGTCCTTCAGCGAAGCGATCCGCCTCGGCGTCACACCGTTTCTGCTCACGGATCTGTTGAAGATCGCCGTGGCGGCACTCGCTCTGCCGGGGGCGTGGAAGCTCGCCGGCAGCTGAAGCGCATCGCCAAGCTCCGGACGGCGCGATGAGTCCCTACGTGGCGGCTTTGGACCAGGGCACGACGAGTACGCGCTGCATGATCTTTGACGACTCCGGATCGGTGGTCGCCAGCCACGCACAGGAGCACCGGCAACTGTTGCCCCGGCCAGGTTGGGTCGAGCACGATCCAATGGAGATCTGGGCCAACTCGCTGGCCGTCATGGCGGCTGCATTGGAGAAGAGTGGCCTTCGAGCCGGGAACATCGATGCCCTCGGCATCGCGAACCAACGCGAGACCACCATCGTCTGGGACCGTCGCACGGGAGAACCTATGACCAATGCGATCGTCTGGCAGGACACCCGTACGCAGGCTTTGTGCGACGCACTGGCCGGCCGGGGCGGCGGTGTCGACCGGTACCGCTCGACAACAGGGCTCCCGATCGCGACGTACTTCGCAGGACCGAAGATCGCCTGGGTTTTGGACAATGTCGACGACGCTCGCCAGGCGGCGGTGAGGGGTCAGCTGCTGTGTGGAACGGTCGACACCTGGCTGATCTGGAATCTCACCGGCGGAGCTGACACGGGCCTCCACCGCACCGATGTGACCAACGCGAGCCGCACCCTGCTCATGGATCTCCGTAGCTTGCAGTGGAATCGCGACATCGTCGCCGAGCTCGGCATTCCCTACGCAATGCTGCCGGAGATCGCGCCGTCGGCGCAGCTGTACGGCGAGTGCAGTGCCGGTGCACTCCGCGGGGTCCCGATCGCAGGAGTGCTAGGGGACCAGCAGGCGGCCACGTTCGGACAGGTCTGCTTCGACGAGGGCACGGCGAAGAACACTTATGGCACCGGGAACTTCTTGCTGCTGAATACCGGCGCTCATCCCATCACCAGCCACTCCGGACTTCTTACGACCGTTTGCTACCAGATCAATGGCCAAGCACCGGTCTACGCGCTCGAGGGTTCGATCGCGGTCACCGGATCGCTGGTGCAGTGGCTGAGAGACAACCTCGGGCTAATCCAGTCCGCTGCTGACATCGAGGAGCTGGCTGGGAGCGTCGATGACAACGGCGGCGCCTACTTCGTCCCGGCATTCTCGGGCCTATTTGCGCCGTACTGGAGACCGGATGCGCGCGGCGCGCTCGTGGGGCTGACCCGATACGTCAACCGGGGTCACCTGGCGCGCGCCGTGCTTGAGGCGACCGCCTTTCAGACCCGGGACGTTGTGGACGCGATGCGGCTTGATACCGATGTGGAGCTCGCAGAACTGAAAGTCGACGGCGGAATGGTCGGGAACGAACTCCTCATGCAATTCCAAGCGGACTTGCTCAACGTAGACGTCGTGCGTCCGGAGGTCACCGAGACCACGGCATTGGGGGCCGCCTATGCCGCCGGGCTGACGGCGGGCTGCTGGCCGGGGCTGCGAGAGCTCCGGGACAACTGGCGCGAGGGCAGGCGTTGGAGTCCACGGCTGGACCAGGCATCGAGGCAAGGGCTGGTGCGGAGCTGGGAAAAAGCAGTCAGCAAGGCACTTGGCTGGGTTGATTCTAACGGCACATGATGCCTCACCCCGTCGGGCGTAGATTGTCGCCACACAGACGTCAGAGGCCCCCAGGTGAGCAGGAGGAAGGCAGAGCCGTATGCCCCAGACCGTGCGAGGAGTTATCGCGCCAGAAAGAGGTGCGCCGGTGGAGATGACATCGATCGTGGTGCCGGACCCCGGCCCGGGCGAAGCAGTCGTTGATGTCCAAGCCTGCGGCGTCTGCCACACCGATCTGCACTACCGCGAGGGCGGTATCGGCGAGGACTTCCCCTACTTGCTCGGCCACGAGGCGGCCGGACTCGTCGAGTCGGTGGGCGACGGCGTCACCGAGGTGCAGCCTGGTGATTTCGTCATTTTGAACTGGCGGGCGGTTTGCGGCCAGTGCCGTGCCTGCAGTCGCGGTCGACCGTGGTACTGCTTCGACACGAGAAACGCCGCCTCCCCAATGACGCTGGAAGACGGCACGACGCTGTCACCGGCCCTCGGCATCGGAGCCTTCGGGGATAAGACGCTGGTGGCGGCCGGTCAGTGCACAAAAGTCGATCCGCAGGCTCCAGCTACTGCCGCTGGCCTGCTCGGCTGCGGAGTCATGGCCGGCTTGGGCGCGGCTGTCAACACCGGTCAGGTGGGGCGCGGTGACTCCGTGGCCATCATCGGATGCGGTGGAGTCGGTGCTGCCGCGATAGCAGGAGCTCGTCTCGCTGGAGCAGCCCGGATAATCGCCGTGGACATCGACGCTCGGAAGCTCGAGAAGGCTCGAACCCTAGGGGCGACTGCGACAGTTGACGCATCCCAACAGGATGTGGTGGAGGCAATCAAGGAGGGAACTGGGGGACTGGGTGCCGACGTGGTGATAGACGCGGTAGGAAGGCCGGAAACTTTCGAACAGGCCTTTTACGCCCGCGATCTGGCGGGCACCGTCGTGCTGGTGGGCGTTCCGACGCCGCAGATGCTCATTGAACTTCCGTTGCTGGATGTGTTCGGGAGAGGCGGGGCCGTCAAATCTTCCTGGTACGGCGATTGCCTGCCGAGCCGCGACTTTCCTATGCTCATCGACCTCTATTTGCAAGGCCGTCTGCCGCTCGATCAGTTCGTCACCGAAACCATTGAGTTGGGTGATGTGGAGGCGGCTTTCGACAGGATGTACGCAGGTGACGTACTGCGTTCCGTTGTGGTGCTATAAGCACTGCGCCCAGTTGGCAGCCACGTAGAGCCTCAGTGCATCGAAATGTGGCAGGTCGTTTTGGCGTTTTTGGCAATTGCGTTCCGGGCACTCACGAGGCGCTTGTTGGTCCCCAGCTTCTGGAGCTTGGGGACGATGGCTTTGAACTTCGTGATATCGAATCCGGGAGGCATCTGATTGTTTTGCAGTTTCTGTAGATCGTTGAAGCTGACTCCCGCCTGACCCAGGAGACGCTTCACCGAGTCGAGTTCGCTGCCGAGCAGGCGCCAGTCGTCTTGCACGGTTGCGGGCGCCCGGTCCTGAAGTGTCTGGAGGCGGTCGCGGAACTTCGTGAACTGCGAGTCCGTCAGCGCAGTGAAGTCCGTACTGCTGAA
This sequence comes from Propionibacteriales bacterium, assembly GCA_038252945.1. Lineage (GTDB taxonomy): Bacteria > Actinomycetota > Actinomycetes > Propionibacteriales > Nocardioidaceae > JAUJOE01. Next base: position 57,571 of record JBBSHN010000001.1, on the reverse strand, counting down.
GTCACTACGCGCTTGTTTCAAAGTGTCACAGTAGGCGGCAGTGCCATTGGCAGTTGTGCCAGCAGTATTGCTGCTCGTGCTTTGCGACATCTGAGTGTCCGAAGCGTTCGGTGGATTGCTGTTGCTGGAACAAGCCGTAAGGAATAGTGCCAGCAAGGCTGCTGAGAGCCACGTAGTTCTTCGCATGCGAATGTCGTCTCCCTGATGAATGTCCGTCAACCTACGATGGCACAACCACCGCGGAATCGCAGGGCATCGTGGCCGAGTGGCTGACGATATGCCGCCGCTACGTGTCTCACGGTGGCGAGGAGCGCAGCTCGTCGATCTCGTCTTGCAGCCGCTGCGTTTCCGCTTCGAGGCGTAGTACCTGTTGCACGCCCTCGAGGTTGAGACCTGAAGCCAGCAGCTCGGTGATGCGTTGGATGCGAACGATGTCATTCCCGCTGTAGCGGCGAGTTCCTCCATCGGTGCGGTGTGGAGCCAGCAACCCTCTGGCTTCGTACGCACGAAGCATCTGCGGATGCACCCCCGTGAGGTCGGAAGCCACGGACATGCCGTAGAGGGCGCGGTCCGGTGAGAAGTTGGGGTTCATCTCGACTCGGGTGGCAGCGGGCGGATTTTCACTGGACCGGCGACTACCTGTGGAGTGTCATCCCAGGAGCCAATCGCCGGCGAAGTCTCTGCACTCGGCGAGCCGGTCATCGGAGACGATCTGTGGCCACGAACCGGGGGATCGAACGCCGGGGGAGGCAACTGTTCGCTTGAGCGAGTCAGGTACTGGTATGCGTCGGTGATTCGAGCGAACTCCGAGTGGTCGATCTCGCCACCAGAGGTGTCCGGGTGGACGGAGAGAGCCAGCCGACGGTACGCGGACACAATGTCGTGCGGGGTTGCGTCGCGGCCCAGGCCGAGCGCCGACAGAGCCGCCAAGCGGTCCGGGCCTTTCGCGGCCGACATGCCTCCTCCTCCTTCGCCGTCTGTGATATGCGTCGAGTCTAGCAGTTGACATCTCTCATCGAGCAGATAAAATCTGTAACAGTAATTGAAGCTATCCAGCAACTGTGCTGGAAGTCCAAGGAGGGATGACTCGTTATGTTGATGAGGACCGACCCGTTCCGCGACCTCGACCGCCTGACCGAGGCTGTTTTTGGCACCAACGGGCGTCCTGCTGTAATGCCCATGGACGCCTACCGCTCCGGCGACTCGTTCGTTGTTGAACTCGATCTGCCAGGCGTCGAAGCGGACTCCATTGACCTGACCGTCGAGCGGAACGTGCTGAACGTATCTGCGGAGCGCAAGCCGCACCGTTCTGACGACGCTCAAGGTGTGATCTCCGAGCGAACGTACGGTGTGTTCAGTCGGCAGCTGTTTCTCGGCGACACCCTCGATGTGGACAGACTGACCGCGGATTATGAGGCCGGCGTGTTGACCCTCAAGATCCCGGTTGCCGAGCAAGCCAAGCCACGCAAGGTCGAGGTCGGTGGCGGGTACGGCCGTAAGGAAATCAGCGGCTGATCCCTGATGACGAGCGCCGGCCCGGCGCTTCGATAAGCCAGCCGCCCGGCGGGGACTCCCCGCTCCGGGCGGCTGTCGCTTTCTTCACAGTTTCGCGACCCGCCCTAGGCCCATGTGGGAGGATTGGACGTTCACCACGTGGGCGGAAAGGGACCAGCGCGAGTGTCAGACCGTTTCCGGCAGCGCAGCGTCGATTCGGCCACAGAGCAGGAGATCAAGCACGAACAAGCAGTCGTGGACCGGATCTACTCTCGATTGAACGCCGCAGCGGAGTCGGCTCGGTCGCTTGCCGAGGAGGGGCATGCTCGGGCTCGGCTAGGCAACGAGGGTGGCCTCGTAGAACGCGACGCGATGGTGTTTCAGGCCGCCAGGCGGCTCGCAACGCTGAACGGCGCTCACGATGGTCTTGTCTTCGGCCGTCTGGACATGCGTGACGGATCTAGTCAGTACATCGGCAGAGTCGGGCTGCGCGATGCCAACCGCGAGGTGTTGCTCATCGACTGGCGTGCGCCTGCCGCTGCCGTCTTCTATCAGGCAACTGCCGCCGCGCCGGACGGTGTTGTACGCCGCCGCGTGTTGCAGTCGCGTGGTGACCAGGTCGTCGGGCTCGAGGACGACCTGCTGGACCCGTCCGCTGCACCCCCAGACATGGTGGTCGTCGGTGAGGGCTCCCTCATTGCAGAGCTCACCCGAAGCCGGGACCGGTCCATGCACTCCATCGTGGCCACTATCCAGGCAGAGCAGGACACGGCAATCCGGGCCTCGTCAACGGGTGTCACCACCATCACCGGCGGACCTGGAACGGGAAAGACTGTCGTGGCTCTCCATAGGGCGGCGTATCTGTTGTACACAGACCGACGCCGCTACGAAGGAGGTGGTGTGCTGGTCGTCGGACCGAATCCAGTCTTCATGCGATACATCGAGCGGGTGCTGCCTTCGCTCGGCGAGACCAGCGTGTCGCTTCGAGCGCTCGGGGAGGTCGTCGACGGCATCTCCGCGGCTCGGCACGATGAGCCCGATGTGGCGGCCATCAAGGGATCTGCTCGGATGCCGCACGTTTTGACGAGAACGGTGCGCGGCCCAGCTCCACACGCCCCGGACTCCTTCACCATCTTTTATCGCGACGACGTACTCACCCTGGACGAGCAGATGCTCGGGCAGATACGCGCAGAGTTGCTCGCCTCAGGGCAACGTCGTAATCGGATTGCGCCCAAAGTTCCCGAAGAGCTGCTGAGCAGGCTTTGGGGTCAAGTGCGGGGAGAGCGGGCTTTTGCCCGCGGCTACGACGCCTTCGCCGCCGAGTTGTTGAGCAACCGGCGGTTCACCGACTTCGCCCGATCCTGGTGGCCTCTGGTCGACGCAGTCGATGTGCTGGAGTGGCTCGCGGACCCCGCTCGGTTAGCGCGAGACGCATCCGGCCAGCTGACGGACGCAGAAATCGAGCGATTGGACGCAACGATTCAGCCGCACAACCCGAGCGTGGAGGATGTGCCTCTGCTCGACGAGCTTCGCCACCTTCTGGGAGAGGTTGCGGATGACGAGACCGAGGTCGATCCGCTCGCTGACCTCTACGACGAAACGTTTCCAGAGCTCGGCGGCGGCACACATGACCGCCGCCGCACCACAATGCAGCGGCCGCTGCGGTCCATCGATGACGATGCTTATGCCCATGTGTTGGTCGATGAGGCGCAAGACCTCTCACCGTTGCAATGGCGCATGCTGGGCCGGCGCGGCCGGCATGCCACGTGGACGATCGTCAGCGATCTCGCGCAAAGCGCGTGGCCGCGGCGGAGCGAAGCGCAAGTAGCACAGGACGCCGCGCTCGGCGATAAAGACCGGCGCACGTTTCGGCTGTCGACCAACTACCGCAACTCCCGAGAGATATTCGGCCTCGCCGCTGATCTCGCCCGCGTCGCGCTGCCCGAAGCGGACCTCCCTGCCGCAGTGCGATCCACGGGAGTCTCCCCGCGGCTGCGCATCGTTTCCCCCGAGACGTTGGAGTCACACGTCGTCGCAACGACGAGATTCCTCAGTGAGGAGGTCGAGGGCACGATAGGGGTCGTCGTCCCCCGTGCCTACAAGAATGCCGTCGACCGCTGGCTCGGTGGTCCGGACTCCGATCGTGTGCTTGTGTTGGAGGCGCTGGATACCAAGGGGTTGGAGTTCGATGGAGCAGTCGTCGTCGAACCAGACGCCATCGTTGCGGAGTCACCAAGAGGCATGGCGACGCTGTACGTCGTGCTGACCCGTGCCACCTCCCGGCTCGAGGTCGTCGAGACGAGCTCCACGTGGCGGCCAGCTCCGTGGCGCAGTCGAGAGGTGGACCTCCGTGGGAACGACTCGTCGCCGTGAGCGTCCTCGACGAAGTCCTTACCAGTCCCGCGTTCGCTCTGATCCAATTTCAGGGGTCTGGCCGGGTCACGCTGGTGGCCGGCCAGCGTACGGACCATGGCTCGCTGAGGGAGATACCCGTCGAGTCTGGTCGGCCGCAAGGCGGCCGTCGCTTCGATCGGCTGGTGTGCGTTCCCTACGCCCAGGTGCGCGAGCGGGGCTTCAAGGCGCATCTCGACGACACGCCGTTGAGCAGCATCGCCATCGAGTTGGAGACGGAGATCGCCTTATCCGAGCTTCTCACCACCCTGCCTGACGAGCCGGTGAAGACGCGAGGTCCGACTGGCTTCGACCTCTCCGACGAGGAGTACGCAGAGCTAGTGATGCGTGTCGTGTCTGACGAGATAGGAGCTGGAGAGGGCGCCAACCTTGTTCTTGCACGCAACTTCCGGGCGACGCTTGAGGGTTGGGACTCCAGTCAGGCGCTCAGTGCCTTCCGGCGACTCCTGCAGAACGAGCGCGGCGCCTACTGGACGTTCCTTGTGTACACCGGCGACCGCTACCTCATCGGGGCAAGCCCCGAGCGTCATCTCAGCCTGCGCGGTGGCCAGGTCCGGATGAATCCCATCAGCGGCACATTCCGACTGAGTGGCTCCTCGACTTTTGCCGAGGACTCCGAGCGGTTGAAGCGAACGCTGCTGAACTTCCTTGCTGACGACAAGGAGACCTTCGAGCTCTTCATGGTCGTTGACGAGGAGCTGAAGATGATGTGCCGAATCTGCAGCGAAGGCGGTCAGATCTTCGGGCCGTACCTGAAGCCGATGACTCACCTCATTCACACCGAGTACATACTCGCCGGCCGGACGTCGCTGGACGTACGAGATGTGCTTCGGTCGTCGATGTTCGCAGCCACCGTCACCGGCAGCCCGATGGAGAACGCCTGCAAGCTCATCTCACGCTACGAGCAGCAAGGCCGCGGCTACTACGGGGCGATGCTGGCGATGCTCGGCCGGGATTTGGATGGTACGGCGACGATCGATGCACCGATTCTCCTTCGCACCGCCGATGTGACGACGACCGGTGAGCTGAAGGTGACTGCCGGGGCGACGCTGGTTCGCGACTCCGACCCACAAGCAGAGGTGGCCGAGACCGCGGCGAAGGCCGCTGGAGTGCTGAGCGCGTTCGGCCTGGTGCCGGCGGCGACCACGCCACACCACGCCGTTGCCGACCTCGTGAAGGACGAGGACGTACTGGTGGCGCTGGGAAGCCGGAACGCCCGGCTGAGCAGGTTCTGGCTCGTTGACCAGTCAGGCGAGGCACCGCATCCTGACTTGGTTGGCAAGCATGCCGTCATTCTGGACGGCGAGGACGAGTTCGTCACAATGCTGCAGCACATGCTGGGGACGCTCGGTGTGACCAGTGAGACGCTGCGCCACCGCGACTACGAGCCAGGGGCGTTGGGCGCGGCGGATCTAGCCGTCTTGGGTCCAGGACCCGGTGACCCGCGAGCTCAAGGTGACCCCAAGATCAAGGCGGTACGGGCTGCGGTAGACGACCTGCTCGCTACAGGTCGCCCATTCCTCGCGGTCTGCCTCGGCCACCAAGTGCTCTGTGCAGCCTTAGGGCTGCCGTTGGTGGTGAAGGACATTGTCTTCCAGGGCACGCAGACGGAGATTCGGTTTCGGCGCCGACGGGAGCGAGTCGGCTTCTACAACACGTTTGTGGCTCGGGTCGACGACGAGACGTCGCTGCCGGTCGGAGTGGCGGTTGACCGCGATTCGGTGACCGGAGACGTGCACAGTGTCTCGGGCCCGCACTACCGCGGCATTCAGTTTCATGCGGAGTCGATACTGACCGAGAACGGCATCGAAATGCTTCGCGAACTGGTTGGCGAGCTGCTCTCCACGACCGCGAGCGGGTGTGCGGATCCCGGGGGCGTCGAGCCCTCAGCCGGCGTCTGAGCCGAGGGTCACCTTGACGGTGTGGCCAGGCCCCGACGGCGTGCTGCCATGGGATGACGACACCACCGTGAGTGTGACGGTGTCACCGGGCCGGTAGGACCGAACGGTGGCGACAAGAGAGTCTGCGCTTGAGATCAGGTGATGGTCGATGTGGGTGATGACGTCGCCCCTGTGCAGTCCGCCCTGAGCGGCAGCCGTGCTCGGCTCCACTTGGCCGATCAGGGCGCCATCGGGGAGGCCGACTTTGTCAGTGGCATCTCGAACGCTCACGCCAAGCTTGGCGTGCGTTGGTGTCTGCCCGCGTCGCAGCTGGTCCACGATGGGGACGGCCTGATTGATGGGAATGGCGAAGCCGAGCCCGATGGACCCGCTCTGGGTTCCCGCGGTGCTGGTGTCGGTCATGATCGCGGAGTCGATGCCCACGACCCGACCGGAGGAGTCGACAAGCGGCCCACCGGAGTTTCCGGGATTGATGGCGGCATCGGTCTGAATTGCCGGGAAGACCGTCGCAGGGTCGGTGACGGCTTGACCTTGCGTCACGACCGGCCGATTCAGTGCGCTGACGATGCCTGAGGTGACCGTGCTCTCCAGTCCGAAGGGCGACCCCACCGCCACCACCTGCTCACCCACCCGCAAGGAGTCGGAGTTGCCGAGCGTTACCGGCTTGAGTGTCTTGTTCGTGTGCACCTGAATGACCGCGAGATCGGTCAACGGGTCGCGGCCCACGATTGCGGCGGCCGCCGCCGTACCGTCGTTGAAGCTGACCGTCAGTTTTCCGCCATGAGCCGCCAGCTCCACCACGTGATTGTTTGTGAGAATCTGACCGTTCCTTGACAAGACGATCCCCGAGCCCGAGCCGCTGGCCATGGGAGAAGTGGCGTAGATCTTCACCACCGACGGGAGCACGGCGGCTGCAGCAGCCTCAGTGGAGCCGGCCTGCGGGGGTACCGGAGCACTCGAGGACCCCATAGTGAGCCGGGGCTGGTGCTGGGCGCTGGCGAGCGTCGTGGCCGCGGAATCATTGGAAATCAGCGTCGAGGCTCCGATGCCCGTGGCACCTCCCGCTAGCGCTCCGACGAGGAGAGCAGCGCCGACGACGCGTCCCCTGGGCTGCCGGTCCGCGGCAAGGGGAGACTGCGAAGGGGCGTAGCCGTTGGGGTACGCGTCGCCGGTCATGTCACCAGCGTTGCTCTGACCGCTGAATGAGACCTGAGACGGGTCTCAAGACTCGCTGAGTTCCTCGTGGTCATGCGGGAGTGGAGACCGATGACGTTGTCGCCTCGCCGTGCTGGTCGCGCGGCGGTGGTGCCGGCTCCGGATGGCCGGGAAGTTGCAGGGTGAATACTGCGCCGGCCGGATTACGGTTGGCGACGCCCGCCGTGCCGCCGTGCCGCTCAGCGGCTTGCCGCACGATCGAGAGCCCCAACCCGGAGCCCGGCATGGTACGGGCATCTGGGGCACGGTAGAAGCGCTCGAAGATCATCGGAAGGTCGGGCTCATTGACGCCGGGACCCTCGTCGCTCACCGACAGACTGCCGTCGTGAAGACACACCTGCACGGTGCCGCCCCGAGGACTCCACTTGGCGGCGTTGTCGAGCAAATTGGTGACAGCCCTTTCTAGGATCTGCCCTTCGCCGACGACCCACCACGGATTGATGTCGACGTCGAACGCGACGCCGGGCGCACGGCGTCGTACCCGGTTGACCGCATGGGAGACGATGTCGGAGAGGTCCAGCGGCTCCGGCGTGCGCTCCAGCGGCTCATCTCGCGCCAGTTCGACCAGGTCACCGATCAAGGTGGACAGTTCCTCAACCTGGGCGGTGACGTCGGTGAAAATCTCGTCGCGCTGCTGCGGGGCGAGGCCTCCGACTCGGTCGGCTTGCGCCAGAAGTTCGAGGTTGGTGCGCAGGCTGGTCAGCGGCGTGCGGAGCTCATGTCCGGCGTCGCCCACCAGCTGGCGCTGCCGATCCCGAGACGCCGCCAAGGCTGCCAGCATGTCGTTGAACGACCTGGCCAGGCTGGCAAGCTCGTCGTCGCCGGTGACCCCGATGGGATTGAGCTCCTCGGTCCGGGCGATGTGCTGAGCCGCCGCGCTGAGCCGCCGTACCGGACGCAGCGCGGACCGCGCGACGGTGAGGCCGGTGATACCGGCGACGATGATGCCACCGAAGCCGACCAGAAGCAGCACCAGCTCCATCTGGTGCAGCGTGCGTTCGATGGGCTCTGTGGACTGCACCAGCATCAACGCGATCCCGGGGCCCACGGGGACGGTGGCGGCTCGAGCGTCGTAACCTTTACGGGCTATGGTGCGCACTGCCGATGGCAAGCTGCCGGCCGCCACCCTTTGCTCGGCCTCCGTCACCGGCGTCACGAGTGCCGCTCTGTGACCGCCCGTCACGCCACCGTTGCTGGAGACAAAGAAAATTTGTGCGTCCGCAGCTCCCAGCAGGTCAGAGACGAAGTTGCTGAAGTTGGATTGTCCCATCCCCGGCATACGACTTGCAGCGGTGGCCCGTCCCAACAGAGTCCGGTCGAAGGTGGTGTTGATCTGGTTTCGCAGAATGATGTACGACGCCAGGCTCGCAAGGCTGACGGAAAGGCCGACGGCGATCGCCGCAAGAATCGAGATGCGGGCCGCCATCGACATTCGGGTCACGGCGGAGATTCTCGCAATACGTAGCCGACACCGCGCACCGTGTGCAGAAGTCGGGGCTCTCCTTCGGCTTCGGTCTTCCGTCGGACGTATCCGACGTACACCTCAAGAGAGTTGGCCGTCGTGGGGAAGTCGTAACCCCACACCTCCTCGAGGATAAAAGCGCGGTCAAGTACTCGCTTCGGCCGTCGCATGAAGAGCTCCAGCAGGTCCCACTCAGTGCGGGTCAGTGTGATGGGTCGAGCACCCCGGCACACCTCACGTGTCACCGGGTTCATGGTCAGGTCAGCGAAGATGAGCGGATCCTCGTCGTCGCCGCTGCTCGCGCCGAGGCTGCGACGTCGTAACATCGCCCGCACCCGCGCTAGTAACTCCTCTAGCGCGAACGGTTTGGGGAGGTAGTCGTCGGCTCCCGCGTCGAGTCCGTCGACACGGTCGTTCACCGAGTCACGAGCAGTCAGCACGAGGATGGGGACGTCGTTGCCGGCTGCTCGGAGCGCCTTTGTAGTCTCCAGCCCGTCGAGTCGCGGCATCATGACGTCCACGATGAGAGCGTCGGGCGCCAGGCCGTTGATGCGGGCGAGCGCTTCTACGCCGTCGTTCGCCAGTGCGACCTCGTATCCGTTGAACTCCAACGAGCGGCGCAGCGAGTCACGCACCGCCCTGTCGTCGTCCACGACGAGTATTCGCATGCCAGCCACACTGCCACTCGGTACTGAGACATGCCTAAGAGTCGCTACGTGAGCAGATGCCGCAGCGATCCGGCCAGCGAGTCGGTCGTCCGTTCGATGGTGTCGAGGACAGCCCGAAACTCGGCCGGCCCCCCGTACCAGGGATCAGAGAGGTCGAGATCCTCCGCGCCCGCCGCCTTAGAGTCGAAGCAGCGGAACATGAGTACACGGCTTCTCGACTCCTCGGAGCCGGCAACTGCGCAGATGTTCTCAAGGTTGCTTCGATCCATCGCCATCAGCACATCGGAAACCTCCAGCCACGATCTGTCAAAGTGGGCGGCGCGGTGACGGCTGGGATCGTAGCCGGCCGCCGTTAGTACGGCTGCCGCCCGGCTGTCCATCTCTTCACCCACATGCCAGTCGCCTGTGCCACAGCTGCGTACCTCGATGAGTCCTGCGAGCCCCTTCTGCCGCATCTTCCCCGTGAGCACCACCGCCGCCATCGGTGACCGGCAAATGTTGCCGAGGCACACAAAGGTGACTATGTACGGCGAGTTGGTTCGACGAGGTGGCGGGAGGTGGGAGGTGCCGTCGTCCACCTCAGCCGTCCTCGGAGACGAGGCTCGATGTTACGCCTAACCGGTCCAGCAGAAAGAGAGCTGCCGTGCACATCCTCGGTTCTCCTTGCTTGCATTCGGTAGCGGCGACTGTATCCGCACCGACGCAGTGGATCTCGACCGGTTTGCAAGCGCCATTCGCAGCCTGGACGCCGACGTGTTAGTCCTACAAGAAGTCGACCGCTTGCAAGCCCGCTCACGAGGGGCGGACCTCACCGCCGTGGCGGCTGAGGCAATGGGCGCGACCGCTCACCATTTCGCACCGGCACTCATCGGAACTCCGGGCGATCGCTGGGTTGCCGCATTTCTCCCCGGCTGGCGAGGCGTGCCCGGCCGACTCAAGTGGTCACGACGGCGGACCCTTTCGACGTCGACATCCGTGCCGTGTGAGCAAGCGCTATTCCGAAGAGCACGAGCACGATGCCACCGACCTGAACCACCGTGAGCGTTTCGCGGAACCACAGCCACCCGAGGACTGTCGCCCCGACGGGCTCCAACATGCCGAACAGCGTCACTTCGGTGGCCGACAGGTGCTGCAACGCGCTGAGTTCGGCGAGAAACGGCGCGACCGTTCCCAGTACCACCATCCACACCAGCAGCAGCCACAGCGGTGCATGCCAGCCGGCAAGGCTCGCGCCCAGTGAGCGACTTGCACTGACGTCGGTCGAAAAAAGCGCTGTCACCGGCCGCACGAGATTCCAGAAGATCGCGGCAACGATGAACGCCTCTGTCAGCACGTGCAGAGGCGCCTTGTCGCTCAAGCTGTGCTCTCCAAGGAGAAAGTACGCAGCTAGTGACACCGCGGCGGCGAGGCCAGCGATCACCCCTACCGAGTCGAGGACCAGCCCGTCCCACACTTGAGCGACCAGTGCCAGGCCGCCGAGGCTGCACCCAAGGCCCAGCCACAGCCTTGAGCGCAGCTTCTCCCGATAGACGAAACGCGCGAACAACGCCACCAACAGCGGCGCGGTGAACTCCAGCAGCAAGGCCACGCCTATCGGTAACCGGTCGATAGCGACGAAGTAGAACCACTGCACCAGGGCCACACCGGTGATTCCGAATCCGATGACGACCGCGAACTCCCGCCGACTCGAAGGCAACGGCAGCCGCTCACCTCGCAGCGCCAGCACCATGACAAGGACCAGCGCCGTACCTGTGCATCGCACGGTGGTCAACGTCATGGAATCCACCCCCGCCGCCTGGATGGCACGAGACACTCCGGCGTTGATCACGAAGAATCCCGCGGCAAGCGCCACCAGCATCAATCCGACGCGAGGCTGGCGGTCGACGGGCACGCGACGCAACACTACGCACGCTCAATACTTGTCGTTAGGGTGCTCGCCATGACCTCCCCGCGGCTTCGGGCAGCGCTTGCTGACATCCCGGCGTATCAGGCGGGCAAGCCGCCGACGGGCGGCCGCGGGCCGGCGTACAAGCTCTCCAGCAACGAGAATCCCTTTCCGCCACCACAGGCTGTCGTCGCTGCGGCCCACGACGCCCTCAACAGCGTCAACCGATATCCCGACATGGGCGTCAGCGAGCTGCACGCTGCACTGGCGAACCGACTTGGTGTAGCTCCAGAGTGCCTCGCCAGCGGCGCCGGGTCGGTAGCGATCCTCTACCAGCTGCTGCAAGCCGCCTGCGCGGAGGGCGACGAGGTCGTTTACGCATGGCGGTCGTTCGAGGCGTATCCGATCGCTGTTGGGCTCACCGGCGCTCGCAGTGTCCGAGTGCCAGTCGACGACGACGGACGTCACAACCTCCCCGCAATGGCGGCCGCGGTGAACGAGGCCACCAAGGTAGTTCTGGTCTGTACGCCGAACAACCCGACCGGTCCCGCGGTGCACCGCGCTGAGTTGCTGACCTTCCTCGACTCAGTCCCCGGCTCGGTTGTCATAGCGATCGACGAGGCCTATCACGAGTTCATCGACGATCCGGACGCGATCGATGCCCTCGATGTCGCGCGCAAACGCGACAACGTCGTGGTGCTGCGCACGTTTTCCAAGGCGTACGGCTTGGCGGGACTGCGCATCGGGTACGCCGTGGCGCCTCCTCCACTGGCCGAGGGAGTTCGCAAGTGCGCGCTGCCGTTCGGCGTCTCTTCGGTCGCACAAGCCGCGGCGTTGGCCGCGCTGGGCTGTGAGGAGGAGCTGATGAAGCAGGTGGAATCCATCGCCACCGAGCGGCGCAGAGTCCAAACCGCGTTGCAGTCTCAGGGCTGGCGGATCCCAGATGCCCAGGGAAACTTCGTTTGGCTGCCACTCGGAGAGGCGGCGGGCGCATTCGCTGAGGCGGCAGTCGGGTCCGGCGTCAGCGTCCGACCTTTCGCGGGTGACGGAGTGCGTGTCTCCATCGGTGAGGCGCATGCGAACGATCTGTTCCTGGGCGTCGCAGACCGTTGGCTGCAGCAGGTGAGCTAGTCCCGAGGCTTCCTGGTGGCGGCGCGCGTCTCACCACGAGGGACGGCTGAACGAGCCACGAGCGACGGCTGAACGAGCCACGAGCGACGGCTGAACGAGCCACGAGGGACGGCTGAACGAGCCACGAGCGACGGCTCGACGGGGTCGAGGCTGTCAGAGCCAGCCGATAGACTGGCGCTTACCCTCCCTCCTGAGCCTGGATCGGGCGTGCCGCCACCGCGTGGTGCTGTCAGGGAGATTGTCGTTTCGTGCTGAGGGGGCATCACCATCGTGAGCTCAACCCCCACTCCAGCACGCGCCGACGAGCCGTTATCGGTGCCGCTGCGCGGAGGAGTTCGGTCGCTCTGGCGACTGCGCCCCTATCTTCGCCCCTACCGATGGTCGCTCGCCGTCATGGCGGTCAGCGCCATCTTGGGCGTCTTCGCGAGCATGGCCATTCCGCTGGTGACCAAGGCGATGATCGACGGGCCGATCATGTCTCATCAGCACGGATCGATTCTGAGTCTGGGACTGCTCGCCCTTGCGCTCGGCCTGGTCGAGGCGGCACTGGTCTTGATACGCCGGTGGGTGCAAGCACGCGCCGTCCTCGGGTTCGAGACCGCGGTCCGCGGCGACCTCTACCGGCATATCCAGTCGCTCGCCATGGAGTTCCACGGTCGGTGGCAGTCCGGCCAGCTGCTGTCTCGGGTGACTGTCGACCTCAGCGCACTGCGCCGCTTCATGGGGTTCGGCCTGCTGTTCCTCGTGATCAACATCATTCAGCTCACTGTCGTGACCGCGCTGCTGCTGCACATGTTCTGGCCGCTCGGGGTCGTCGTCGCGCTTTCCGCCGTACCGATCATCGTGTTGAGCAAGCGGTTCGAGACCCGCTACGTGCTGGTATCCAGGCAGGTGCAAGATCAACAGGGCGACGTCGCTACGGCGGTCGAGGAGGCCGCCGTGGGCTACCGGGCGATCAGGTCGTTCGGCCGGCATGCCTACATGGAGAGCAGGTTCGGCGAGCGCACCCGCACCTTGTACGACACGTCGCTGGAGAAGGTGCGGCTGTCTGCGCGCTTCTGGACGTTCCTGGAGATCATCCCGAACCTGAGCCTCGTCGTTGTTCTGCTGCTGGGCGCCCTCGCTGTCGGCAACCGAGCCGTGTCCTTGGGCACGCTCGTGGCGTTCATCACATTGATGCTCCAGCTCATCTGGCCGATCGAGTCGCTGGGCTACATCCTCGCGATGGCGCAGGAAGCGATGACGGCGTCCGATCGCGTGATGGACATCTTCGACACCGAGTCCTCGGTGCGCGGCGGCGACCGGATTCTGGACAACCCGCAGGGCCATCTGCGGCTCGAAGGCGTCAGCTTCGCCTTTCCTGACGCCGTTGAACCGGTCCTGCACGACGTCAATCTGGAGGTCCTGCCGGGTGAGACCTTGGCGGTAGTCGGCGCCACCGGCTCTGGCAAGACGGCGCTCACGGCGCTGATTCCCCGGTTGTACGACGTGACGGCCGGTCGTGTCACTATCGACGGGGTCGACATCCGCGAGCTGACGCTTCCCTGCCTGCGGCGGGTGGTCGCCACCGCCTTCGAGGAACCCACGTTGTTCTCGATGAGCGCTCGAGAGAACATCACACTCGGTAGACCGGACGCGAGCGACGCCGACGTCGCGGCCGCCGTCGAGATGGCACAGGCCGGGTTCGTCTTCGACCTGCCGTGGGGCCTCGACACCCGGATCGGGGAGCAGGGGATGTCGTTGTCGGGAGGACAGCGTCAACGGCTTGCCCTGGCCCGGGCCGTGCTTGCCGAGCCGCGCATTCTCGTGCTCGACGACACGCTGTCGGCGCTCGACGTACACACCGAAGCGTTGGTGGAGAAGGCGTTGCGCCGCGTTCTGGCCCGAGCGACAGGCATCGTGGTGGCTCACCGAGCTTCCACGGTCATGCTCGCCGACAAGGTCGCGCTGCTGCAGGCGGGCACAGTGACCGCCGTCGGCACCCATCAGGAGCTGCTGGCCACCGTTCCGGCATACCGCGAGCTGTTGGGGGCCGAAGCCGACCTGGCTGAGGACCTCGCGGACATGGTCGAGGGGGTAGCACTGCGATGACAACGGTCACCGACTGGCGAGGCGTAGCCGCTGAAAGCAAGGACGAGGCAGAGCTCGGCCAGAAGGTATCCCTACTGCTTCGCGAGCGGTCCCGACGGCTGTTCAAGGACCTCCTGCGTCCGCATCAGCGAGCCCTGAAGATCCTGCTGGCAGCGGTGCTCGTCGAGAACACCGCCCGACTCGCCGTCCCCTACTTAGTAAAGGAGGGCATCGACAGCGGCATCCCTCCGCTAGTGGCAGGGGAGGGCAGCTCGACACTGCTCACTATCGTGGCCATCCTGTTCGGCGCCGTCGTCGTCCAGGCGATCACTCGTCAGGCGTTCCTCGTGCTTGCCGGTCGCATCGGTCAAGACATGCTGTTCACGTTGCGCTGCCGCATGTTCGGCCACTTTCTTTCGCTGTCACCCTCTTTTCACGAGAGGTACACCTCCGGTCGGGTCATCTCCCGGCAAACATCTGACATCGACGCCATCTATGAGCTGCTGGAAACCGGTTTCGACGGGCTCATCACGGCGGTTCTGACGCTCTTCGGTACCGCGGTCCTCCTGCTGGTGCTGGATCTCAAGCTGGGCCTCGTTGCTTTGACGTGCTTTCCCTTTCTGTGGCTGCTGACGCGGTGGTTCCGCATCGAGTCGGCGAAGGCTTACCGACGCACCCGAGAAACCGTTGCTCTTGTCATCGTGCACTTCGTCGAGACGATGGGCGGAGTGCGAGCGGTACAGGCGTTTCGTCGGGAGCCTCGTAACCAGCACATCTTCAACTCCGTCAACGACGACTACCGGGCTGCGAATGAGCGGGCATTCCGGTTGGTCGGGATGTACATGCCCGGCATCAAGCTCATCGGCAACGTCGCGATGGCGGTCGTGCTGGTGTACGGCGCCGCGCTGGCGTCCTCAGGGGAAGTCACGGTGGGGGTGCTGGCAGCGTTTCTGCTTTATTTGCGGCAGTTCTTCGAGCCCATGCAGGAAATCTCGCAGTTCTACAACACGTTCCAGTCGGCGTCCGCGGCGTTGGAGAAGCTCTCAGGCGTTCTGGAGGAACAGCCGTCAGTACCCCCGCCGGCCACTCCGACCCCGCTACCGGCCGCGGCGGGAGAGCTCCTGTTGGAGCGCGTGAGCTTCGCGTACTCGGAGAACCGACCGGTGCTGCCCGACCTCGACCTGCACGTGCCGCCCGGCCAGACGCTGGCTCTGGTGGGCACGACCGGTGCAGGCAAGACGACGCTCGCCAAGCTCGTGGCGCGCTTCTACGATCCGACCGAGGGCCGCGTCATCCTCGACGGGGTCGACCTGCGGCAGCTGAGCGAGACAGACCTGCACCGCGCAGTCGTCATGGTGACGCAGGAGAACTACCTCTTCAACGGCACAGTTGCCGACAACATCCGCTTCGGCCGCCCCACAGCGACCGGCGCTGAGGTCGGCGAGGCAGCGAAAGCCATCGGCGCGCACAACTTCATCGCCGGTCTCCCCGACGGCTACGCCACCGACGTCGCCAACGGCGGTGGCCGCCTGTCGGCGGGTCAGCGTCAGCTGGTCGCGTTCGCGCGCGCGTTTCTGGCTGATCCAGCGGTGCTCATCCTCGACGAGGCCACGTCGAGTCTTGACGTTCCGTCGGAGCGGCTGGTGCAAAGAGCGCTACGCACGATTCTCGCCGAGCGCACGGCGATCATCATCGCCCACCGGTTGTCGACGGTCGAGATCGCCGACCGGGTCGTTGTGTTGGAGCACGGACGCATCGTCGAGGATGGCGCCCCGAGCGACCTCATCGCCAGTGGGGACGGCCGCTTCTCCGATCTCCACGACGCGTGGCTAGCCTCCCTTGCCTAGCATCCTCCGCCGACACGCCACCCGGGGCCAACTTCTTTCGGTGTGTCGGCCGCCGATTGATGTCTCGTCTGGCGATTACGCCGGAGCCTCGGCCTCCGAGAGTGAACGCTTCTCCTGGCTCGCCGGGCGGCGTTCCGACGAGACAACAAGCGCCACCGCGACGATCACTAGCGCGCCGCCGAACACTATCGGCGGCGTCACAGGCTCCTGCAAGATCAGCCACCCCAGGAAGACCGCGACGACCGGGTTGACGTAGGCATACGTCGCTACCAAGGAGATGGGCGCGGCATCGAGCACCCACGTGTACGACGTGAACGCGATCACCGACCCGAACACGACGAGATAAGCCCACGCTGCCCAGGAGGCCGTCAGTGCTGGGGTCGGCATGGACGGCTCACCGGTCAGAACCCCAGCCGCAGTCAAGAAGCAGGCGCCGAAGGCCATCTCGTACACGGCGACGACGAAAGGGTCATCGGGGAGGGGCAGCCGCGGCATCACCCAGGAGCCGAAAGACCAGAGGCTCGCCGCCACCACGACGAGCAGGCAAGCACCGACGTTGATGTTCCCGCTGATACCGCTGACTGCAACCAGCCCGAAGAGACCCGCGAAACCCAGTAAGACCCCGGCCGTTGTGCGGGCGCTCGGGCGATCTCCGGAGACGGCTCGGTAGATGATCACCCACAGGGGAGTGGTCGCCACCAGCAGAGCTGCAACCCCCGACGGGGCGCCAAGATCCTCACCCACGGTGACGAGCCCATTGCCCCCAGCCGGAAGCAGCAGTCCGAGCAGTGCGCAGCCGAGCAACTGCCGGCGGGTCGCACACAGGCGACGCAGCCCTCCTCGGCTCGCGAGAAGTGTGGCAAGAATTCCGGCACCGCACAGGAAGCGCCAACCTGCCGACGACAGCGGAGGCAGGTCTCGGACCAGTACCCGGATGGCCAGGTATGTGGACCCCCACACGACGTAGACGACCGCGAGTGCCACAGCGATAAGTGCCGGCCGTGGCCCCGCGGTGGTGGCGGAAGCGGACGAGACTGAGCCGACTTGCCGCACAACATGAGCCTAGAGCCCTCTCGGCGGACCTCCTCGGCAGCCGCCGAGAAGCGAGCATGCCGGCAGGCGATGCATGCGAGGGTGAAGTACCGTAAGCGCCGAGGCGACCCGTGCCGGGGTACGGCGCCGAGACGCCGCGAGCTGCGAAGGAGAACATGTGAGCAGCGACGTACTGGGCGCTGGTCTCGGGGAGGTATTCGGCCCAGCTCAGGATGGGCAGGACCCCGAGCTGATCCAGCTTCTGACGCCGGAAGGCGAGCGGGTCGAGCACCCTGACTTCGCGTTCGACCTCGACGACTCGGCCATCAAGGGCTTCTACCGCGACCTGGTACTGACACGTCGCGTCGACGCCGAGGCGACGGCGCTGCAGCGGCAAGGCGAACTCGGAATCTGGGCCAGCCTGCTAGGTCAGGAGGCGGCACAGATCGGGTCCGGAAGAGCGCTTCGAGACCAGGACTTTGCGTTCCCGACCTACCGCGAGCACGGAGTCGCGTGGTGCCGCGGCGTCGATCCGCTTCACCTGCTGGGCTTGTTCCGCGGTGTCGACATGGGAGGGTGGGACCCCCTGGCGAATGGGTTCAACCTCTACACCATCGTCATCGGGGCTCAGACTCTGCATGCGACCGGGTACGCGATGGGGCTGCAGCGCGACGGGCTCATCGGTAGCGGCGACCCGAACCGCGACGCGGCGGTCATCGCCTACCTCGGTGACGGAGCCACCAGCCAGGGAGACGTGAACGAGGCGTTTATTTGGGCGAGCGTGTTCAACGCGCCTGTCGTCTTCTTCTGCCAGAATAACCAGTGGGCGATCTCAGAGCCGATCGAGAAGCAGTCCAAGATTCCGCTCTATCAACGAGCGAACGGCTTCGGATTTCCAGGTCTCCGTGTCGACGGAAACGACGTGCTCGCCGTGTACGCCGTCACCGAGTCCGCACTGCAGCGGGCTCGCGAGGGGAGCGGGCCGACATTTCTCGAGGCTTACACGTACCGCATGGGAGCCCACACCACGTCGGATGACCCCACCCGGTACCGGATCAGCGCCGATCTTGAGCACTGGAAGAGCAAGGACCCGATCGACCGGGTCAAGAAGTATCTGTCTCATCAGAAGATCGCGGACGAGTACTACGCCGAGGTGGATGCAGAAGCGGAAGACCTCGCCCTCCGGCTGAGGAGTGGCTGCCTCTCGCTGCCCGATCCGAGCCCCCTCAGCATCTTCGACCAGGTGTATGCCGAGACGACGCCGGAGTTGCAGGTGCAGCGTGAGCAGTTCGCACGTTATCTCGACTCGTTCGACGAGTCGGCAATTGCGGGAGGAGCCTCGCGATGACGGCGATCACGTTGGCCAAGGGCCTCAACCTCGGACTGCGGGCCGCCATGGAGGCCGACCGCAAGGTGCTCATCATGGGTGAGGACGTCGGCAAGCTGGGCGGCGTGTTTCGGGTCACCGACGGGCTGCAGAAGGACTTCGGCGAGGACCGCGTGATAGACACACCGCTGGCTGAGTCAGGAATCATCGGTACCGCGGTCGGTCTGGCGATGCGCGGCTACCGACCGGTCTGTGAGATCCAGTTCGACGGATTCGTCTATCCGGCGTACAACCAGATCGTCAGCCAGGTGGCGAAGTTCCACTTTCGCAGCCGCGGCCAGGTGCCGATGTCGATGGTGATTCGCATTCCTTTCGGTGGAGGGATCGGTGCGGTCGAACATCACAGCGAGAGCCCGGAGGCGTACTTCGCGCACACCGCGGGGCTGAAGGTGGTCGCCTGCTCCAATCCGGTCGACGGGTACTGGATGGTCCAGCAGGCCATTGCCGCGGACGATCCTGTGGTGTTCCTGGAGCCGAAGCGCAGGTACTGGGAGAAGGCCGAGCTCGACGAGACGGTTGCACCCAACCCACTGTTCGCCTCTCGGGTCGTCAAAGAGGGTCGCGACGTCACCGTGCTGGCGTACGGGCCTATGGTGAAGACCGTGCTTGAGGCGGCTCAGGCGGCGTCCGATGAGGGCACGGACCTCGAGGTGATCGATCTACGTACCCTGTCTCCGCTGGACATGGCGCCCGTTCACGATTCCGTGCGCAAGACGGGCCGAGCGGTGGTGGTGCACGAGGCTCCCATAACGCTCGGCATGGGAGCGGAGATCGCGGCGCGTGTGACCGAGGAGTGCTTCTACTCCCTTGAGGCGCCGGTGCAGCGGGTCGGCGGGTTCGACACCCCATATCCGCCGAGCCGCATCGAGGAGCTGTACCTCCCCGACCTCGACCGGGTACTCGACGCGGTCGACCGCTCACTTGGCTACTGAATCGAGAACCGATGCCAGACACCCAGACCTTCAACCTGCCCGACGTCGGCGAGGGACTCACCGAGGCGGAGATCGTGACGTGGAAGGTCAAGGTCGGAGACACCATCAAGGTCAACGACGTCGTGGTGGAGATCGAGACCGCTAAGTCGCTCGTCGAGCTGCCGTCGCCGTACGCCGGGACAGTCACCGAACTGCTCGTCGGCGAGGGCGAGACTGTCAACGTAGGTACGCCCATCATCCAGGTGTCCGCCGGCGACGGTGCGGCAGTGACCACGGACTCGGGCGCTGCCGACTCCGAAGAGGTTCCATCGCCGGCCAATGGCGAGGCAGTGGAGCCGGGTCTTATCGGCGGCCCCGCGCCGGGCGGGCGGACATCTGTCCTGGTCGGCTACGGCCCGCGGACGACGGAGGCCAAGCGCCGGCCGCGTCGCTCCGCTACGCCGGAGGATGCTTCGCCGGCCACCGCTCAAGCCGACCTTCAGAACGCCTTCGAGACGCACCCGCCAAGAAGTCCGCAGGTGAGCGTTCAAGAGGCCGACCCGGCCGCTCCGACGGAGGCAGCGCAGATGCCACCGTCGCCCGGACTTCCCGCTCGCGCCCGTGTGCTCGCCAAGCCCCCGGTGCGCAAGCGCGCCAAGGACCTCGGTGTCGACTTGCACCGGCTGACCGGCAGCGGGCCGCACGGGACCGTGACAAGGGCAGATGTTGAAGCAGCGGGTCGAGGTGCCTTGGGCTCTGCTAGCTCGACCAGCGGAGTTGCGAGCGCGTCCGGCAGAGTTGGTGGATCGAACGGCGCGGCCATGGGACCCGGCAGGGAGACGCGTCTCCCGATCAAGGGCGTCCGCAAGATGACAGCGCAGGCGATGGTCGCATCGGCTTTTACAGCCCCGCACGTGACCGAGTGGGTGACCGTCGACGCGACGCGCACCATGCGTCTGGTGAAACGGCTCCGCAACTCACGCGACTTTCGCGACCTCAAGGTGTCGCCTCTGCTGATCATCGCCCGTGCTGTCTGTACGGCGGTACGGCGAACGCCGGAGGTCAACGCGACATGGGACGAGCAGGCCGAGGAGATAGTGCTCAAGCACTACGTGAACCTCGGTGTTGCGGCGGCGACTTCCCGGGGACTTGTGGTGCCCACCATCAAGGGCGCTGACCAGATGTCCGGTCCGGAACTCGCACATGCGTTGGCAGAGCTCACGGGCCTTGCCCGAAGTGGCAAGGCGCAGCCCGCTGACCTGTCCGGCGGCACGTTCACGATCACCAACGTCGGGGTCTTCGGCGTGGATTCGGGGACGCCGATTCTGAATCCGGGCGAGTCAGCGATTCTGGCGATGGGCGCGATCCGGCGCCAGCCCTGGGTGGTAGGCAAGCAGATCAAACCGCGCTGGGTCACAACGTTGGCGCTGTCCTTCGACCACCGGATAGTGGATGGCGCTCAAGGGTCGAGATTTCTTGCCGATGTCTCAGCAATCGTCGAAGATCCCGGAATTCCACTCGTGCTCTAGGCGAGCAATACACCTACTATGATCGCCGGTTCGACGTGGCGAGAGGGGCGACGCTGAACTCGGCAATCGGTAGCGACCGGCTGATCTTCGTTGGTGGATTGCATCGAAGCGGGACCACGCCCTTCACACGCATTCTTGGGCAGCACCCCGACCTTGCGGTTCTCGCTGACACCGGCGTCTACGAAGACGAGGGGCAGCATCTGCAGTCGGTCTACAAACCAGCCAATGAGTACGGCGGGGCGGGCCACTTCGCCCGCGCCTCAGAGGCTCATCTGTCCGAGTCGTCACCGCTCGTGAGTGCGCAAACCGCGCAAGCGCTCCTTCAGTCGTGGCAGCCGTATTGGGACTTGTCGAAGCCTTACCTGGTGGAGAAGTCGCCGCCCAATCTGCTGATGGGCCGGTTCCTTCAGGCACTCTTTCCCGAAGCAACCTTTCTCGTGGTGGTGAGGCACCCAGTCACGGTTGCGTTGTCGACGAAGAAGTGGACGAGGGCGTTGTCTCGCCATCCGAGTAGATATGCCAGCCTGACCGCTTTGGTCGAGCACTGGGTCATCGCGCACCGGTTACTGGCCAGTGATCTGCCGCATCTCAAACGGGTGGCCGTCGTTTATTACGAAGATCTCATCGGACAACCGGAGGCTGAATTACAGCGCATTCAGAAGTTTCTGCAACTGACCATGCCTATCCCGAGCGACTCCGTCGACGCTCGCCGTAATTCCACGTATCAGAACTGGTGGGAAGCCTTGAAGTCCGCAAAGCGACCCGGAGCATGGCAGCGCCGTCGCATAGAGCACCGGTTCGCCGACGAGATTGCCAGCTATGGATACGACCTCGACGACCTGAACAGTCGGGTCCCGCAGTCGGCTAGTGCGCGCCTTCGCGGGTCAGAACTGCCTTGACTGTCCGCAGGACGATCGCCAGGTCGCGACCGAAGCGCCAGTTGTCGACATAGTCGGAGTCGATGCGCACGGACTCCGTGTAGCTGAGATTGGACCGTCCGCTGACCTGCCATAGGCCGGTGAGGCCTGGCTTGACGGCCAACCGACGCCGAGCCCAGTCGTCGTACGCCTGAACCTCTAAAGGCAGTGCCGGCCGAGGTCCGATCAACGACATGTCACCTTTGATGACGTTCCACAGCTGCGGGAGCTCGTCCAGCGACAGCCTGCGTAGCCAGGCACCAATGGGGGTGATGCGCGGGTCGAGCTTGATCTTGAAGAGTCCGCCGCCTACCTCGTTTTGCTCGAGGAGCTCCGCCAGCTGAGCCTCGGCATTCACGGTCATCGTGCGCAGCTTGTACATGGTGAAGGTGGCACCGTGCTCGCGCACGCGCACCTGCTTGAAGAAGGCTGGACCAGACGACGTGAACTTCACGAGCAGAGCACAAGCACCGATGACCGGAAGCGCGAGAAGCAGCAGCACGGCGGCGACGCACCGGTCGAACGTGCACTTCAGAGCAGCGAGTGCTCCGCGAGGACGCCCGTGCGCCAGGTCGACGATGAGCCGACGGCCAGCGCGGCGGACCGTAGCGCGGGCCTCCACGGTGTTGGTCACCGGCGTGATGATGGAGAGCTGCGCTCCCAGTGCTTCCAGCTCCCACTGAAGCTTCGCGAGCTGCAGCCCACCCAGCTTGTCGACGTCATGCACGGCAACGATATCGACACCCGCTGGGATTCGATCGGCCACTTCGCCCACCGTGCCGAGCACCTCGATGCCCTTGACGCTGCGCGGACGGCCGTCGGACTCCGAGACGAAGACCCCAACGATTGTGAGCTCCTCGATGCCCGCCCATTCAGTGATTGTGCGCGAGACGCTTTCGAGGTCGCCGACAATCACGACGCGCTCGTCGAGGGAGAGCTTGAACCAGCGCCGGACGCGCTGCTTGGTCAGCGCCCAACGCGCGCCGATGGCAAATAACGCCATTGACCCGGTGACTCCGACTGCCCACCGACCTGGATACTCACTCTCTCCAAAGAAGATCGCAACGACGGCTGCGAAGAGAACGAAGTTTATGTTGATCGAGGCGATGCGGCGAAGATCGGTGAGGTCGGCGATGCGGCCATCGCGCGTGTGCTGGATCGTCATGTAGCCGAGCCAGAGTGCAGCCATGGCAACTGTCAATGGGTAGTGGTGATTGTTTACGACAGCCGCGACGGCGGCTCCCACCGCCGCAATCGTGCCGTCGGCGACCCACAGCAGAGTGCGGGTACGACGGAACCCACTACGCCGTTCGGCGTCGTCAGGGGACGACGGAAGGTGAGGGAAGGGAAGAATCGAAGCGTCCTCGGGCGAACCAACATCGCCCCCGTCTACGTGTTCGGTCTCAGCAACGAGAGTGGGTTCGGTGACGACTGGCTGCGCCATGGCGGCGGAGGACATGGGGAACACTGCTCCTCTGAACTTTGTATCGAACCGTTTGAGGCGCCACGGGACGACCTGACCAGGGTCCCCCGCAACAGCCAACCCTCCACCGGTGACGCCACCCGCAGCAGCCGACGATGGTTACGTCGCTTTAACGGATGGACACCCTTGGAGTTACGGACAAGTTACCAACGATTAGGTGAATTGCGCCACCTTTGGGTGAATTTCACAGTAAGTGTTTAACCTCTCACATATTGTGAAAAAGCGCCGCTCACAGGGACTTTTTGCCGACCACATCTCCTGTTTGGCAGTGACGCGCAGCGAGATTCATCCTAGCCGGCGATACCGATCAGCTCTGGCGCACATCAAGTCCGGTACGGACGCTGCGCTGAGGAGCAGCAGCTCCCGTTCCACTGCTGTGCCCAGACGCTCACAGAACGACTCAGCCTCGTCGGCGGCATCCGGGAGCTCCGGCACGATGCGATCGACGATCCCGTCCGCAAGCAGGGCCACCGACCGGACGCCCTGGGAGCGAGCCATATCGCCGGCTCGCGCAGCGGACCGGAACAGAATCGCGCTCGCGCCCTCTGGCGGCAGTGGTGAAAGCCAGCCATGCTGCGCGGCGAGCACACGATCAGCCGGCAGCAAAGCCAGCGCGACGCCGCCGGTCCCTTGGCCGAGTAGCACGGTCAGCGTCGGCGCCGCCAGGCTGACCAGGTCAGCCAGGCAGCGAGCGATCTCACCTGCCAGGCCGCCTTGTTCGGCTTCAACAGACAGCGCAGCGCCTGGCGTGTCGATGATGCTGAGCAGCGGCAGCTGAAGCTCCGCGGCAAGCCGCATGCCTCGCCGTGCCTCCCGCAACGCACCTGGGCCGAGCGGACGGTCCTTGGTCTGACCGCGACGGTCTTGACCTAGCAGCACGCAGGGCGCTTCGCCGAATCGCGCCAGCGCGATGAGCAGCCCAGGGTCTGCCTCCCCTTGACCGGTGCCGTTGAGCGGAAGGACATCGGTCGCGGCGTGCCGCAGTAGTCGTCGTACGCCGGGCCGGTCCGGCCGCCGCGAGCGGGTGATGGACTCCCAAGCGTCGACGTCGGGGATTCTCTCCTGTTCGGCGGGCTCTGGAGGCGGGACGGCGTGAGGTCGGGCGCTCAGTACCGCAAGAGCCCTCGCTACGACGTCGGCGATCTCGTCGGGGGGTACCACTGCGTCGATCAGCCCGTGAGCGAAGAGGTTCTCCGACGTTTGGACGTCGGGAGGGAAAGGCTGCCCGTAGAGAACTTCGAAGACGCGGGGGCCGAGGAAGCCGAGCAAGGCGTGCGGCTCGGCCACTGTCACGTGGCCGAGCGACCCCCACGACGACAACACGCCGCCGGTGGTGGGATGCCGCATGTACACCAGATAAGGGAGGGCCGCCGCCTTGTGCCTGGCGATCGCGGCGGAGATCTTGATCATCTGGACGAACGCGAGGGTTCCCTCCTGCATACGAGTGCCACCCGAGACTGGGGCGGCCAACAGCGGCAGGCGCTCACGGGTAGCTCGCTCGACGGCCAGGGTGAGCCGCGCAGCAGCGTCGATTCCGATGGAGCCGGCGAGGAAGCCGAACTCGCAGACCATTACGGCCACCCGGATGCCGCGGAGCAGCCCCGCCCCTGTGACGACGGCTTCATCGAGGCCGGTGCGGGCGCGAGCCGCGGCCAGCTCGACGGCGTAGTCCGGCAGGAGATGTCGAGGAGGCGGAGGGGAGTCCCACGACTCGAACGAACCGTCGTCAAGCACCAGCGAGATGAGATCGGAGGCGGTGAGACGGTTCGTCAAGCAGGACCCTCGCGGTCACCCAGCCACTGCAAGACCTCGGCGTTGTGCTCACCCAGCTGGGGTGGCGGCAGGTGGGAGTCGCGCCCACCGGCGTACGGCAGGTCGTCAAAGCGCAGCGCCGGACCAGGCAGTGTCATACGTCCAAGGGCTGGATGCTCCACATCGACGAGCAGTCCCTGTGAGCGGGTCTGTTCCCAGGCGTAAACATCGTCGATCTGGCGTACCTTGCCTGCGGGCACTCCAGCACGGGCCAACACGGCGAGCCAGTATTCGGCTGACTCAGCCCGCAACGCCGTCTCGATGAGTGCCGTGAGCTCGTCTCGGCGGGCGACCCGCGACGAGTTGGTGCCGAAATCTGGCTCGAGGGGGTCCAGACCTACGAGCGGAGCGAACGACCGCCACAGGCCCTCGCTGCCGCAGGCCACCTGTATCGGTGCTGTGCGTGTCGCGAAGAGCCCATACGGCGAAATCGACGGATGGGCATTTCCCATCGCTACCGGCACCTCTTCACCGACGGTCCAACGGGTTCCTTGGTACGCGTGCGTGCCGACGATGGCCGACAGCAGGCTCGTGCGCACGACCCGGCCGCGACCGGTTGAGGCGCGCTCATGCAAAGCAGCCAGCACGCCATAGGCGGCGTACATGCCAGCCAGCAGGTCTGCCATGGGCAGCCCGACCTTGGTCGGCTCGTCCGCCGACGGTCCGGTGAGGCTCATCAGCCCTGCCTCACCTTGCGCAATCTGGTCGTATCCGGCTCGTCCACCTTCGGGGCCGTCGTGCCCGAACCCCGTGATCGAACAGATCACGAGACCGGGGTTGAGCCCGTGCAACATCTCTGTGGTAAAGCCGAGTCGATCGAGCACCCCGGGCCGGAAGTTCTCCAGTAGTACGTCGGCCTGCCGCACCAACCGGCGCATCAGGTCCACGCCGGCAGCAGTTTTCAGATCCGCGGTCACTGACCACTTGTTGCGGTTGCAGCTCAAGAAGTACGTCGACACGGGGTCATCGGCAGGGCCAACGAACGGGGGCCCCCATCCACGGCTGTCGTCGCCTGAGTCCGGGGTCTCGATTTTCATGACCTGTGCGCCGAGATCGCCGAGCATCATGGCGGCGTGCGGTCCAGCGAGGGCTCGGGTCAGATCGATCACCACGACGTCGCTGAGCAGCCCGGTCACGCCGTCGACTCTACGGCTCGCCTCCTCGAGGCGTTCTGCTAGATTTTTGGTGCTGCGGAGCCTTCGAGACCTCAACGTCCCGGTCGTCCTTTCGCGGTCACGACAACTCAACACTGCTCACCCACAGGGGAAGCCGGTCGAAGTCCGGCACTGTCCCGCAGCCGTGGCCGGAGAACCTCCGGAAGTCGGAATGCCTGTGAGTGAGCGAGCGGCTCCTTAACTGTCGAGGTCTGCAGGGTCGGAGTCTGGACATCGTCCGCGTGTGCCATCGGCAGGCTTCCGTTCCCCGGACCGCTCAACGAAAGGCACTTGATGTCCTCCCACCTGCTCCGCCCGGCCACCATCGCGGTCGCGTCCCTTGCCACGCTCGCCAGTGCCCTGCCGGCTTCCGCCGCACCGAATGCTTCCAGCGTGGCAGCGAAGCACCCCCACTACGCCACTCGCGCTGCACTCGCCACCCGTTGGCAGGCCAGCCAGCTGACTCGAGGGCGCATCCACAACGGTCAGTACGGCTTCGACGACTGGGGCTTGACCGTCGACACCGGCCTCATGCTCGCCGCCGCTGGCACTTCTCCCGCAGCGTTGACGCGGCTCACCCGCGTCGTGAAACACCATTACCCGGACTACACCCTCTTCAAGGGTCATCGGTACGCCGGATCTGTCGGCAAGACGCTGCTGTTCGTGCGCGTTGTGCGGAAGAACCCGCAGAAGTTCGGCGGCGTCAACGTCCGTCGGCAGTTGCTCAACCTGCGAGTCCGCTCCGGCCCTAACCGCGGGCGCTTCAGCGACTCGGTGAAGCCGGACTCCAGCAACGTGCTGAGCCAGTCGTACGGCGTCTTGGGCCTCGCCCGCACCGGGGGCGTGCCGCAGTCAGCTGTCAACTTCTTGCTCGACCAGCGATGCCCCAATGGGTTCTTCCGGCTCTACCCGGTGAGCGGGCAGACGTGCAAGCAGAGTCAAAGCGCGCCCGACATCGACGCCACCTCGCTGGCGATCCAGGCTCTGGTCAGCGCTCGCCAGCACGGTGCGGCTGTCTCTAAGCGGTCGATCGGTGAGTCGGCGCGGTGGCTCGTGAACGCCCAACGTCGTAACGGCTCCTTCGGCGGCGGCCTCACAACCGAGAACTCCAATAGCAACAGCACCGGCCTGGCGGCCAACGCCCTGGTGGCGACCGGTCACACCATGGCTCGCCTTCGGGCTGCCTCGTGGGTGAGCACGCTGCAGATCACGCGGTCACGGGCACGTCGTGGGCCGGCGCGCACGGATATCGGAGCGGTCGCGTACAGACCTGCCGCTCTGCACCGGGCGCTTAAGTCGGGCATCGGAGTCAAGAAGCGAGACCAGTTCCGAAGGGCGACACCTCAGGCGTACTTCGCGCTGGCTCCAGCGCCGTTCGCGACGTTGCTCTCGCCGCGGCAGTGACCCACCGTCGGCAAAGCGCCGCAGGAGCGGTTTGGGCCTGCGCCATGGTCGTTGCGGGCATTCCTGCCATTGCGGCGATCACCGCGACCAGCGCGGCAGCGGGAGGCGCTTTCAATGCGGCGGCCGCCTCCACTCTCGCGACGACTGGCTCCGCTCCCGGCGTTTGCCCGACCGACTCCGGAGTGACAGCGGTCGTGGACTTCACCGCTCTGGACCAGCCGAACGACGGGCGCCCGGACTTCGGGACGGTCGTGCGCTGCGTGCCCGGGAGCCCCAAAACCGGTATAGACGTATTGCAGCAGGCGGGCTTCGACCCAACAGGCACGGCGCAGTACGGGCTGGCCTTCGTGTGCCGGCTTGCCGGCCGTCCGGCGTCGAACGAGCCGCTGCCCGTCGACGGCGACCCCGGGTACACCGAGGCGTGCCAGCAGACGCCACCCCAGACGGCGTACTGGGGATACTTCACAGCACCCAACGGTGGCCAGTGGAGTTTCAGCAGCACCGGCGCCAGCAGTCGTCACCCCGTAACCGGTGGCTTCGAGGGGTGGTCGTTCCAGCTCAACGACGCCGTGCCGGTTCCACCCGGGCTAGCACCGCGCCGACCAGAGGCATCGCCGTCACCGACGCAGCCCCCGGCCTCCGCTCCATCGTCGGCACAGTCGTCCTCGACGTCTCAACCGCCGACGACTGCCCCGAGCAGCGCCTCCTCTCCGCCAATCTCAGCATCGTCGCAGCCGTCACCGTTGACGCCTGGAGGCGTCGAGATGACGACCCTCCTCAGCCGAGTGCACGGGTCGGGGAGCGGTGTGCCGGGCCGGCAGCCGGTTCTGCATCAAAGGTCCGCGCCGCGACTAGCCTCCGAGCAGCAGCGAAGCAGCACCGGGTCCGCAGCCGATGTACCGACAAGTCGGGCGACGGCACCACCGGCCGGCTCCTCCCGGGCCACCTTCTTCAGCCTGGGAGTCGTCGGCGTGCTGGGGGCTGCAGCTGGGATCACGGCGTGGCGACGCTCACGGCGTACTTGACGCGAAGCCGGCGGACAGAACAACCGCCGGTGCGCGCGTTGCATCCGGTCGCATGGTGGCTGTGGGCGCTCGGATTGGCGGCCGCAGCCAGCCGGACGACCAATCCGCTGCTCTTGGGAATGCTTCTCGCGGTCACGGTGCTGGTTGTCGCCGCGCGGCGATCGGACGCGCCCTGGGCCGGCGCGTTTCCGCTGTACCTGTGGGGAGCGGCCATCGTGGTGGCGCTCCGGCTGCTCTTCCGCTGTGTTTTCGGCGGTGACCAAGGCATCGTTGTGGTACTCCACTTGCCGCTGATCGAGCTGCCGCAGATCACGGGCTTGACATTGCTGGGAAACGTGACGGCGGAGTCGTTGCTCTCCGGGCTCTATGACGGCCTCCGTCTTGCCACCATGCTGGTCTGTCTGGGGGCTGCCAACGCCCTGGCGAACCCACGGCGACTCCTCCGTGCGCTGCCGGCCGCCCTTCACGAGGTGAGCACCGCTGTTGTCGTCGCCCTGTCGGTCTTTCCGCAGCTCGCCGAAAGCGTGAACCGCGTCCGGCGGGCCCGCCGCCTGCGACCCGCCCCCAGCAGCGGCCGGGTCGCCAGACTGCGGTCGTTGGTGATCCCCGTTCTCGAGGACGCCTTGGACCGATCTTTACTGCTGGCGGCGTCCATGGACGCACGAGGCTACGGCCGACGCGGGCAACAAGCCGTGTTGACGGGTCGGGTCACCGCCGGGCTGCTCGTGAGCGGCTTGTGCGGCTTGGCGGTGGGCGCGTACGCGGGGTTGGATGCCACCGCCCCGCGCTACCTCGCCTTGCCGTTTCTGCTGAGTGGATTGGCTGTCGGTCTGATCGGCATCGGCCTATCTGGCCGGGGCGTCGTCCGGTCGGCGTACCGATCAGACAGTTGGGCCGCCGCCGATGTGGCCACTGCAACGTCGGGGCTGATCGCCGGCGCCTTGTTTTCTGTGACGGCCAAAGTGGACCCGCACTATCTGAGTCCGTCCCTCTACCCGCTGGAGTGGCCGCAGATCACTCCAGTGTCGGCGGTGGCGGTCTTGTGTGGGCTGCTGCCGCTGGTGACCGCGGGCCGGTCACCGCGAGCCTATGTTGGAGCCTCGATTGCCGCGAGGCAGCACCCGTGATCACCTTCGACCGGTTCTCCTTCTGGTACGCCGGTAGGCAAGTGCCCACCCTGGAGGCGGTCGACCTCCGGATCGGCGATGGCGAGTTCGCGCTGGTCACCGGCCGGACCGGCTCAGGGAAGTCCACGCTGCTGCGCGCCGTCAACGGGCTGGTCCCGCACTTCACCGGTGGTCATGTCGAAGGCCGGGTCGTCTCGGTCGGTCGCGATACCCGCGACTTTCCGCCCAGGGAGTTTGCCGATCGGGTGGGACTGGTCGGCCAGGATCCGCTCGCTGGCTTCGTCACCGACACCGTCGAAGAGGAACTGGCCTACGGCATGGAGCAGCTCGCAGTGTCGCCGCAGGTGATGCGCCGCCGGGTCGAGGAGGTGCTCGACCTGCTCGGAATGGCTCCGCTGCGGAGCCGTCCCCTGCGGTATCTGTCGGGCGGTGAGCAGCAGCGGGTGGCGATCGGCGCCGTTCTGACGTCCACGCCGAAGGTGCTTGTCCTGGACGAGCCGACGTCGGCGCTCGACCCGGCTGCCGCCGAGGACACGCTCAGCGCCGTGCTTCGCCTGGTGCACGACGTCGGGGTGACCGTGCTTGCCGCCGAGCACCGGCTGGAGCGGGTGCTCGAGTATGCCGACCGGCTGATCGTTGTGGACGAGCGGCGGGTCTGCGACGGACATCCGTCGGAGCTGATGCGAACTGCTCCGTTGGCGCCGCCGGTTGTGCAACTCGGGCGGCTCGCGGGATGGAAGCCACTGCCAATGTCAGTCCGAGACGCACGTCGCCGGGCGAGCACCCTGCGTGCCGACCTGGCAGCCGTTCCGCTTCCGACGCGGTCCGAGGTCGGTGATGCTCGCGACGGGCTTGTCGCACGCAGGGTGACGGTTACCTACGGGAAAACGGTCGCCGTTCGAGCCGTTGACGTCGACCTACGGCCCGGAGAGGTCGTTGCCCTGATGGGTCGAAACGGTTCCGGCAAGTCGTCGCTGCTTGAGGCGCTCCAGGGGGCGTTGCGCCGCAGCCACGGAAGCGTGACTGTCGCTGGCTCAGACCCTGCTCGGATCGATCGGTCGCAGGCCGCCGGCCTCGTAGCCCTGGTCCCACAGCAGGCAAGCGACCTGCTGTTCGCCGACACCGTGGAGGCGGAGTGTCGCCTGTCAGATGATGCGAGCCGGATGCCATCGGGCACCACGCGGGCTGTACTGGACGAGCTGCTGGCGGATGAGTCGGTGCCCAACGCGAGTCATCCCCGCGACCTGTCCGACGGGCAACGACTGGCCTTGGTCTTGGGCATCCAGCTGGTCTGCCGGCCGCGGGTGCTCCTGCTCGACGAGCCGACTCGAGGGCTTGACTACGACGCAAAGGGGCGGCTGAGCTCTCGGCTCAGCGCGCTGGCTCGTTCAGGACTGGCGGTGATGGTGGCAACCCATGACGTGGAGTTCGCCGCCTACGCCTCGTCTCGGGTCCTCGTGCTGGCCGGCGGTGAACTCATCACTAACACCGCCACCTCGGCCGCCCTGACCGCGTCGCCGGTCTTTGCCCCTCAGGTCGCGAAGGTTCTGGCCCCGGTTCCGCTGCTGACTGTCGATGACGTCGCACAGGCGATGGTGTCCAGTGCCGAGCGGATCGGGCTTTCGTGATGGCTGAATACCCTGTGCTGTCAGCAGCCGCTCCGCCTCATCGAAGCGAGCAGCAGCGACCGCCACCGGCTGCCACTCCAGCGGTGCACGTCGGGCGCCGTACCGCGGTGCTGTTGACGCTGGCATCCCTGATCGGCGTGCTGATGTTCTGCTGGCCGTTATTTACCCGCGTGCCAGCGACGGACCTGGGTCACGTCTCCGACGCGCCGCTGCTCTTCGTGCTCGTGCTGCCTTTCGTCGTGGCTGTGGTCTTGGCGTCGATCGCCGAAGGCGGTATGGACGCAAAGGCTCTGGCGATGCTCGGCGTGCTGTCGGCCGTCAACGCCGCGGTTCGTCCGCTGGGCGCTGGTCTCGCGGGCATAGAGACAGTCTTCTTCCTGCTCGTATTGGCTGGTCGCGTCTTCGGGCCAGGCTTCGGGTTCGTGCTTGGCTGCACGTCACTCTTCGCCTCGGCGCTGCTCACGGCAGGCGTCGGCCCCTGGCTGCCGTTTCAAATGATGGCCTCGGCCTGGATCGGTCTCGGCGCGGGGCTGCTCCCGCGACGGGTGAGCGGCCGGACCGAGATAGCGATGCTGGCGACGTACGGCGTCGTGGCTGCCTATGTGTTCGGCCTCCTCATGACGCTGTGGTTCTGGCCGTTCGCTGTCGGCTCGGGAACCGATCTGTCGTTCGTACCAGGCGGCCCGACTTTGGAGAACATTAAACGGTTCCTGCTCTTCACAGTGACGACGTCGACGCTGGGGTGGGACACAGGGCGGGCGATCACGAACGCCGTCGCGATCGTCGTCCTCGGACCGGCGGTGCTCGCGACGCTGCGCCGAGCGGCCCGCCGCGCCTCCTTTGGTTCCCGCCCCACGTTCTCGCCGACACGCCACGAATGGCCCGAGTCTGACGGTGTGTCGGCCCGCATTTGACGTCTCGCCGAGACAGGTATGTCGAGACCAGGACCGCGCAACGAGTCGCAGCCAAGTCAGCGGCTGTCAATGTTGGGACAGGCCGCGCTGGTCCTCGATCCGCTTCGCCTTGCCGAGCGACCGCTCGATCGTGCCGGGACCAAGCACCTCTACCTGAACGGTCACTCCGACCGTGGCCTTGACCAGGCCCCGGAGTGTCCTGGCCAGGTCATTCTTGCTGTCCGGTGAGAGTGCAGTCGATTTCGACTCGACGCGCACCAGCAGCTCGTCGAGCCTGCCCGGTCGCGTGAGGACGCACACGTAGTGGGGCGCGAGCCCATCGACCCTGAGCAGCTGCTCCTCGATCTGCGTGGGAAAGACGTTCACTCCGCGCACGATCATCATGTCGTCGGTCCGCCCGACCACCTTCTGCATCCGACGGAACGCTGGCCGCGCCGTACCCGGAAGCAGCCGGGTCAGGTCGCCGGTGCGGTAGCGGACGACCGGAAGGGCCTCTTTGGTGAGGGATGTAAACACCAACTCCCCCTCCTCGCCGTCCGGCAGCACGTCGCCGGTCACCGGATCCACGATCTCCGGGTAGAAGTGGTCCTCCCAGACGTGCAGCCCGTCCTTGGTCTCCACGCATTCCTGCGCGATCCCGGGACCCATGACCTCACTGAGTCCGTAGATGTCCACGGCATGGAGGTCGCAGCGGCCTTCCATCTCCCGACGCATGTCGTCGGTCCACGGCTCGGCGCCAAGAATTCCGATCTCAAGCGAGGAGGCGGCCGGGTCCAGACCTCGGCGCTCCATCTCGTCGACGATGCACAAGAAGTATGAAGGGGTCACCATGATGATCCGCGGTCGAAAGTCGGCGATCAGCTGGACCTGCCGATCGGTCATGCCACCGCTGACCGGTACAACGGTGCAACCGAGACGCTCGGCTCCATAGTGTGCGCCCAGCCCTCCAGTGAATAGCCCATAGCCGTAGGCGACGTGCACCAGGTCGCCAGCGCGGCCACCCGCAGCTCGAATCGACCTCGCCATGAGGCCGGCCCAGACGTCGAGATCGCGCCGCGTGTAGCCGACCACGGTCGGCCTGCCCGTCGTACCACTCGAGGCGTGAACTCGGCTCAGCTGCTCACGCGGAACGGCCAACATTCCGAAGGGGTAGGTGTCGCGGAGGTCCGCTTTCGTCGTGAACGGGAAATCCGAGAGGTCCGCAAGCGCGGTCAGATCCGCGGGTGAGATCCCGGCCGCGTCGAACTTAGCCTGGTAGTGGGGGACGGCCGTGTAGGCGTGCTGCAGTGTCGTGCGCAAGCGGTCCAGTTGCAGAGCCTGCAACTCTTCGGGCTCGAGCCGTTCGCCGTCGTCCCGCTCGTCGGTGGGGGTGCTGAGCTGCCGCAACCGCCCTTGCTCCTTCACTCAGGCCGAGACAAGCGCGCCACCGACGCTGCGGCTGCGCCCTCGGAACTCGGCGACCACGTCGCTTCCGCGCGTGACTCGTACGTCGAAGATCCCGTTGCGGCCGAAGCGATGCCGCTCGACCGCTTCGGCAAACAACTCATCTCCCTCGGCGACCGCTGCAACGAACACGATGTCGCACGCCTGTGCCACCGTGCGTTCGTTGTAGCTGTTGCAGGCGAACGCGAAAGCGGAGTCGGCTAGCGCGAAGATGAAGCCACCATGTGCGATGCCGTGCCCGTTCGCCATGTTCGGTCGCACGCGCATCGAAAGAGTCGCGCGACCGGGACTGACTGCCTCCAGGCGCATGCCCAGCTGCTGCGAGGCTTGGTCGTCCGCCCACATCGCCTCCGCACACCGACGTGCCAGTACCTCCGCGGCGGCGGCGTCTCTTGCGGAAGCGGACTCGGAGTTCACCGGTCCAGCGTGCGGCTCGGTGGTTTCGGCCGCATCCGGGATCACAGCGGTTTCTCCAACATGACAGCCTCGCCGCCGGTTGTCTGCTGCAGCCACCCCACCGGGCGGTAGCCGCGCCGCTCGTGGAAGGCCAGCGACTCCTCGTTCGCGGGGTCGCAGTACACCTCGCAGACCATGCGGCCGTGCACCGCAGCCTCCCCCTCCAAGGCGTTGTAAAGCGCGGACCCGATGCCGTGGCGCCGCCTCCGGGAGCTGACAGCGATCCGGTCGAGGTAGAGGAAGTCGGCGAAGAAGTCAGCGTGCCAGCGGTAATTGATCGACTGGTACGGCGACCCTGGCGCGAAGGCGAACGAGAACGCCACCAACTCCCCATCGAACTCCCAGACCACAGCAGCGGCGGCGTTGCGCCGGTGCCAGTCCACGCCGGCGAGATCGAGCGGGCTCAGCGCCTTGACTGACTCCTCGTTGAGCTCGAGCACCCGGTCGTCGTCCGCCGGCGTCATGGCGCGGATGCTCACGCGAGCACTTTGTCATGTGCCCTCGGGTGACACAATGAGAGCACCTGACCCGTGTCTTTCCTCTTGTTCGGGAGCTGCCATGTCGCGCGCAAAAGAGCTCCTCTCGCATCACCGCTCCATGCTCGACGACGCCGTACGGGCGATCAGAACGCGGGAGTACTACAGCGCTTTTCCGGAGTCGCCAAGCCCTCGGCGGTACGGCGAAGGGGCCGCCGACGAGGGCAAGGCCGCCTTCGACCAGTGGCTCGGCCACCAGTTTCCGATCTCCACGCCGGGCTCCGACGGTGCCATCGCCTCAGAGAAGTCGCCGTACGGCTTCGACCTCGAGGTGAGCTATCCACGGGTGACACGAGGTGGCGTACCCGCTCTGCTCGAGGCTGCTCGGGCAGGTCTCGGCGACTGGCGGGATGCGGGCATCGACGGGCGAGTCGGGGTCGGGTTGGACATCTTGGCCCGGCTGCATCGACGGGTCTTCGAGCTGGCCAACGCGGTCATGCACACCTCGGGCCAGGCCTTCGTCATGGCGTTCCAGGCGGGAGGAACGCATGCGCTGGACCGCGCGCTCGAAGCCATCGCGTACGCCTACGAGGAGATGTCGCGGGTGCCGCGCACGGCTGTGTGGGAGAAGCCGGGTCGCGACACCCCGCTTCGGTTGGAGAAGACCTACACCGTGGTGCCTCGTGGCGTCGCAATGTCGATCGGGTGCAACACCTTCCCGACGTGGAACACCTGGCCTGGTGTCTTCGCCTCGCTCGTCACCGGCAACCCGGTGATCATCAAGCCGCACCCCCGCGCGGTGCTGCCACTGGCCATCACGGCGCAGGTGTGTCAGGAGGTGCTCAGCGAATGCGGGTTCGACCCCAACCTCGTCACGCTGGCGGCCGAAGACCCCGCCGACGGGCTCGCGGCCGTGCTTGCAGTCCGGCCTGAGATCAAGCTCGTCGACTTCACCGGCTCGAACGCCTTCGGCGAGTGGCTGGAACAGCATGCGACCCAGGCGGTGGTCTTCACTGAGAAGGCCGGCGTCAACACCGTTGTGATCGACTCCACGGACTCGTTCAAAGGCATGTGCTCCAACCTCGCGTTCTCACTGGCGCTCTACAGCGGCCAGATGTGTACGGCGCCCCAGAACCTGTACCTTCCGGACGCTGGGATCGACACCGACGAGGGCCACAAGTCCGTCGACGATGTCGCGGTCGGACTGGCGAAGGCGTTCGACAAGCTCGTCGGCGACGACGCTCGTGCCGTCGAATTGCTCGGCGGAGTCGTCAACGACAGCGTGCTCCGGCGTCTGTCGAAGGTCGGCAGCGTTGGTGGTTCGGTGGTGATCGAGTCACGCGAAGTGCGGCATCCGACGTACGCCGATGCGATCGTCCGCACCCCTGCCGTCGCACTGCTTGAGGTAAGCGACGTGGAGGCGTACGAGCGAGAGTGGTTTGGCCCGGTGAGCTACCTCATCCGTACGTCCTCGACGAAGGAGTCCATCGAGGTCTTCCGCCGCACGGTGATCGAGCACGGAGCAATGACGGCGTCTGTCTACAGCACCGATGCCAACGTTCTTGCTTCGATGCGCGCGGCTTCCATCGATGCCGGCGTTTCGCTCAGCGAGAACCTGACCGGCCAGGTGTATGTCAACCAGTCCGCCGCCTTCAGTGACTTCCATGGCACCGGCGCGAACCCTGCGGCCAACTCGACGTACACCGACGGGGCTTACGTTGCCAGCCGCTTCCGCTTCGTGCAGTCCCGCCGCCACATCTGACCGCCGCGCAGAATCCGACAAGTCGGGAAAGAGCGGAGCATGGGGGCTAGATTGGAGCTAAGGCCCGCGAAGGAGATGCGATGTACATCGGACTCGGGATAGTGCTCATCATGATCGGTGCGGCATTGATCTGGGCGGTCAACCCCAATCTGGCGTTCATCGACGACAACGCACTCGGATGGATCCTGCTGATCGGAGGCGTCCTCGCGATCGTCTTGTCCTTCGCAATCAACGCCCAACGCAACCGGTCGTCAAGCGCCGTACAAGATCAGCGGTACGACAGGTATTGAGTTCGCAACTTATGCAGCCATCAGCGTTCGATGCGCTTCCCGGGCGTCTTCATTCTGTTCTCAGATTGACCGTGCATTCTAGAGTCGGCGGATAGACCTCCGGCTGAGTAGTGGAACCTCGGCGAAAGCCGCCGTCGAAAGGCACGGGTATGGCGTCTCGCGTGAGGACGTACGCGTGGAAGACCGCGCTTGCTGTCAGCGTCGCCGCCGCCGGTCTATGGACAGCCACCCACGGCATCGCCGGCGTCGGGTGGGGCCAGGTCGCGGCGGTGATCGGCGCCGTCGACTTCTGGCATCTGGCGCTCCTCGCGGTGATCTGGCTCGGCAGCCTGTGCATCTACTCGCTGGTGCTCTCGGCCGCTCTTCCCGGCCTTGGCGTACGACGTGGGCTGCTGCTCAACCTGAGTGGCAGTGCCGTGGCGAACGTCGTACCTCTGGGCGGAGCAGCCGCCACGGCCTTGAACTGGAAGATGGTCCGCTCCTGGGGGCACTCCGACCCTGCCTTCGTTGCGTTCTGCGTGTTGACCAACTCCCTGGACGTGCTGACGAAGCTGCTGCTGCCTGTGGTAGCAGTCGCAACGCTCACGTCGCTCTCGCTGCACGTACCGGCTCTACTGTGGGCGGCGAGCATCGCGTGTGCCGTGGCTATGTGCGGGGGGCTGGTGCTCGTTGCGGTGGCGGCGCGGTCCAACTCCGGGGCACACGTCGCCGGGAGCCGATGGCGCCTCTTCGTCTCCGGCTATGTGCGTGACTCCGGGGGCAGAATTCACGGGATTCTCGTGCAGCACTGGTTGCGCTTGCTTCCGGCGAGTGTCGGGTACGTCGCTGCGCACGTGATCCTGCTGTACTTTGCGCTGCGCTCGGTGGGCATCGACCCGCCAGTTTCCGTGATTTTGACGGCCGCGGCCATCGAGCGGCTCGGGACGGTCATTCCCATCACTCCGGGGGGCACAGGCGTTGCGGAATTGGGCGCGATCGCGTGGCTCGTTGCCGCCGGTCTCAACCCAGTCGGCGTGGTAGCTGGAGTGCTCTTGTACCGGGTCGTGCTAGTCGCGCTCGACGTACCGATTGGGGGCGCACTGCTTGGCGGCTGGATGTGGATGCAGCGAGCTTCGGCTGCACGCCGTGCCAGCCAGGTGCCTGTGTGAGGATCCTGCACGTCACCGACTCCTACGAGCCTGTTCTGGGCGGCATCGAAAGTCACGTGGCTGCACTCGCGACCCGCCAAGCCGCGCGCGGCGATGATGTCACTGTGCTGACCTGCACATCAGCCGCGTCGTACCCGTCCGACGGCGGGGATGTCGAGGTACGACGAGCGAGGTCGTGGCTGGACGCCTGGTGGGCCGGGTTTTCCAGTTTCGATGTGGTGCATGCGCACGTTTCTGTGGTCTCCCCGTTCTCGGCCCCGTTCGCCGGCCGTGCGGCGCGTGGTGGGGTGCCGACGGTCGTGACAGTGCACTCGTTCTGGAACGCGATGGGGCCCATCCCGACCGCCGCGGCAGTTCTCTCGGGGCTGCGCGCCGCGCCGGTGGTGTGGACGGCGGTCAGCGCGGCGGCTGCTCAGCATGTTGCAACCCGGCTGCCGGGTCGATCCCACGTACGGGTAGTCCCGAACGCGGTCGACGTCACGCCCCGCCCGGAGCCTCGAGAAGGTCGTGACGGCCCGCTGCGGATCGTGAGCACCATGCGGATCGCCCGCCGTAAGCGGCCGCATCAGCTCTTGCGGACGGTCGAAGCACTGGCCAAACATGCGAAGGTACCGGTCGAGCTCGTCATCGTCGGGGACGGACCATTGCGGGTCAGCGTCGAATCTCGCATGGCCCGCCGGAAGCAGAGCGTCAAGGTGCACATCACGGGACGACTCCGCACGGCGGACGTCCTCGCCACCTTGGCCGGCGCCGACCTGTACGCGGCACCGGCACTGCTCGAGTCGTTCGGGCTGGCTGCTCTTGAGGCTCGTTGCGTCGGCCTTCCCGTCGTGGGTCACGCCGGAAGCGGAATGTCGGAGTTCATCGCGGACGGCGTCGAAGGCTTCTTGTGTCGATCCGACGTGCACATGATGATGCGATTACGTCAGCTGATCGAGGATGATGACCTGCGACGCCGAATCTCCGAGCACAACCGCACCACTCCCTCCGCGCTGACGTGGGCAAACGCAATGGACTGCAATGACGCCGCCTACGCCGCATGCGGCGCTCCAGAGCCTCGAGCCGCCGCTGCCAGCAGGTGACCGAGGCTTCAGCGCCAGGCACCGCTGACTCGGCGAGGCGCTACACCGTGGTGGCGTTTCATGCCCACCCCGACGATGAGGCGCTGTTGACCGGGGGCACTCTGGCGCAGGCCGCAGCTGACGGCCATCGCGTCGTAGTCGTCGCGGCGACCTTGGGCGAGCGTGGGCTGCGCGGGAGCAGCGACGGGTTCGGCGAAGAGCTTGGGGGCGTTCGTTCCGCAGAGCTCAAGGCCTCCGCCGCCGTGTTGGGCTGTGCGCGTGTGATCTGCCTGGGTTATCCCGACTCCGGTCTACCGCTGAACCCCACACATGGCCCTGGCTTTGCTTCCGTGGAGGTCGAGGAGGCAGCGACCAAGCTGGCCGCCGTGCTCACGCAGGAGGGCGCGGACGTTCTCCTCAGCTATGACCGCAACGGTGGATATGGGCATCCCGACCACGTTCAGGTGCATCGCGTCGGGTCCCGTGCGGCTGAAATGGCCGGCACCCCTGTCGTGTTGGAGGCAACGGTGCCTTCAGAGCTCTTCCGTGCGACTCTGGCGGTGCTCCGCCTGGTGGGCCATGCGCTTGGGCGCTCCGCTCCTCTGGGCACCGAGAACGTTTTCACCCCTCGTTCCCAGATCACCCACCGGATCTCGGTACGACGGCATCTTGAAGCCAAGCGCTCAGCGATGGCGGCTCACGCGAGCCAACGCCGCGGGGGCACGTTGCGCGTCCTTGATGCGCTGCTGAGGCTTCCTACGCCGCTGTTCGGTCTCGTTTTCGGACGCGAATGGTACGTCGAGCCTGGCCGCCCGCTGGGCGCTGTGCAGTCCGACGTCTTCGCCTCGCTCCGGGCCCGCCGTGGCACCGGCACCTGATTGGGGCTTCTGCCAAGATGGCGCCATGCGGGTCTCGGCGAAGTCTGACTACGCGCTGCGCGCTCTGATCGAGATCTCGTCGTACCGGGGGGATCTTCCCATCTCGGCTGAGGAGATCGGCCGCCTGCAAGACATACCCCACGGCTTTTTGCAGGCGATTCTGGCCGATTTGCGCCGAGCAGGCATCGTCATCAGCGTGCGCGGCCAAAGTGGCGGCTGGCGGATGGCCCGCAACGCGAACGAGATCACGGTCGCAGACATCATCAGGGCCGTCGATGGTCCGCTGGTCAGCGTCTACGGGCTGCGTCCGGAGGCGGTGAAGTACAACGAGTCTGCGATGGTGCTGCAACTGGTGTGGATCGCTGCGCGCGCCAATCTTCGGGAGGTGTTCGAGCGCGTGACCATCGACATGCTCAACGCCGGGGAGCTCCCTGCGGACGTCCAGAAGTTCACCAAGGATGAGGAGGCCTGGCGTTCACACTGACGGCGCAGCCCGCCGTCGGCGGATGACCGGCCATACCCCGAGCACGGCAGCACCCAGCGTTCCCACTCCACCGAGCGCCAGGCCGACATGCTGGCCTGGAGGCGTGAACGACACTCGCACTGTTCCGTGCACCGCGCCTTTGGGCAGTGTCACGACCAGCAGGCCCGCTGAGGTGCGATCCACCTGCAGCTGCTGACTGTGGAAGCTGGCTGAGTATCCGGGCCAGCCGAGGCGGGCGAATATCAACTTGCCGGCGCGCCCGCCGGTGCTGGCCAGATGAACCACTTCGGCGGTGCGGGACACCGTGCGGGCGGAGCTGACGTGCACGTCTCTCGAGACCCAACTCAGGCGGCTGCCGGGATACTTCCCCGTCGCGAACGGGTGCAGCACGACGACTTGTCGGTACCGGTCGGCGACATACCAGCCGTGCGGCACGCCGAACAGATGGAAGAGATGGCGGTGCATCACGACGGTCTGCACCTTCGTCAGTGTCGCCAGGCTTGGTCTGCGGGAGCTCGTTGGCCGGAACGCCCGCTGGTAGCCGCAGGGCAGTGTGTTCCCTTTGAAGTCCATGCACAGGTGGCGGGTGAATTTGTCGAGGCCAACTCCGGTGTAGGTGTTGATCGCCGCAACGCCTGCGGCGTGATACACGCTGCCTGACGTGAGCCCTCCCCAGACGCGGCTGCCCCGCTTAGCCGCATGCTTGCGGATGGCGCGTGTGTCTGCGAGCTGCAGCGTCGTCCCGGTGTAGCGGCCACCGAGAATCTTCTGCAGATGCGGAATCGATGCGGGGAAGTCCCAGTTGCCAGCGCTTTTGTTCTCCGTGAATGTCGCAGTCTGCACAGTCAGCACCGCCAAGGTGCCGAGCACTCCGATCACTGCCGGGAAAGCTCCGGTTCGCCACCGAGTCGAGGCATTGACGAAGCACACCACCAGAACGACGACAACGGAGGTCGCGGCGACGTGACCTCGCCAGTCCTGAGGTGTTTGCGCCAAGCTCAGATACGCGCCCAGCCCGATGAGCACCCCCGTCGCCACCCATCGTTGCTTGACGCGGTCACGGGCGAGACCCGCCGAAAGCAGTACGGCGAGCACCACCGCCAGGCACATCTCGAAGTACTCGACGAGTCTCAAAGGCCACCGGAAGAGCCACAAGGTCGACGGCGACAGCGTCAGCAGCACGAAGATGGTGACGATGGTCCAGACACCTGCCATGCGGCGCGCCAACGGCCGCAGTGTCGACCAGCGCAGCCACGGCACGAGCGGAATGAGCAACCAGGTGAAGTAGGTGGCCGGCACGCGCATCGGGTCGACGAACGTCTTGATGCCCGGCAGGTACGACGGCGCGCTGAGGTTCAGCAAGTCGCCGAGATTCGGCCGCATCATGCCGTGGTTGGTGATGCTGGCGAGTGAAGACCGGTGAGCGAGAAACGCTGTGGCGAGCAAAGGCTCGAACACCAGAGGTATCAGGGCCCCGAAGCACAGACCGGTGAGCACGACCCGGCGAACGCCGGCCCACTGCCCCTGCAGCGCGAACTCGACGGCCAAGCCAGTGCCGACGACTGCAGCCCCCAGCACGCCGTACGGATTCCCCTGGGTGACCGCGAGCGCACCGATGAGAAACGCCCACAGGGGGTTGAGGTGTCCCCGACCGACCTTGCGAAGGGACCACCAGACGTGCGGAGCGTACATGAAGGCGCTGAGCCCGGAAGCCCAGCTCGCGGCCTCCCAGTAGAGCGTGAAGCCGGCGAAGGGCATGGCAATGGCTGCAACGCATGCCGCTGCAGGCGATGCGCCGTATTCACGGCACAGCAGGTAGACCCCGAGAGCAAGAATCGTGAGGAACTCCGCTTTGACCATTGCGGCAGCGACGTTGAAGTTCGTCTGGTCGCTGACCAGGAGCCAGTTGAGCGCATTGAGTGGGTTGTAGATGCCGAAGAGTGCTTCTGCTGAGTAGTTGCCGCCCTGCCAGGAGCCGGGGTCGAGCACAGGGGGCCAGTAACCCGACCGCAAGAGTTCGCCCAGGTGGTACCAGGTCGGCAAGAATTGCGCGGCGCTGTCGCCGCGTCGGTAGAAGTCGCGCGACCCGATGAGCACCGGGACGGCCGAGTACAGGACCGTCAGCACGCAGGTCACCAACGGCCATAGCAATCGACTGAGCCGGGTGTTGGTGCTGGTCGAGCCTGTCACTGTCGATCCGCGTCTCGAGACGCGGCCTTGCCGATCGGCGACGTGCGGCCCGTCCACGAGAGGCAGCGGTCTGGCGACGTCGGCGGTCACCGCGTCGCTTCTGGAGTGCGGTGGGGCGAGTCTGTCGCGGCTGCGGCGTCGTACGCAGCCGGGCGAGGCTTGCTGGTGAGCGCAAACTGGGCCACCACGAAGGTGATGGGTATGGCGATGGCGGCTGCCGGAAGAGCAGCCCAGCGAGAGTCAAGCCCTACTTCGTTCACTAGGACATAAAGCCCAACAGTCGTGATCAAGAAGTTGCTGAGATTCGACAACGGGAAGAGCAAGAAACTGCGCCGGCTGGGTGCTGTCTTAAAGGTGAAGTAGCAGTTGAGGAAGTACGACCCGATCATGGCGATCACAAAGGCGCAGGTGTGAGCGACAAGGTACGGAAACACCGCGTGGAAGAGCAGATAGAGGCAGTAGTACGCAGTGGTGTTGATGACCCCTACCAAGCTGAAGCGGAAGATCCGTTCTAGCGTCAACGTCGTGGCCTGTGGTCACGCGGGTCGTCGAGCGGTGAGTCTGGCGTGGTGCTCGCGTTGACCGAAGCAAAGGCATGCTCCTCGTGCTCCGGGCCGAGCATGACGGTGACGGGCGTGGCCCCCAGGTTGCTGCTCTCTTTGAGCAGGAAGTGTGGCCGCCCCTTGGCCTCGTAGTAGATGCGTCCCAGGTACTCGCCGATGACGCCGAGCAGTATGAGCTGCACGCCGCCGAAACCCGAGATGGCGCAGATGAGTGTGGGATACCCCGCCACGGAGTTGCCGTACAGCAGCGCCGCGATCACGACCCACGCCGCGTAGAGGAACGCGGCAAGCGTCACGGCAAGTCCCAGATAGATAGCCAGCCGCAGAGGCCGGGCGTTGAAGGAGATGACACCGTCAATGCCGTAGTTGAAAAGCGCGCGGAGCCCCCACTTGGAGGTCCCGGCCTCCCGGCTGACGTTCTCGTAGTCGACAACAGCGGTGCTGAATCCGATCCACGCGAAGAGCCCCTTGGAGAAGCGGTTGTACTCGCCGAGTGAAAGCAAGGCGCGCACGGCCCGTGCAGTCAGGATCCGGAAGTCCCCGACGCCGTCTTGCAAGTCGACTTCGATAAGTCGGTTGAACGTGCGGTAGTACGCGCGGGACAGCGCCGTACGCAACGTTGCGTCGCCAGTGCGTGTGCGACGGGCGACCACCTGGTCGTATCCCTCGTCGAGGAGTGGAAGCATCGTGCGCAGTAAGGAAGGGGGATGCTGCAGATCGGCGTCCATGATCGCGACTGCGCGACCTCTCGCTTGGCTGAGGCCGGCGAGCATGGCCGATTCCTTGCCGAAGTTTCGGCTCAGGGCGAGGTAGCGGAAACGCGGGTCACTTCCGTGGATCTCCCGCATCCTGTCCAACGTTCCGTCATTGCTGCCGTCGTCGACCAGCACCACTTCGAAGGCCGGCGTCAAGGACGCGAGCACGTCGACGAGAGTCGCCTGCAGTCGGTCGAGTACGGGCGCCTCGTTGTAGCAGGGAACTACAACAGAGAGCTCAACGACCTCGCCTTGCATACGTGCGGTCACTTTCTCGAACTGGTCCACGCGTCGCGCCACGCCTTCCCCCCTTCAGCACGTCCGCCCCCTACCAGCCTTTGAGTTTAGTTGAGGCCATGGCGCAAGTCCTGAGAACTGCCGGCGGCACTACGCTGGCCGGTCATGGTGGCGCCCGCGGACCGAGCACAATCCGCGGGAGCTGCCTCTGGGCATGCGTTCGCTGTCGCCGAGCTCGGCCGCTTGCGGGCCAGTATTGACAACCTTGACGCGGCTCTTGTGCATCTGCTGGCTGAGCGTTTCAAGTGCACGCAGGAGGTCGGGCGGTTGAAGAAGCGCCATGGGCTGCCCCCCGGTGACCCCGAACGCGAAGCCGAGCAGATCGCCCGGCTGCGTCGGCTGGCCACGGATGCTCGACTCGATCCGGAGTTCGCCGAGAAGTTCCTGAGCTTTGTCATCGCCGAGGTGGTCCGGCATCACGAAGCGATCGCTGACCGCTGAGCGTCGTTGCCCCCCTCGCCGATGCGGGCCGGTCCGGAGAACTGGTGCGCGGTGCGCCAAGATGAAGCCGTGGCCTTCGACGTTGCACGGGCGCTCGATATCGGCGAAGCGGGGGCGGTCCGCGCGGGGCTCGCGCCGTGCACCAACTCCACTGACGTCGAACGCCTTGTGTCCGGAGTTGCGGAGTTC
This sequence comes from Propionibacteriales bacterium, assembly GCA_038252945.1. Taxonomy (GTDB): domain Bacteria; phylum Actinomycetota; class Actinomycetes; order Propionibacteriales; family Nocardioidaceae; genus JAUJOE01. The sequence continues at coordinate 12,730 of JBBSHN010000001.1, read as the reverse complement.
TGCCGATGAGCCGACTCGTGCTCGTCACCGGGGCGTCGCGCGGCATCGGGCGGGCGGTGGCGAAGGCATTCGCCGCTCTCGGCGACCGCGTGGCGGTTCATTACGGCGACTCCCAACGAGCCGCGGAGGAGGTGCTGGCATCGCTGCCGGGAGACAGTCACGTCCTCGTACAAGCAGATCTTGCCGAGCCGGAGGAGGTACGGCGCGCAATCGAGCAGGCTGCCGACGAGCTCGGCGGCCTGTCGGTCTTGGTCAACAACGCTGGCATCTTCACCCCCCACCCGCCGCTGCAGTCCACGTACGAGCAGTGGCAGTCCGCCTGGTCACAGACCCTCGCAGTGAACCTGCTCGGCGCGGCGAATGCCACGTTCTGTGCACTGCCGCACCTGGTCGCCGCCGGGGGAGGGGCGGTGGTCAACGTGTCGAGCCGGGGAGCCTTTCGGGGCGAGCCGGAATGCCCGGCCTACGGCGCGTCAAAGGCTGGATTGAACGCGTTCGGTCAGTCGATGGCGGTGGCTCTCGCCCCGCACGGCATCTCGGTGGCCACAGTGGCGCCGGGGTTCGTCGAGACCGACATGGCCCGGTCCATCCTAGATGGCCCGGGAGGTGATGCGGTGCGCGGGCAATCGCCGTTCGGCCGGGTAGCGCGACCGGAGGAGGTCGCGGCGGCCGTGGTCTGGTTGGCCTCACCGGAGGCGCGTTTCTCCAGCGGCACGATCGTCGACGTGAACGGTGCGTCTTACCTGCGCAGCTGACGGGCCCCCCGCGCGTTTGCTATGCGGACGTGGCGGGCGCCACGTCCGCGCCGGAGATTTGCCAGGCGGACGGTGCATCTGCCGCGCCGCGCGCGGTGAGGACCGCGGGTCACCTACGCGTCGAGGAGTCGACAATCCTGAACATCGCGCCCATCGGGTCCATGACCCTTCGGCATGACGTCTCCTTCGGTGTGCCGTCACGCGATAACTTCCCGGCCTAGCGAGGCGGTGACTCGACCGCGAGCGTCGGTTGTCTCTTCGATGAAGTAGTTGGCGCCAACGGCAGGACCAGCCAGACGTCGGCGCCACCCGCGGCGCGGTTGGCGGCGAAAGCGGTGCCACGATGACTTCGTGCGACCGCTTGGACGATGGCCAAACCGAGCCCGGTCCCGCGCCCACTGCGGGACGGGTCAGGCCGGGTGAACTTTTCGAAGGCGTGCTCGAGGAAGTCTGGTGGGAAGCCGGGACCTTGGTCTGTTACGTGCAGCTCCACCGCGTTGCCGTTGCCGCAGATGCCCAGACGCAGCTCGCCCTCACCGTGCTCGAGTCCATTCGCGATGAGATTGCGTAGGGCCCGTTCCAGCTGTACTCGGTCACCCATCACAGTCCATGCGGGCGAGCCGACCAGGTCGATGTGGACGGTTCTTCCGTGCTGGTCAGCCAGCCTGGCGTACGTATCGGCAACTCCGCGGATGAGTTCTGCTGTGTCAATCCGCTGAAGCACACGTGGCGACGTTTGGTCCGATTGTGCGACGAACAGAAGGTCGTTGGCGAGCCGCGTCAATCTGTCGACCTGGTCAACAGAGGAGCGAATCGTCGCTTCCAACTCCCATTCAGCACGGGAATGGCGCAGAGCCAGTTCCAGTTCTGTCTTGAGCACTGCGAGCGGAGTCCGCAAGTCGTGGCTCGCAGCTCCCACGAAAGCGCGTTCGCGCAAGATCGCCGCCTCCAGGCGGTCGAGCAGATCGTTAAGCGTGCCGGAGAGCCGGTCGAGCTCATCGTGAGCCCCCGACGTCGGTAGCCGACGACTCAGCTCTCCGGTCGAGATGTTGGCCGCTGACCGCCGCATCGACTCCACCGGATGCAAGGCGGCTCCGGCCAGGAGGTACCCACCAAAAGCGGTGGCCAGTAGGACCAAGGGACCCCCCAGGAGAAGCTGGTGTGAGAGCGAAGAGAGCGCCTCCGCGCGATTCTGGAGCGTTGCCCCAACAACGAGCACGGCCGCCTGTCCGCGGTAAGAAATGGGTGTCACCAGCAAGCGAGCTGGCTCGTCGAGTCCCGGAACGGCTGACCGGTCAGCAAAGTATGTCCCCGACTGGGCGGCGCGCGTCAGCTCGGCGGACCCCAGCAGCGACTTCCCCAACAGGGTGTGGGTGGATTGGTAGACCCGGCCGTTCGGTGAGAGTACCTGCGCGAAGCTCTCACCCTGTTCGATCAGGGCTGGCCCGGCTAGCCGGTTGAGCGACGTGGCTGGACGGCTCAGCGGCACCTCCAAGTCCTGCGCTCGTTGCCGAAGCTCCAGGTTGAGGGCTTGAGAGAGGTCCGCGCCCAGCCGCAGGTAGAGGAACGTGCCGGCGGCTGTGATCAGGAAGAGCATCGACACGGTGACTGCCAGGACGAGCCGGAGCCTGATCGGCAGTCGGCTCATGAAGACGCGGCACGCAGCCGATAGCCGATACCCCGCACCGTTTCTAGCGAGCAAGTACCGAACGGTCGATCGAGCTTCTCGCGGAGGCCGCGCATGCAGACGTCCACAACGTTGGAGTTGTGTTCATAGGCGAAGTCCCACGCGCGGTCCAAAAGTTGGGTGCGGCTGAGCACCTGGTCGGGGCAGGACATGAAGGCCTGTAGCAGCGCGAACTCTTTCGCCGTGAGCCCGATCTCCAACTTATCCCGCCAAACGCGCCTGGTGGCGGGGTCCAATCGGATCTGCCCGACCTGAAGAATCGGTGGTCGCTCGGCCTGTCCTCGGCGGTCCAATGCCCGAAGACGCGCCAGTAGTTCATCGAAAGCGAACGGCTTCACCAGGTAGTCGTCGGCACCCGCGTCGAGACCAGCAACGCGGTCCTGGACGGCATCTCGAGCGGTGAGCATGAGCACGCCCGCCCAGACCCCCAACTGACGCAGACTGCGGCAGACCTCCACGCCGTTGACATCGGGCAGCATGAGATCGAGCACGATCACGTCGTGGTGTGTGCACTGAGCGCACCAAAGCGCCTCCTCGCCAGTAGCGGCCAGGTCGACGTACTGCCCCTCCTCGCGCAACCCACGCTGCAGCAGAGACGCCATCTTGGGGTCGTCCTCGACAATGAGAACCCGCACGGGTTCCAGTATCGCGTTGCAGATGAAGCGCTGATGAGCGTGCCGTCCTTTGGCGCTCATCAAGGGCTCATCTGCCGGCTCTAGCGTCTCGCGGAGATCGGACTCACGAGGGTTCGGCGGATCTTCAGGAGGAGCTATGAATCGGCGCGTGATAGCGGTCACGGTGGCGGTTGCGGCAGCCGCGGCAACGGCGTCAGTTCCCGCCATAGGGGCTGCAGCGGGGGTCTCCAATCGCACAACAGCGACGTGCGCACTGCCGGCGTACGGCCCGGGAACGACATACAACCCGCAATTTCATCCGGCGAAATTTCCGGCCCGGGTCGACAACCCGATGTTCCCCCTCACACCGGGTCGGACGCTCATCTACTCCGGCACCAAGGACAACAAGAAGGCACTCGATCTGTTCGCACCCTCAACTAGAACCCGAGTGATCGACGGCGTCCGCACCCGAGTCGTCCAGGACCGGCTCTTCCTCAACAGCGTTCTTGAGGAACGCACTAGCGACTACTACGCGCAGGACAGCTGCGGCAACGTCTGGTACTTCGGCGAAGACACCGCGACCCTCGATCGACACGGCCATGTCCTCAGCAGGGAAGGCTCATTCCACGCTGGTATCGACGGAGCCCAACCGGGTGTTTTCATGCAAGCGACTCCCACGCTGGGTCGAAAGTTCCGCCAAGAGTGGTACCGCGGACAAGCCGAAGACACCTACAAGGCGATTGACCTTTCCATGCAGAAGTCCGTCCCGTACGGCTCCTTCCACAACACCTTGCGGACGGCAGAGACAACCGCCCTCGAGCCAAACGTGCTCGACAACAAGTGGTACGTGCGCGGCATCGGCGAAATCGAGGAAGTGACTGTGAAGGGAGCCACCGAGAAACTGGTGCTGGTGGGCATTCTTTCCTGACTTGCATCCGTTGGGAGCAGCTGACGCCCCCCTCGTGTCTGCGCCGCGTCCCCAGACACGAGGGGTCAGCTGGGTCGACAATCGGGTCCAAGACTGCTCAAACCTCAGCGCCGGGACCAAACGGCCCGCCTCCTCAGTACTTCAGCGACGCGACTCACGGCGACCACGTGCACGTCCGGTTCGATACTCGAGCGCAACCATCAGCAGACGCACAAGCTCACAGCGGAGCCGGGTCCAGGCGGTAAACCTCCAGTGCGTTCGCTCGGAACAGTCGCACTTCGGCGTCTTCGATCCATTCGGGGCGCACTCGTCCTTCGAGCCGTGCTCGGACCTCCTCCCACGCCGACCGCAGCACGCAGGCAGCGAACCAGTGGGTCTCGGGCGACCCGTGCCCGTCCGTTCCGAAGAGCAGGCGGTTAGCGGGCGCCAGGTCGAGCAGACGCAGGATCCGGTCGGCGGTCGTCACTGGACTGAACAGGTTGGCCAGCGAGTACTCGGCGAAGACGTTGCAACGGACGAGGGTGAGGTACGCAAGTTTCTCGTGCCACGGGAACGAGCCGTGGATTAGCACGACTTTCGCCGCCGAGCCCTCGGGTGTCTTCAGCACGTCGTCGAGAAGGATGGGGTCGACCTCGGCGAGCCGGATCTCCGAGTCGCCGAATCCGGTGTGGATCTGGATCGGCAGCCCGAGGTCGCCGCACTGCGCGAACGTACGACGCAACAGGTAGTCCCGCAGCGGTTTCGCTCGCCTACGGACCGGAACGGACGCGTCGATCGAGCGATACGCAGTCTCGGCGGATACGGTCGGATCGATCGCCAGGCCCGTGCGGTAGGCGATTACGGTCTTCAGTCCCGCAGCGCCGTCAGCGGCCGCCTGCGTCACGGCGGATTCCAGCGCCGCCTCGACCGCGGGACCTTCAGCCTCCTTGTCCAGCAGTGAGTCGATCACCGACTCGATCCGAAACAGCGACCACGTCTGCCGGCCAGCCGTGTCGGCAAGTTCATGCAGTTGCGACGGCGTCAGCGGCGCGGGCCCGCCGTCGAGGAGCATGCCCTCGATCACCGCGTCGTCAAACAGCCGGCGCAGGTACCTGGGCCACTCGCGGGCCGCCTCCGCGCGCGCGTCGATGACCTCGTCCGGGTCGCACCCAAGTAGCGCCGCGAGCCTGCTGCGTAAGAGTTCGAGGGCGAGCCTGTGTGGCGCGACCTGAGCGCGCTGCTCACGCGCCGCAGGGTCGATGAGCAGTGACAGCTCGGCCAAATCTAGGACATCCGCTGCTAGCGGAAATGGGTGCGCGTGGTCGTCGATCATTGGCACGCGCACCCGGTCCGGCACGGTCAGCTCCGTGGCGCGGAGGTGCTTCCCTGGGTCGGGTTCTCGTCGAGCGCCGCGGCGTCCTCGCCACCTTCCTCGCCGAGAATCGACCCGATCCGCGTGACGGCCTCTGGATTTCGTGCCCGCAGCGTGAAGACCGCTATCAGGCCGATCACCAGCCACGCAAGGGCGATGTACGGCGTGTAGTTCACTGGAGTGGGTGGCGCCGGGTAGATCGACCCGTACAACGCGGCTCCGAGAACAATCGCGCCGATCAGTGGGACCACGACGTGCGCCACCGGATTCCAGCGACGGTGGGTACGCCGGAAGAACGCGATGCCGCCGAAGCACAGCCCGATGTAGACAACGATCACTGCGAGGGTGCCTAGCGTGGCCCAGAAGTAGTACGTCGTTAGCGCCGGTCCCACTCCCACGAAGTCCGGCAGTCCGTACCAGCTGATGAGAGCCATCCCGACGCTGACCAGCGCGACCAGGATCGTGGCGTTGGCCGGTGTCTTGAACCGGTGGTGAGTGTGGCCAAAGATCCGGGGAAGCACGCCTTCGCGGCCCATGGCGTACACGGTGCGGGTCCCTGCAGTGGCGCAGCCGACGCAGACGATGAACGCGGACAGCATCGCTCCGACCTCGGTCAACGTCCCGACCCATGAGGCGACGTAGTTATCGGCGATCGTCTTCAACAAGATGTTGGCGCCTGACCCGTACAGCTTGGGGCGGTTCACGCCGACGCCGATCGCCATGCTGTAGGTCGTCCAGAGATAGAACAGGATCGCGAACGCCGTGGCCGCGATAATTGCGATGGGGATCGCTCGCCGGGGGTTTTTGGTCTCCTCGCCGAAGTCGGCCGCCGTCTCAAACCCGATGTAGGACGTGATTCCGAAGATGATGCCGTAGAAGACACCGTGGAACCCACCGCTCACTGTGTGCGAGAAGGTGAACGGCGCGAACGTGTTTCCGTTCAGGCCGCCTTGAGCGGTCGTGAAGATGTTGACGATCACGATGATTCCCACGGTCACGACGCCGACGATCAGCTGCAAGCGGGTCGTTACTCTGATCCGGACAATCGATAAGACCACCAGCAGCAGCATGCCGATCAGAAACAACGGGAACCACCAGGTCTGGCCCAGCCCGAGCAGGTCACTCAACAGGTAGGCGACCCCGGCCATCGTCATCGGCACGAAGCAGACCAGTCCGAACGCGTACATCCAACCGGCCATAAAGCCGCTTTCGGGCCCCAGGCTCCGGCTGACATAGGTGTAGGCGTATCCGGCGGAGGCCATGCGCCGCGTGAACCCGATGACCACGAAGGCGAGCGCCAAAACGGCGACGCCGCCGAGCAGGAACGCCAGTGGCGTGGACCCACCGGCGACCGCCGCGACACCGGGCACGTTGAGGAACATCGCCATTCCCGGTGCCAGGATCGAAACGGAGATGGCGATCGCGTCCGGGATCGAAAGCGAGCCGCTTGCGAGGCGCTCCTCCGGCGCGAGCCGATGAGCTGTTTCCAATGCCATGTCACTCCTCCGATTGCGTCATTCCCCCGATTGCCGTCCCGCCGTGCTGGCGGGAAGGAAAACCGTGTCGTCGGTCAGGTGGTAGTCGAACGCCAGCGGTGTGCAGTTGTGGTCGAGCACCCACGCCAGGAACTTCTGATGAACGGGGTGCTGCTGGTACGCCCTCAGATCGTCCTCGTTGTTGAATTCCATGTACAGCAAGTACTGGTAACCGCGTGTCCGCGCGCCGGTGATGTCACGGCCGAAATGCAGCGCGCGGATTCCCGGGATTCCGCACGTCCAGAATTGGATCTGGTCGCGCATGTCCTTGGCGTCCTCTGGCGAAAGTTCGTCGGGATAGCTGAAGAGGACCACGTGTTGCAGGGTCATCTCTGCACTTTCGCCGTCCGCGGAACTCCCGTATGCAGAACGCCCATCAGAAGAACTCGAAGTACTCGCGCATCTGCCACTCGGCGGACGCCGACTCCGGGTCGTCGGCAGCCTCGCACGCCATGCGGTGCCGCGCCGATTCCGCACGCTTCATCATCAGCCAGTAATCGACGAAACCGTCCCCGAACTGATCGCGGTAGAGCCTGGCCTTGTCCAGCGCGTCGAGGGCGCCGTCGAGTGTGGTCGGCAACGGCTCCGCGTCGACCGAGTACGGGTCGGCGCTGATCGCAGGCGGCGCGATGACGTTGCGCTCGAGGCCGTCGAGTCCGGCGGCGAGGTCGGCGGCCAGGTACAGATATGGGTTCGCGGCCGGCTCTCCGAGCCGATTCTCGAGGTGAGTTCCCGGATCGCCCGGACCGCCCTGCACACGCACGAGCGCGCCCCGGTTCTCAACAGCCCACCCGATGCGGTCGGGGGCGAACGAGTACGGCCGGAAGCGTCGGTAGCCGTTGATCGTGGGGGTGGCGAACGCCGCCATAGCCTTGGCGTGCTCGAGAATGCCGGCAACGTAGCTCCGACCGGTCGTGGACAGCACCTCGTCCTCGGCCATAAAGACGTTCTTGCCGTCGCTGTCGAGCAGTGACATGTGCAGGTGCCAGCCGGATGCGAAGAAGTTGGGAAGGATCGGCCAACACATGAAGCTGGCGAGCAGGCCGCGCCGCGCGCAAATCTGCTTGATCGCGCTCCGGAGCAGTACCATCGCATCCGCCGTACCAAGCCCCGGGCGTGGGCTGAGGCTGAATTCCATCTGCCCGGGCCCCCACTCGTCCTCCATCGCTCTCGGCAGCAGGCCGACTGCGTCGAGGCCGTCCCGAAGCGCCGTCAACGTGTCGTTCACCGAGTCGAGCCGCACCTCGGACAGGTATTGGTAGCCGTATTCAAAGGGCTCCACGACTGGTGTCGCGGGCGGCTGCGTGGTGTCCGCGAGCGAGATCCGGGGGTCAACCTTGCGGGTGATGTAGAACTCGAGCTCGAGGCCGCTGAGGTAGCTCAAGGAGTGCCCGTCGAGGCGCACCAGTTGGTCCCGCAGGATCCGGCGGGGGTCAAGCGGCAACGGCTTGCCATTGCTGAAATAGGCATCCGACAGCATCCATCCGGTGCTATCCGCCCACGGCAGGATCGTAAACGTGGTGGGGTCGGGTACGAGGACGACGTCCGGAAAGCCGGTGAACTCCTCGATCCCGAACCCGCCACCGGGAGCGAAGGCTGGCGGAAAGACTGTATTGGCCGAGTCGAGGCTGTATATGGCGCCGGAGAAGTCGAGGCCGTTCGTCATCGCCGCGATAGCCGCGTCCGCGGACAGGAACTTGCAGCGCGGCTGACCGTGCTGGTCCACGACGACAATCCGGACGGTGCGCAGGCCAGCCTCGCGGATGCGTGCGATGAGCTCTTCGACCGCCGCCAGTTGCTCGTCGGTGTGTAACCCGTAGGACTCGACGAATCCCAGCCGGCCGACGCCCGCGGATTGGGCGGGGTTTTCCGCAGTCTGACTGCTCATGTGCTGTCACTCTCCTTCTGGGAGCCCTCTACGGAGCCGGCTTGCGGCTATCGGATGCATCAAGCATCGCGGCCAGCAATTGCTCGGTGGTGTTCTTGCTTTTCATCTGCGCGATGGTGATGGATGTTTCAGTGCGCTGGATGCCCTCGATCTGCCAAATTTGGTTCAACAGCAGATCCCTGAGGTGGCGGACGTCTCGCACCCGCAGCCGAACCAGCATGTCGAAGTCGCCGGTCACGAGCAGTACCTCGTCGACCTCGGGCAGGCGCCCTAACTCCTCCATGATCGCGCCCTGCTGGTATCCCTGCACCGCGGTGATCGTGAGGTAGACGGGGGAGTCGTAGCCGAGGGCTCCCCAGTCGAGCCGCACGCCGTAGCCGGTGATCACACCCTGTCGCTCGAGGCGGCTGATGCGGTCAGCAATCGCGGGCGCTGACATGCCGAGCTCCCGGGCCAGGCTACGCTGAGACAACCGGGCATCCCGGCTGAGAAGCAGGAGCAGCCGGAGGTCAACCGCGTCGAGGGTGACCGGGGGGGACGGGGAGACGGCGTGGTCGCGGACTGTCCACAGCGGAGCCCCAGCGGTCCGCACAGGCCGAGGGGGTTTGGTAGGCATAACCTTCCGCACGTACACTCGTCGTTAGCCATTCAGGGGTAAAGACTGGCTTGCGTAAGCTTTTAGCGGACATCGTCTGGCCAATGTAAGGTGCTGTCAAGGTGGAACAGCAGGTGATTTCAGACCCGATGGCGGCCGCCAGTGTTCTTCCGGCCGGCCCGACAGCCTGGTCGACGCGGCTCGCGCGCCGCACTAAAGGCCGGGACGGCACTCTCTCGGCGATTCTGGCGCTGGCCAACGCCTCCGATGTCATCAACTTTTCGGGTGGCTTTCCTGACCACTCGCTATTCCCGACCGAGACGCTGCAGCGGCTCGTGGACAAGCTCCTTCACGACGACGCCGCCGTTGCCCTGCAGTACACGGCCAGCGAGGGCATCGCCAGCGTGCGTGACTTGCTACGCGACCGGCTCGCCAGCACGCAGGGTGTGCCGCTGGACGAGCCGGAGCTGATGGTTACCAGCGGCGGCATCGACGCGATCACCCTAATCGCCAAGAGCATGCTTGACCCCGGCGACACCGTCGTCGTGGAGCAGCCAAGCTACGTCGGCGCGGTGACCGGGTTCGTCAGCTTCGACGCGCGCGTGGTCGGCGTCCCGATCGACGATCATGGCCTGGACGTCGATGCTTTAGCCACGCTGCTGCGCTCCGGCCAGCGTCCCAAGCTCGTCTACACGATTCCCGACCATCAAAATCCGACCGGCTGGACGCTTGTCGAGGAGCGGCGTCAGGCGCTCGTAGAGCTGTGCCGGCGGTACGGCGTACTGATCGTCGAGGACGTCGCCTATCGCGAGCTGGGGTTCGCCGACCGGTCAGCGCCAAGTCTGTGGTCGCTGGGTCCAGACGTCGTGGTGCAGATCGGCACGTTCTCGAAGACGTTCTTCCCGGGAGTGCGCCTTGGCTGGGCCGCGGGGCCTTCCGAGGTGGTCGCGCAGATGGTCTTCGCCAAACAAAACTCCGATCAGTGTGCGGGTGCGCTCGGACAGCGGCTGCTGGAGGAATTCGTGCGTGGCGGCTACTACGAGCACCATGTGACAACTGCTCGCGCTCTCTATGAGCGCCGAGCCCTATTGATGACTGAGGCGCTGTCAGCGTCGTTCGGCGGTACGCGAGCCACGTGGTCGCGACCCGACGGCGGCTTCTTCTGCTGGGTTCGGCTGCCGGGCGTCGACACGACCGCCTTGGCGGCGCGCGCCCGCGAGGCGCATGTCGCGTTTGTGCCGGGTGGAGGATTCTTCGTGGGCGCCCAGGACAGCCAGCACCTGCGGCTGTCCTACAGCCGCGTGGAGGACGCCGACATCCCCGAAGGCATCGCCAGGCTGGCCGCTGCCTCCGGCATGGCTCCCCGCTGATATCCGACCGTATCCGTCCGGAAGGGAGATCTGCTGCCGTGAGCACGCCGCATTTCAGCACCGAGGCGGGAGGCGAGCCGACCGCTCCGGGACGCTTCGTTGACATGTCCCAGATCGACTCGGTGGAGTTCCTGTCCGGTCTGGAATTCAAGCCGGTGCTCTGCGAGCGCACGCTGGTCAACTTCGTGTCCTTCGAGCCGCGTACCGAGGCGCCGATGCATGTCCATGAGGAGGAGCAGGTCGTCATCGTCACCGACGGCGAGCTTGAGTTCACGATTGGTGACGAGACGCGGACGATGCGCCCGGGTGACGTCGCTGTCATCCCGTCGTGGGTGCCCCATGGTGCACGGACGCTTGACAGGTCGTGTAAGGAAATCGACATGTTTTCGCCGCCGCGGGCGACGCTCATCGAGCACGCGCGCAAGCAGGTGAACCGCGAGATTCCGCCGGTCTGAGATGGAGCTCGGACTGATTGGACGCTGCGCGCTCGTGACGGGTGGCTCGAAGGGCATCGGCCGCGCGATCGCGGAGGAACTGCTGACCGAGGAGGCGTCTGTCGCTATCTGCGCTCGGAGCAAGGACGACTTGGAGACCACGGCTTCGGAGTTGCGACAGAGGTTCTCGGATGCGACCGTCGTGGACGTCCTCGCGGACGTCACCGACCCAGAGCAGGTGAGGTCACTAGTGGCGACCGCGACGGAGCGTCTCGGCGGCCTTGACATCCTCGTCAACAACGCGGGCGGCGCACATCCGGGCAACTTCGAGAAGCTGACGGACGAGGACTGGCATCGAGACCTGGACGTGAAATTGTTCTCGCAGATCCGGTGCTTTCGCGAGGCGCTTCCCCACCTGCGGCGCAGCGACGCACCGCGGGTCATCAACATCAACGCCGTCTACGCCAAGTACCCCGACCCGGCGTTCTTCGCGACCACGGTCAACCGTGCCGCCTGCTTGAATCTGAACAAGGCGCTCGCGCAGGAGTTCGGCGCGGAGAAGATCTTGGTGAACAGTGTAAACATCGGTTTTGTCGACACGCCGCAGTGGGAGAACATCCGCGACCGACAGGCCCCGGACACGGCGAAGGACAAGTTCTTCGCGGCGCTGTCGGCGCAGGAAGTCCCGCTCGGGCGGTTCGGCCGGACCGACGAGGTGTCAGGGCTGGTTGCCTTTCTCGCTGGCTCCCGCGCGTCCTACATCACTGGCGCGGTCATCGACGTGGCCGGCGGGATGGGCAAGTACGTCTGATGTGCCGTCTGGTCGGGTGGTGCTCGGCGACACCGCTCACCGCCCATGAGGTGCTCGGAGACGCTGCCTTGGAACGATTGCTGCACCTGTCGGAGGTGCACTGCCACGGCTGGGGCGCGGCGTGGCAGGTCGAGGGTCGGCTCGTGGTGCGCCGTTCTCCGGCGCCGGCATTCGGGGACCCGGCGTTCCGTGACTTGCTCGATAACGTGTCCACGACTACCGCGATGGTGCACATCCGGATGGGTACGCCGGGTTACGGCCGACGCGTCGTCGAAAACCATCCGTTCGACGACGGCGCTTACGCGTTCGCGCACAACGGCGCGGTGCTTCCGCCGTCAGACGTCGACGCTTTGCTGTCGCCGTCGTCGAATCGCCGTCCGACCGGCACGACCGACAGCGAGCGGATCTTTCTCGCGCTGCTGGACGAGTTGGACGGTGCGCCCGCTAACGGACAGCGCGTGGCACATGCGGTTGCGGCTGTTGCCAAGCGTGCGGGCTGCGCTGGTTTGCACGCCTCCAGTTTGAACAGCATGCTGCTCGGCCCAGACGGGCTGTTCATCATCAACCACCACGACCGCTCCTGGATGCCGCGCGACCTTAAACTCTGGCCCGACGTCTACCCGCCGCAATCCGTGTCGTGGCCGCCGTACTTCGACCTGCTGATGGCTGAGCGGGATGGTCTGCGGGTTGTCACTTCCTCGGGCGTCGTGCACGACGAGGCCGGCTGGACGTTACTGCCGAATGACTCGGTTCTCGAATTGA